>JAIBAC010000193.1 GCA_019695375.1 Acidimicrobiia bacterium
CGCAAACCGAACTGGAGCACGGCCTCGGACCTGCGCGGAACGTTCGCGCGGAGAGCAGAGACCCGGGCCAGCCCTTCGGCCTCGATGCCACCTACGTCCTGACAGAGGGGCGCATCGTCGTCGTCGGCTGCTTCGCCGAGGGCGGACTCGACACCGGGACGACGGCTGCTGCCGCAGGGCTCCTCGCGTCCCTCCACTCCCGCTGACCAGGACCGGGCCGCGGGACCTGGTACCGTCCCGGCGTGGCACGAGCTTCCAGACGGCGCGGCCGGCCGACCCGCGGGGACCTCCTCGCAATCGCAGTCGGGGCCGGTCTCGTTCTCGCTCTCATGGTCCTCACCGCGCTGTACAGGCCCGCGCTCGAGGACGCGGCCACCGACGACACGATCGCTGCCGCAGCCGTCGTCGACGACTCCGGTGCTGAACAGGCATCGGGCCCGAGCAGCGCCGCACCCTTCAGCCTCGTCTGGGTCGGCGACATGATGCTGGGCTCGACCACGCCCGACCCGCGCCTGCCGGCCGACGCGGAGGCGTCGTTCTCCGGCGTGCGCGACCTGCTCGAGGCCGACGTCGTGACCGGCAACCTCGAAGGCCCGATCACCGACGAGGGCCCCAAGTCCAAGTGTGAAGGCCGCAGCGACTGCTACATGTTCAGCCAGCCACCCGAGTACGCCGGCATCTACAAGGACGCCGGCTTCGACGTCGTCAACCTCGCCAACAACCACAGCAACGACAGAGGAGAGCCGGGGCGCCAGTCGACGATGGCACTCCTCGACAAGGCCGGCGTCGCGTACACGGGCCTGCCGGGTCAGGTCGTCGAGAAGGTCGTGAACGGCACGCGCGTGGGCTTCCTCGGCTTCAGCCACTACACGGCGACCAACTCGATCACCGACCTCGACGAGGTGAAGCGGCAGATCGAGGCGGCCGGCGGGCGCAACGACGTCGTGGTCGTGTTCTTCCACGGAGGTCTCGAAGGCGACTCCGGCACCCACATTCGCCACAGCGGTGATCCAGGAGCGGACTTCATCGAGTTCGCGCACGCTGCGGTCGACGCGGGCGCCGACCTCGTGGCGGGCTCCGGCCCTCATGTGCTGAGGGCGATGGAGATCTACAAGGACCGTTTGATCGCGTACAGCCTCGGCAACTTCGCGACATACGGGTGGTTCTCGCTCACGTCGACCACGTCCACGAGCGCCGTGCTCGCGGTCGACCTCGGCGCCGACGGGTCGTTCCGCGGAGGCAAGCTCATGCCGACCAAGCTGACCGGCAAGGGCACGGCGACCAAGGGCGGCGACGCGATCGCACGCGTGCGGCGCCTCAACGCCTCGGACCTGCCTGAGACCGGTGTGGAGATCTCCGACGAAGGCGTGCTCTCGGCACCTGCAGCGGACGCGAGCGGGTGACGCTGAAGTAGCGTCGCGTCGTCACTTCCCGACTCTCCAGGAGACCTGATGGGCATCGACGTGACCGATGCGACCTTCGCGACCGAAGTGGTCGAGCGAAGCGCGACCACGCCCGTGGTCGTCGACTTCTGGGCCGAGTGGTGCGGGCCATGCCGCCAGCTCACCCCGGTGCTCGAGCGCGTCATCGCCGACACCGGCGGCGAGGTCGTCCTCGCCAAGGTCGACGTCGACGCCAATCCCGCCGTCTCACGCCAGTTCGGCATCCAGGGCATCCCCGCCGTCAAGGCCTTCGCCGGCGGCCGCCTGGTGTCGGAGTTCACGGGCGCGCTGCCCGAGGCGCAGGTGCGGGCTTTCGTCGATTCCCTGCGACCCACGGCCGCGGACCGTCTCGCCGCCGAGGGGACCGAGGCCGGCTTCCGCGCGGCGCTCGAGGACCAGCACGACCATCCCGTCGCCGTCGTCGGTCTCGCGCGGATCCTCCACGACCGTGGCGAGGACGAGGAGGCGCGCAAGCTGCTCACACGTGTGCCCGAAACCGCCGACACCGCCCGCCTTCTCGCCGAGATCGAGCTCGCAGAGGCGGGGGAGAACGCCGGCGAAGGCGACGCAGCGGATCCTGCCGCCGCCGCGCTCGCACGCGGCGACTACGGCACCGCGCTCGAGCAGTACCTGGTGCGGGTACGCGACTCCCGCGACGACGCCGCCCGTGAGGCGATGGTGCGGATCTTCACCCTTCTCGGCGACGACGACCCGCTCACCCGTGAGTACCGGCCCCTGCTCGCCAAGGCTCTCTTCTGATCACCTTGGCGCTGCTCATCGCTGTGGTCAGCCGGTAACTCTCCGTGGTTGCAGAGAGTCTCATCGGTGCCGCGATCAAGCGGTAACTGCCGAGTCAAGGTAGGTGCCCATGTACGTACTGCTGATGGTGTTACTCATGGGTCTGGTGATCAAGAAGCTCGTCGACTTCGGCGGCTTTTTCGGAATGCCGAAAGCCGCACGAATGCTGGCAGCAATGATCCTCGGTATCGTCGCGGCCTATCTGTTCGATCTCGACCTGTTCGCCGCGCTCGGCCTTCACATCCGCTCGGGGATGGGCTTCGTCGCCACCGGGCTCGCATTCGGTGCCACAGCCGGTGTCTGGCACGACGTGCTGAGCTGGCTCGAGTCGCACAACCGCAAGGTCGTCGACGAGGCCATACAGCTCGAGACCGCACACCCCAAGGCCGCCTGAGCATCCGTTCCGGCTGGCCTCACGCCGGCTCGGATTGCGCCGCCGCCCACGGCAGAGTCGCCGCGGACGGCGGCGCAGTCGCGAGCGGCTGCTTACGACACAAACCATCGCCTCTACGACAACCTCCACTAGGACTGGCTCAGCTGCCGGCGACACGCCAGAGGTCGGCGCACACGGACCCGGACGTCCTGGTTGCGAACGGCACGACATCCACCGGACTGCCGCCTGCTGCATCGCGGGCGGGCCATCGTCGCCGGTCACGCAGCAGCCGGAGAAGCAGTGGCGTTCGAGTAGACCGCCGCCGGCGACGGCGTCGGCCGCCGCCCTCGACCTCATGCGGCCAACCGGACGCGGGATCCGGGCAGAACACCAGCCGCGCATGGGGCTGGCGCTCGGCGGGTCAGGCGCCGAACACGGCGAGCCACTGCTGCTCGGTCTTGGGCTTGAACACGTAGTTGAGCTCGCGGGTCGCGCCCATCGTCGCGACACCGGCAGCCGAGTACATGTGGCCAGGGAAGACGAGCGCCTTGTCGGGGATGCGGGCGAGGCGGTCCGTGAGGCTGCGGTACATCTCACGAGGGTCGCCGCCGGGCAGATCGGTGCGGCCGCAGCCGTCGAGGAAGAGCGTGTCGCCCGACACGAGGCGGTTCTCGACGAAGAAGCACTGGCTACCCGGCGTGTGCCCCGGCGTGTGCACGAGGGTCACGTCGACGGCGCCGATCGACACCACGTCGCCACCGCTGTGGGTGACGAGCTCCGCGTCGCCGAGGCCGGTGACCTTCTTCACGAACTCGACCTCGTCCTGTTGCACGTGCACGGCGACGCCGCTGCGCCGCTCGAGCAGGTCGCGCACCCCCACTATCGAGATGCCCATCATGTCCCCGCCGACGTGGTCAGGGTGGTAGTGGGTGGCGAGGACGCCGTCGACCTCCATCTCGTCGCCCTCGACGAGGTCGAGGAGGTCGTCGACGTCGTACGCGGGGTCGACGAGCATGCACCTGCCGGTCTCGCGGTCGCCCACTGCGTAGACGAAGTTCACCATCTGGCGCGCGAGCGGGTCGCTGCGCGCGAAGTCGCGGCCTGCGAGCCACTGGCGGAAGTAGAGGCGGTCGTCCATGGGCTGCAACGCTACCTTCGCCCGTGTCCGCAGAGTCGACAAGGGGGTCCCGGCATGCGGCTGCCGCAGCACGGCGTTCCACGTGACGAGCTGTTCGCGACCATCCGCGAGCGCAAGTCGGCCGACGCGGATTGGGAGCACAAGCGCACCTTCAGCCTCATCTACCCGGCGACCGCCGAGGTCGACGAGGTCCTGCACGAGGCGAACAACCTCTACCTGTACGAGAACGCCCTCAACCCGATCAGGTTCCCGAGCCTCGCGTCGATGGAGACCGAGGTCGTCTCGATGACGGCTGGGATGCTCAACGGCCCCGAAGGCAGCGGCGGCACGATGACCTCGGGCGGCACCGAGTCGATCATCATGGCGACCAAGGTCGCGCGCGAACGTGCCGCCGAAGAGCGGGGCGTCACCGGCGGTCACGTGCTCGTGCCCCGCTCCGCCCACCCGGCGTTCGCGAAGGCGGCTCACTACCTCGGCCTCGGCATCCGCTACATCCCCCTCGGCGACGACTTCCGCGCCGACGCGGCAGCCGCCGCCGGCCTCGTCGCCGACGACACCGTGATGATGGTCGGCTCGGCACCCGGCTATCCCCACGGAGTCATCGACCCGATCGCCGACCTCGCCGAGATCGCGGCCGCGCGTGGCATCGCCTTCCACACGGACTCGTGCGTGGGTGGCTTCCTGCTGCCGTTCCTCGAACACCGTGGCGTCGAGGTCGCACCGTTCGACTTCCGGGTTCCAGGCGTCACGTCGATGTCCGCCGACGTCCACAAGTACGGCTACTGCACCAAGGGCGCGTCCGTGGTGCTGCACCGCGACCGCGAGATGCTGCGCCACCAGGTGTTCCTGTACTCGGACTGGCCCGGCGGCCTCTACGGCTCGCCCGCGATCGCGGGAGCGCGCCCGGCGGCGCCGATCTGCGCGGCGTGGACGGTCATGAACTTCCTCGGCGAGGACGGCTACGTCGAGCTCGCGGGCCGCGCCTATGACACCGCGCGGGCGATCATCGACCACGTCGAGGCCCACCCCGACCTGCACGTGTGGGGTGAGCCGGCGGCGACCGTGTTCGCCTTCGGTTCCGAGTCAGTCGACGTGATGGCGGTCAACGACGTCCTCGACGACCGCGGCTGGAACTTCGACCGCCAGCTCGACCCGGCGGCGTTGCACGCCATGATCTCGCCGGGGCATTCCGAGATCCTCGACGACCTCCTCGCTGATCTCGACTGGGCGGTCGCCAACCACGGGGAGTCCCGTGGCGTCGAGGCCCGCTACTCCTGATCTGGGGCGTCGGGGAAGTACTTGCGGAAGATCCGCGCCTGCTCCCCGTCTGCGGCGAGCGCCGCGATCCCGGCGTCGAGCACCGAGAGCAGCTGCGGGTTGGCGTCCTTCCTGACGGCGAAGCCGAGCGCCTCTCCCGTCGGGTAGGTCGCCACCATCGCGATCGAGCTGTCCTCGCTCGTGTGCTGCTCGCCGAGGGGCAGGTCCTGAAGGACCGCATCCACCTCGCCGGCGCCGAGCGCGGCCACCAGCTCCGTGTCCGAGGCGAACGCGACGACCGTCGCGCCGGGATCGTGTTCGGCGATATAGCGCTCGCCGGCCGTGCCCGACTGCACTCCCACGCGCTTGCCGGCCAGTGCCGGAAGGCCGGTCAACTCCTCCTCGCCTGCCTTGCGCACGAGCAGCGCCACCGCTGAGCGGAAGTACGGCTCGCTGAGGTCGGCCTGCTCACGGTGTTCGTCCGTGATCGGCAGCGCCGATGCGATCACGTCGCAGCTGCCCGCGTCGAGGGCCTCGATGATCCCGTCGTAGGGCGTCACGACCCACTCGGTCCGCCATCCGTTGGCGGCGGCGATCGCGCCGATCGTGTCGACGTCGTAGCCCTGGAACGTGGACGGATCGCCCTCGTCGGGGTACTCGAAGGGCTTGTAGGGGATGTCCGAGCAGACCGTGAGGGTGCCCTCGTCCACGAGCACCGGCCCCGCGGCGTCGGTGCCGTCCCCTCGTGAGCAGGCGCCGGCGGCGATCGCGACGACGGCCACCATCGCCATGCAGCGCTTCGTTCTCGTGGCCAAGCGCCAATCCTCGGTCGAGGTCGTCGAGACGTCGGTGGACGATAGGGGAGCACCACGCCCACGCCCGCTTTTGGAGCA
>JAIBAC010000194.1 GCA_019695375.1 Acidimicrobiia bacterium
ACCACGGCGACGACGATGAGGGCGATGCCGGCGATGTCGGCTCCGTGGTCGGCGACGATCTGGTGTGCCGCACGCGCGAGCGCGGCCCGCTCACGCGGCGGCCGCGGCGCCGGCGGCGCGCTGGGCGCCCTGTTGCGGGCGGTTCCGGAGGTTCTGCGCGTCGCCGTCCTGCGCGATGGCGTCTTGCGCGATGGCGCCTTGCGCGACGCGGGCTTGCGCGACGCGGGCTTGCGGGCCTTCGACTTGCTCGCCCTGGACTTCTTGGATCGTGTGGCGGTCGGCAACGCGGGGCTCCCAGGTGTGTCGCACGGCGCGTCTGGCTCGTGCCGCCCCGACCTGCTCCCGCCCGCAGGGCTGCAGCCACAAGGTACCAGCGTGCGCACGTTTCCGGGGGGCAGTCCGGCACGCAGGGCGCGCGCATGGCAACATCTGGTGATGATCGGTGCTGGGGAACTCGACGAGGTCGTCCTCGGCCGGCTCGCCGCTCTCGACGTGCCGGGCGCGGCAGTCGCGCTGATCCAGCCCGGGCGCGAGCCGCTGGTGCGCTGCTACGGCCATGCCGACCTCGCGTCGGGCCGCCGTGTCGACACGACCACGCACTTCCGCGTCGGCTCGGTGACCAAGACGATGACCGCGATCGTCGTCCTCCAGCTCGTGGACGCCGGCCTCGTCGGTCTCGACGATCCCGTCCGGCCCCACCTGCGCGGCGTCGACCTCACCCAGACCGACCTCTCCGGCGGCGAGATCACCCTCCGCCACCTGCTCACGCACACCTCGGGCATCGGCGAGGTGGCGTCGGCCCGCGCTCTCCTGCGCGACCCGTTGCGGGCGATCGGCGCTGCACGCGGCGGTCCGCAGCCGCCGCCTCTGGAGCATCTGTACGAGGACGGCGTCGTCGCCCGCGTGGCGGCGGGGCGCAAGTGGGCGTACTCCAACGTGGGCTTCACCCTGTTGGGCCTCGCCGCCGAGTCGATCACGGGACAGCCATACTCCGAGCTCTTGGCGGAGCGGATCTTCACGCCGCTCGGCATGGGCGACGCTGCAGCACTGCGGACCGCGGCCGTCGACGACACCCTTGCCACCGGCTACAGCGTGCGTGGCGGGGTCGCGTCCGCCACCCGCTTCTGGGACCTCGCGATCGTGCCTGCCGGCGGGGTCTACGCCACGATCGCGGACATGGTCGCCTACGCCAACGGGGTGCTGTGGGCGACCGCCGGCGACAACCGCATCCTCCAGCGCGACACGGCGCGCAACATGATGACGCCGCAGTACGGCGTCGATGCGCGCCTGCCCTCGGTCGGCCTCTCGTGGTGGCTCGGCGGCACCGGGTCCACCTTCACCGCCGGCCACGGCGGCACCGTGCCCGGCTTCTCGACCGGTCTGGTGCTCGCCCCCGGCGCCGGCACCGCAGTCGCAGTGCTCCTCAACCGCGGCGTGATGCCGTCGGCGTACTTCGGCGGCGGCCACGTCGCCGGCGCCGTCCTCGAGCGCGCCCTCGGCGTCGCCTCGACGGGACCGGCGACCTCGCCCGCCGAGTACGACGCGACGCCCCGCCCCGACGCGTGGCGCGAGCAGGTCGGCGTCTACCGGCCCACCCCCGGCTTGAACACGAACGCACGCGTGCTGCAGTTCTTCGGCGGCGAGATCGAGATCGCGGACGCGGGCGACCACCTCGTGGCGCGCTCACCGATCGGTCCGTTCCGCCGCGGACTACGCCTTCGCCCTTCGGGCACCGGCGATCCCGACGCGTACTCGGTCACCTACGACGGGTACGTGCTCCCCCTCGTGTTCGCCCGCGAAGCCGGCGGCGAAGTCACGGCTCTCCACACCGGGTTCACACCGTGCCCGTTCACGTTGGAGCGCCGGCCGGTGGGTACGCGGACGATCACGAGCTACGCCCGCATCGGTGCTGCCGTGCTCGGTGGTGCCGTGGCTGCGAGAGCGGTGATGCGCCGCCTCCGCTAGGTCCAGCGGCCGGTCCCACGGTGCGCTGCGGTCGCAGCGGCTACAGCTCGATGACGAGCGGGAACACGAGCGGACGGCGGCGTGTGCGCTTGTTGGCGAAGCGGCTCAGGGACTGGCGCACGTGGCGTGACAGCGTCGTGTGGTCGAGGGCGCCCTCCGCTGCGGCGGACTCGATCGACTGGCGGACGGCGTCGGCGGCCTCCTTCGCGAACTGCTCCGACGCGTCGGGCTCGAGGAAGCCCCGCGACATGATCTCGGGCCCGCGCACGATCGCACCGTCGCGGCTGTCGACGCCGACGACGGCGATGAGGACGCCGTCGTCGGAGAGCACCTGGCGGTCGCGCAGCACCCCGGCGTTGATGTCGCCGACACCGGAACCGTCGACGTAGACGTAACCGCCGGGCGCCCTGTCCTCGGCAAGGTGGATGCCGTCGTCGTCGAGGACGACGACGTCGCCGTCCTCGGCGATGACCACGTTGGCGGCCTCGACGCCGAGCGCCTCGGCGAGGCGGGCATGCGCCTTGAGGTGTCGGTACTCGCCGTGGACGGGCACGAAGAACTCCGGCCGCGTGAGCGAGAGCATCATCTCGAGCTCCTGTGCCGCCGCGTGGCCCGACACGTGCACGCGCGAGGTCCCGGAGTGCACGACCGCGGCACCGTGGCGGGTGAGCCCGTCGATCGCACGGTGCACGTTCATCTCGTTGCCCGGGATCGGGCTCGAGCTGAACACGACGGTGTCGTCGTCGGAGATCGTCACCGAGCGGTTCTCACCGGCGGCCATGAGGCTGAGCGCCGCCAGCGGTTCGCCCTGGCTGCCCGTGCAGACGATGCAGATCTGCTCGGGCGGGTAGTCGTCGACGTCGGCGACGTTGATGATCGCCGAGTCCGGGATCGTGAGCAGGCCGAGCTCGCGGGCCAGCGCGGTGTTGGCGAGCATCGACCGTCCCAGGAACGCGATCTTGCGCCCGTACGTGAGCGCCGCGTCGCAGACCTGCTGCACGCGGTGGAGGTGGCTCGCGAAGCAGGCGCACACGATGCGGTTGGCGTCGTGGCGGCCGAAGAGGTCGAGGAGCCACTCCCCCACGAGGCGCTCCGATCCGGTGACACCGGGCACCTCGGCGTTGGTGGAGTCCGACAGCAGCAGCCGCACGCCTGCCTTGCCGAGCTCACCGAAGGTCGACACGTCGGTGCGGCGCCCGTCGACGGGGGTGAGGTCGAGCTTGAAGTCGCCCGTGTGCACGATCGTGCCCTGAGGGGTGTGGAAGGCGAAGCCGACGCCGTGGGGCACGGAATGGGTGACGGGGATCGCGGTGAACTCGAAGGGGCCGCAGCGTACGGTCTCGCCGTCGCCGAAGCAGATGAGCCTGGTGCGGTCGGCGACCTTGCGCTCCTCGAGCTTGGGTCCGACCATCCCAACGGTGAGCTCGGTGCCGTACACGGGCACTTCGACGCGTTCGAGCAGGAACGGCAGCGCCCCGATGTGGTCCTCGTGACCGTGGGTGAGGAGCACGGCCTCGAGGTCCGCTGCCCGCTCTTCGAGATAGCCGAGGTCTGGCAGGACGAGGTCGACGCCGGGCATGTCCTCGGTCGGGAACATGAGACCACAGTCGACGACGAGGAGACGGCCGGCGATCTCGATGCAGAAGCAGTTGCGGCCGATCTCGCCAAGCCCGCCGAGGAAGATGAGGCGGACCGGGTCGCTCACACGCCCCCCAGGAACGGGGCGACGACCTCGCGCAGTTCGGCGGCGAAGTCGTCCTCGATCGGGGCGAGCGGCGGGCGCACCGGTCCTGCGGGGAGGCCGGCCATCGCGACGGCGGCCTTGACCGGGATCGGTGAGGAGTCGGCGAAGAGGATGCGGAACAGTCCGAGCAGCTCCATGTGGATCTTGCGGGCGCCGGCGACGTCGCCGCTGTCGAAGGCGCGGATCATCTCGCCGATCTGGGCGGCGGCGAGGTGTCCGGCGACGCTGACCACACCGCAGGCGCCCATCGCGAGGAACGGGAGGGTCATGGCGTCGTCGCCCGAGTACACCTCGAACGCGTCGCCGCACGCCCCGATCACCTCGGCGACGTGGCCGGGCGATCCGGTGGCGTCCTTGACGCCCACGATGCGGGGATGGGCGGCGAGCGCGACGTAGGTGTCGATCGCGATCGTGGCACCGGTGCGGCCGGGGATGTCGTAGAGGAGCACCGCCTTGTCGGTGGCGTCGGCGATCGCGCTGAAGTGCGCCGCGATGCCGCGCTGGGGTGGGCGGTTGTAGTACGGCGTCACGGCGAGGATCCCGTCGACGCCAGCGGCTGTGGCGTCCTCGGTGAGGCGCACCGACGCGGCGGTGTCGTAGGACGACGTGCCCGCGACGATCTTGCCGCGCCCGGCCGCAGCGTCGACCGCGGCGCGGAAGAGGTCGAGCTTCTCGGCGTGGGTGAGGGTGGGCGACTCGCCCGTGGTGCCGGAGACGACGACGGCGTCGTTGCCGTGGGCGAGCAGGTGGGCGACGAGGGCGGCCGCCCCGTCGACGTCGAGGGCCCCGTCGTCGGTGAAGGGCGTGATCATCGCGGTGACGACGTCACCGAAGCGTCCCTGCATGGCGTCAGGATAGCGAGGCGCCCCTCCCGCGCCGCTTAGGCCTCGGCCGCCGGGTTGGAGAACGATCCCGCCACCTGGCCCAGGTTGGATGACGATCCGGCCAGCTAGGCGACGTTGGATAACCACGGCGCGCAAAAGCGCGCCTCTGGTTATCCAACGTCCACCGGCTGGCCGGTCTGTCATCCAAGGGAAGCCCGGCGGGACCCGACACGGATCGGGGCCGTCAACGGAGGTAGACGAAGAACCCCGCCTGCACGTAGTCGAGGCCGGGAACCGTGTCGAGGATCGACGACAGCGGCGTGTCGTAGTCGGTCTCCGCGCGGCCGTGGTCGCTGGTGACGACGACGGCGGTGGTGTCACGGGCTCCGGCCACGTCGAGCTCGGACAGGACGATGCCGAGGCGGGCGTCGGCGTCACGGTAGACGCGGCGTAAGCAGCTGTCCGCGAAGCGAGAGCTGTGCCCGATGCCGTCGGTGCGGGTCTGGTAGTACCACACGAAGCGTGGCAGCTCGCCCCGCGGCGACGTCGACAACGCCCGTGTCCACGGGAACTGGCCCGCCACGCTCGCCGTCGCGAGTCCGTCGACGACGTTGGAGAACACGGTGCCGTTCTGAGGGTCGCACGCGAGGTCCACCAACGGCACGTTGAAGCCCCTCGGGTCGAGGACCGGGATGTCGCGCAAGAGCCCGGACAGGACGCCCAGCTTCTCGATCGGGGTCGTGGCGCGCTTGGCGCGGTAGCCGATGTTAAGCAAGCGCGCGCTGGCGGTGTCGGCCCCGCGGTGGATCGGGCTGTCGGCGCTGACAGTCCACGCCCCCGGGAACGTGCGATCGGCGAGGTCGAAGAGCGTCTCCACCTCCGGAGACGTGTAGAGGTCGCTCACCGCGAACCACTCGGGCTCGACGGGATCCCACACGACGCCGGCGTCGCGGTCGTAGATGTGGTTGCCGGTGACTCCGGTGTGGCCCGACCAGGCACCGGTCGCGAGGACGCTGTTGGACGGCAGGGTGTCGGAGGGGTAGTTGGCGACCAGGCCGTATCGGTACATCGTGCCGTCGTCCACGAGGCTCCTGAGGTTGGGCAGCTCCCCCTTGTCGAACATGTCGAGCACCAGTGGTGTGAAGCCCTGGTCCAATGTGACCACGAGGGTGCGCTCGGGGTGGGTGCCGACGACGACGTCCTCGAGGGGGTCGCCGTCCTGCCATTTGACGCGCAGGCCGGTGGCGGGCTGGCCCTTGTAGCGGCCGTCGACGAGCGGCGCGTCGACGAGCGCGGCGAGCGTGGGGGCG
>JAIBAC010000195.1 GCA_019695375.1 Acidimicrobiia bacterium
CACGCCCGGAGCCGGGGGAGCCGGCGGTGCAGGCGGCGCCGTTGATCCGGCGGCCGGATCGCCGAGGGGAAGCTCCGGCTGAGGCGGTGGCTGCTGGGGCAATGGCTGCGGTGAGCCCAGCACGGTCCCGCACGCAGCGCAGTACATGGCGCCGGGCGCGTTCTGCGCCCCGCACGCAGGGCACGACAGGGGAAGGCCGGGTGGCCGGCCGGCGGGCTGGTGAGGCTGCATCCTCGCGGGTTCCTCTCGGCGCTGGCTGCGTCGGAGATGATTCCAGCACGAAATCCCGCCGCAGGCGCGTCAAGACCTCGCCGGTGAGAGAGATCTCAGCGCCGCGTCCACGACCTCAGACACGAAGTGGTCGGTGTCGTCGGGGCCGGACTCGTCACCCATGATGACGTGCTTGAGCTCGTGCATCGCGATGCCGCCGACGAACTGCCATGCGAGCACGGAGGTGTCGCACCTGTGCGCCTCCCCGGCGTCGACGAAGTCCTGGAGGCGGCCCGAGAGGCTCCTGTGCAGGTCGTCGAGCAGGTCCGAGACACGCCTGTCGCCGAGGAGCAGGCGCGACTCGGCGATGATCAGCTGGAAGACCTCGACGTCGCGGCGGATGATCTCGACCGTCGTGTACGCAGCCGCCTCGAGCGTCTCGCGCAGGCGCAGGTTCGCGAGCGCGGGAGCGCCGAAGCGCACGTAGGGCTCGAGGTGCGCGAGCCCCTCGTCGATGACGGCGTCGAACAGATCGCGCTTGGAGGGGAAGTACCGGTACAGGAGGGCGTCGGAGACGTGGGCGGACCGCGCGATCGCGCGCGTGGTGGTGGCGTGGTACCCGTGCTCGAGGAAGAGCCGTCGCGCGGAGTCGAGGACCTGCTGGCGGGTCGCAGCGCCGGCCGCGGTGCGTCCAGACGAGGGCACCCCCGGAGGGGAATCCTGTGCGGAAGGCGGCTCGGGCATCGGGGTTCCCATCGGGGTGGCGCGCAGTGCCGGAGGTAGACTCGGTCCTGGTCTGCAATCTACGTGACGTCCGCATGACGAGCGCGCGTGTCGCGCCGTGCCGCACGCCGTCGCGAGCCTGACCGCTCCCGAGCCTCGAGGCCGAGTGTCAACCAAACCAGCGGAACCCGGACCCACCCCCGAGGCCGCCGGCGCAGATCCCGGCGAGGTCAAGCGGCTGCGCCGCAGCGTCGCCCGTGACTTCATCGAGGCCAACGTCCTCGGTGGAGCGATAATCGCGGTGTTCTACATCGCCTTCCAGCAAGGGACGCTGCCCACGACGACGCGGAGCGTGATCCTCTACGTGTCGCTGCTCACCGTCCCCGCGTTCGCGCTCGTGCTCTGGATCTCGTGGCGCACAGCGCGACCGCTCGTCGACTGGCTCGAACACGACGACGGCACGGGCCACCCGCCGGAGCGCCTCCGCATCTCCGTCGTCGTCCAGCCCGCGGTGCAGAGCTCGATCTCGTTGTCGTTCTGGATCGTCGCCGCGCTGGGCTTCGGGCTCGCCGAGGGCATCACCGGCGACGGCTTCGCCGCGCGGCGCTTCCTGCTCGCCTGTGCGGGAACCGTCGTCGCCGGGGTGGGCACGTCGGCCATCGTGTACCTGCGCATCGAGGACGTGTGGCGCCGCTGGATGCCGGTGTTCTTCCGCGGCGGCGACCCCGTGAGCCTGCCGTTGCCGCCGGCCGACCGGCTGCACTCGCGGATGCGCTTCATGTTCCTGATCGGAACGGTCATCCCGCTCGTGACGATGGCGCTGGTGGCTACGTTCCGCGGCGAGGCGTCGATGGCGGAGCTGTCGTCGATGGCGTGGTTCCTGGCGATCGCGGGCATCTTCGTCGGGGCGGTCTTCTCCGTGAACGTGCGGCATTCGATAACGGCACCGATCCACGGGCTGCAGGACGCCATGGAGCGGGTCGAGGACGGCGACTTCTCCGTGCGCGTGCCCATCGACCGCATCGACGAGCTCGGGAGGCTGCAGCACGGCTTCAACGAGATGGTCGAGGGCCTCGCCGCCCGCGAGCGGGTCGAGGACCTCTTCGGGCGGCAGGTGGGCGAACAGGTCGCCGAAGCCGCCCTGCACGCAGCGCGCAGCGGCGACGACGAGGTGCACCTCGGCGGTGAGGTGCGCACCGCGTCTGCGCTGTTCGTCGACCTGGCATCGTTCAGCACCCTCGCCGAGTTCGCGCAGCCCCAGCAGCTCGCCCAGCTCCTCAACGTCGTGTTCGAGGTCGTCGTCGAGGCGGTCGAGGCGACCGGTGGACTCGTGAACAAGTTCCAGGGCGATGCGGTGCTCGCCGTCTTCGGCGCTCCCCGCGACGACGCCCTGCACGCGGTGCACGCGCTCGAGGCTGCCGCCCAGATCGCGGGCCGGCTCGAGGCGATGCGCCTCGACTTCGGGATCGGCATCGCGGCGGGCGAGGTGTTCGCCGGCAACATCGGGTCGACGAGCAGGTTCGAGTACACGGTCGTCGGTGACGCCGTCAACGAGGCAGCCCGCTTGCAGGAGCTCACCCGCGACCTCGGCCGTACGATCCTGCTCAACGGTGATGCCGCCGCGTCCGCACGCGACGGTGGCGGTCGTGCGGCCGCGGGGCTCGTGCCCGTCGGTGAGTTCGTGCTGCGTGGCAAGACGACCGCGACGGTCGTGTACAGCCTCAGCCCCCAGCTCTGGCGTGGGGCGACGGTCGATGCGGCCGGTGACGGCGCCGTGCAGTCCCGCGGAGCCGCGGCGCCGGACACTCCCGCTCCCGCGGAGCCGGATGATCCCGCCGCGGCACCGGATGCCCCCGCCTCCGAGACGGTCGCGACCGAACCGGCAGGTTGACGGCGCCCTCTAGGGCGCGAGGGCGGCGTCGACGAGACGCTTGACGAGCGCCGTGTCGACCTCGTCCTTGTGGGCCTTCATGATCGTGCCCATCACGCGGCCGGCGTCCTTGGGTTCGGTCGCCCCGCTCGACGCGACGGCGGCCTCCACGAGTGCTCGCGTCGCGTCCTCGTCCAGCTTCGACGGCAACCACTCCGACAGGTAGTCGATCTCGAAGCGCAGCTTCGCTGCGGCGTCGGCGCCGCGGTCCCCGGCCTCGTCGTAGGCAGGCAACGCCTTCTGCAGCTTCTTGACATAGGCGGCGATCACGTCGCGGCAGAGCTCGTCGGTGATCTCGCCGCTCGCGCCTTCGGCTGTGGCGGCCTTCTGGATCTCCGTTCGCGCGTTGCGGATCGCGTCGAGCACCGGGCGGTCCTTGGCGCGCATCGCGTCCTTGAGGCGGGCAGACAGCTGCTGGTCGATGTTCACGGCGCCACGTTAGCGGTCAGCTGTCGCTGCGACGCCGCAATAGCTGGGTGCCCGTCGCGGTCGCCACCACGTCACCGCCGTCGCCCGACACGATCGCCTCGCAGAACGCCACCTTGCGTGCTATCCGCACGACGCGGCCTTCCAGCGTGAGGTCGTCGCCGTCGCCGGCGCCGCGCAGCCACGAGATCTTCATCTCCAGCGACGTGCAGCTCTCGCCACGATCGAGGGCGGACAGCGTGGCGAAGGTCATGAGGGCGTCGAGCACCGCACCGAACGTGCCCCCCTGCACGGGCCCGTTGGGGTTGCACGCGAGCGGCGTGGGGGTCCAGGTGCCGCGCACCGTCCCCTCCTCGTAGCCGGTCAGGTCGACGCCGAGCGCTGCGAGCAGCTCCATCCCGCCGTCTCCGAGCCAGCGGTCCATGTTGCGCGACATGCGGTCCTCCTCCGGCTCAACCGGCCGGCTTCTCGTCGTGGCCGCCGAACTCCTTGCGCATCGCGGAGAGCACCTTCGACGCGAACTCGTCGTCGCCGCGTGACGAGAAGCGCTCGAACAGGGCGGCAGTCAGCACTGGAGCGGGCACGCCGACGTCGATGGCGGCAGCAGCGGTCCAGCGGCCCTCACCCGAGTCGCTGACCCGCCCGCTGAACGCTTCGAGGTCGGGGTCGTCGCGGAGCGCTGCTGCGGTCAGGTCGAGGAGCCAGGACGCCACGACGCTGCCGCGGCGCCAGACCTCCGCGACCGCGGCCGTGTCGATGTCGTAGCGGTAGTACTCCGGGTCGCGCAGTGGCGTGGTCTCGGCGTCCTCGCTGCGGCTCGACCGGCCTGCATCGGCGTTGTGCAGGATGTTGAGCCCCTCGGCGTAGGCGGCCATGAGCCCGTACTCGATGCCGTTGTGCACCATCTTCACGAAATGGCCGGCTCCGTTCGGCCCGCAGTGGAGGTAGCCGCGTTCGGCCGTGGACGGCTCACCGGTGGCGCCGCGTGTCCGCTCGGCGTCGCCGAGGCCGGGCGCGATCGCGGCGAAGATCGGATCGAGGCGCGCGACGACGGCGTCGTCGCCACCGATCATGAGGCAGTAGCCGCGCTCGAGTCCCCACACACCGCCGCTGGTTCCGCAGTCGACGAAGTGGATACCGCTGCCCGTCAGCGCGGCGGCGCGGTCGACGTCGTCGCGGTAGTAGCTGTTGCCACCGTCGATGATCACGTCGTCGTCCCCGAGGTGCTCGGCGAGGCTGTCGATCGTCGCACCCGTCACCGCTGCCGGGACCATCACCCACACCGCGCGCGGGGCCTGCAGCTTGTCTGCGAGGTCGGCCAGGGACGCGGCGCCGACGGCCCCGTCCGCGGCGAGCGCCGCGACCGCGTCCGCCGAGACGTCGTACACGACGCATTCGTGACCGGCACGCATCAGGCGCCGCACGAGGTTGGCGCCCATGCGCCCCAGGCCGATCATGCCGAGCTGCATCGCGTCCCCTCCCGTGGCGGCCCCGTCGGGCCCGTCGGCTTCCGCGCGACGCTACCTGACGATTCAGATGCCGAGGCGCGCAGCCGCCAGAGCGGCGGCGAGTGGATGTTCTCCGGGCGAGAGCGTGACCTGCGGCGCCTGCGTCCGGCCGGAGACCCACAGCGTGAGCTCTCCCACGCTGCCCGTGAGGCGGACGTCCGCCGCGGCGGGGTCGGCCCCACGCGCGATGCGACCCCCTAGCCTGAAGGCGACCTCACGTCCGCTGCCCGTGTCCGCGATGGCGAGGACCCCTCCGGTGTCGACGGAACGGAACGCGAAACGGGCGTTGCGGGTGAGGATCCTCCAGAGCAGGTCGGCCTCGCGTCCCTCGGGCTCGTCACGTTCGATGCCGAGACCGCCGCGGGCGACGTCCTCGGCGTGGATCCAGAACTCGAGCGCGTTGGCCCAGTCCATGAGACGACCGAGCGGCGGCCCGGCAGCGAGCCGCTCCACGAGCGCCTCACGGCCGCGGGCGGCCTCGCGGGCCATCGCGCGCTCGTGCATCGGCCTCAGGGCGGGCACGACGATGCCGGCCGCCGCGATCTGATGCCGCTCGCGGGCGACGAGGTGCGCGGTGAGGTCCTCCACGTCCCAGCCCGCGCACAGGGTCCAAGACGTCCACCCCGCATCGTCGAGTCCCGCAAGCGTCTCGACGATCCAGGCGCGGTTCGAGGCGTGCACGTCGTGCATGGTGCTCATGGGCTGAACCGTAGCCACGGGCGCATGCCCGTGACCGGGTAGCTTCGGCCTCCCCAGCCGGAGCGGCAGCATGCGCGTCATCGGAGTCGATCTCGGCGGAACCAAGGTGCAGGCGGTGGCCGTCGACACAGACGCGCTCGACGTCGCAGGAAGCGACGGCCGCGTCGACCCTGCCGCCCTCGTGGTCGCGGAGGATCGCAGACCGACGCCGGGCGACCGTGGCCACGACGGGGTGCTCGAGACGGTGATCGCTTCGATCGAGGCGCTCGCACCGGGCGCGATCGGCGCCGTCGGCGTGGGCGTGCCCGGGCCGGTGGATTCGGGACGGGGCCGTGT
>JAIBAC010000196.1 GCA_019695375.1 Acidimicrobiia bacterium
GCGTGGACGTCGAGGGAGGAAGCACCTCGGCCTGCCTCTCCACAAGGCGCTCGGCGCTTCCTCCTACGGGCCTTCAGGCCATGCACCTTCTCGCGTGGACGTCGAGGGAGGAAGCACCTCGGCCTGCTGGCCCGACACTTGGCGCGTGGACGTCGAGGGAGGAAGCACCTCGGCCTGCTAGGAGAGCAGGTCGCCCATGCGCTGCATGCCCGCCTCGAGCTGATCGTCGGCGAGTGCGTAGGAGATGCGCAGGTATCCTGGTGCACCGAAGCCCTCCCCCGGCACGACGGCGATGCCCGCAGCGTCGAGCAGCACCTCGGCGACCGCAGCGGAGGAGTCGAGCCGTCGCCCGGCGATCGTGCGGCCGAACAAGCCGTCGACGGACGGGAAGCAGTAGAACGCACCCTCCGGCTCGGTGCAGTCGACGCCGGGCATCGATGACAGCAGGGCATGCATGCGGCGCCGCCGCGCATCGAAGACGAGGCGCATCTCCTCGACCACGTCCTGGGGGCCCTCGAGCGCGGCGACCGCCGCCGCCTGGCACACGTTCGCGACGTTCGACGTCTGGTGGCCCTGCAGCCGAGACGCCGCCCGGATCAGGTCGGGTGGACCGCACATCCAGCCCACACGCCAGCCGGTCATCGCATACGCCTTCGCCACACCGTCGATCACGACGCTGCGATCTAGCAGCGCAGGATCCTGCGCCGGGAGCGACACGAACTCGTGGGCGCCGTAGGTGAGGCGGCCGTAGATCTCGTCTGTCACGATCCAGATCCCGGCATCGGCCGCCCACTGCGCGATCGCCCTGGCTTCGTCACGCCCGTAGACCGCCCCGGTCGGGTTCGACGGAGACACGAACAGGAGCGCCTTGGTCCGTGCGGTACGCGCCCGCTCGAGGTCATCGACGCCGACCTTGAACGCGCTGTCGGCACCGGCGCTCACGAAGACCGGCTCCGCGCCGCAGTAGCGGATGATCTCCGGGTACGTGACCCAGTACGGTGCCGGCACGATCACCTCGGTGCCCGGATCGCACAGCGCCGCGAACGTGTTGGCGACAGCGTGCTTGGCGCCGTTGGTGACCAGGATCTGCGCCGGTGAGTACTCGATGTGGGAGTCGGCGAGCACCTTGGCGGCGATCGCCTCGCGCAGGCGCGCGCTTCCCCCCACCGCGGTGTAGTGGTGCTGGGCGGGATCGGAGCAAGCAGCGGCGGCCGCCGCGACGACGTGCTCAGGTGTCGCGAAGTCGGGTTCGCCCGCGCCGAAACCGATCACGTCGGCACCGGCCTCGCGCATCTCACGCGCCTTCGCGGTGATGGCCATCGTCGACGACTCGCCGAGAGAGGTGATCGCGGCTGACAGTCGGTTCATCGTCGCTCTGGCTCCGGACGCAAATGCCTAGGCTGTCGACGCCCGGCAACTCGCTGTGACCCGGGCGAGGCGTTGGCAGAATAGGCCAGAGTGAACGACACCGTGCTCGACATCCGGCTCAGCCCCGACCTGTTGCCCCGCGACGGCCGATTCGGCTCTGGTCCGTCCAAGGTGCGCCAGGACTGCGTCGAAGCCCTCGCCAAGGCGGCCCCCACGTTCCTCGGGACAAGCCACCGCAAACCCGGCGTGCGCGAAGTGGTGGCAAGGGTGCGCGAGGGACTGCGGGACATGTACGCGCTGCCCGACGGCTACGAGGTCCTCCTCGGCCTCGGTGGCGCCACGCTCTTCTGGGACGCGGCAACGTTCGGGCTCATCCGCGACCGGTCTCTGCACTTCGTCTTCGGCGAGTTCTCGAGCAAGTTCGCGCTCGCTGCAGCACGCGCACCGCACCTCCGCCGGCCCGTCGTCGTCGAGAGCGACTTCGGCGACCACCCTGAGTTCACGACCGATGCGACCTGCGACACCTACGCGTTGACCCATTCCGAGACGTCGACCGGTGTCGCGATGGCGGTGCAACGGCCGGTGCCCGCGGGTGACGACAGTCCGATCGTGGTCGTCGACGCCACGTCCGCGGCCGGGGGCCTCCGCGTCGACCCCCACGAGTTCGACGTCTACTACTTCTCGCCGCAGAAGTGCTTCGGATCGGACGGTGGGCTGTGGCTGGCTCTCTGCTCCCCCGCCGCACTCTCACGGATCGAGTCGATCGCCGCCGACCCTGATCGCTGGCAGCCGGCATCGCTCTCGCTCGCGCTCGCGCTCGACAACTCGCGGCAGAACCAGACTTACAACACACCGGCACTCGCGACGCTGTTCCTTCTCGCGCAGCAGGTCGAGTGGATCTGCGCCAAGGGCGGGATCGAGTGGGCGGCATCGCGCTGCGATGCCGCAGCGGCCGCGATCTTCGGCTGGGCGGAGACGACGAGCTACACGACCCCGTTCGTGGCCGATCCGTCGCGGCGCAGCCACACGGTCGCGACCATCGACTTCGACGCCGCGATCGACGCAGCAGCCGTCTGCCGTGTCCTCCGCGCCAACGGGATCGTCGACGTGGAGCCGTACCGCAAGCTCGGTCGCAACCAGATGCGTGTCGCGCTGTTCCCCAACATCGACACCGAGGACGTGGAGATCCTCACGCGCGCGGTTGACCACGTGGTCTCAGTCCTCTCGGGATGACCGCGAGCACCCCGACCTACGAGGACGCCCATGGCGAGGACCCCTCGAGTGGGATCCTCCGCGCCAGCGTGTTCGGCGCGTCCGACGGGCTCGTGTCGAACCTCGGTGTCGTCGTCGGTGTCGGCGCCGCGTCGGCATCGTCGGGACCGGTGCTCGTCGCAGGAATCGCGGCCCTCGTCGCGGGTGCGTTCTCGATGGCTGCGGGCGAATACGTGTCGATGCGCACGCAACGAGAGGTGCTCGAGCGCGAGCTCGCCGTCGAGAGCGACCACATAGCCGAACACCCCGGCGAGGAGGAGGCTCACCTCGCCGAGCTGCTCGCCGACAACGGTCTCGATTCCGCCACCGCGCGCCACGTGGCCGCCGAGGTGCACCGCGAGCAGGATGCGGCGCTCGAGTTCCACGCCCGTTTCGAGCTCGGCATCGACCCCAGCTCGCTCGGCTCGCCGCTCGGTGCCGCGGCCGGTTCGTTTCTCGCGTTCGTGGCCGGTGCCGCGGTTCCGGTCGTGCCGTACCTGTTCTCCGCCGCAGCGATGTTGTGGGCGATCGTGGTGTCCATGGTCGGTCTCGCCGGCTTGGGTGCGTGGATGACCCGTTTCACGGGACAGCGGTGGTGGTTCGGGGCGGGTCGCCAGCTCGTCATCGGTGCCCTCGCCGCAGCTGTCACCTACGGCATCGGCACCGCGGTGGGCACCGCGGTCTGACGCGGTTCGCGTCGACGGTCTTCGTCGTCGCGCCGAGCGGTGGAGCTCAGCGCGGGAGGCCGAGGATGCGCTCGGCGACGTTGCCGGCCAGCACCTCGCTCGTCCCGCCCTCGATGGTGTTGGCGCGCGAACGGACCATCGCCCTGACAGCCGGCTCACCCAGACCACCGGTGCCGTCGAGTCCGCCGGAACGCCAGATCGCGTCGGTGAGAGCCTGGTTGTGCCGCGCGAGCGCGATCTTGAGCGGGAACCACTCGGTGCCCGAGGGCGGGCCACCACCGCCGTCCATGAGCGCCGTGCGCCGCACCCACAGGTGATGGACGAGGCCGTCACAGAACGCCCGCAGATGCGGTGCGCGGCCGGGTTCACCAGGTTCGGGGACCGTCGCCGCGGTGGCGAGCAGAGGTGCCGTCAGCCCGAAGCCGAACCCGCCGAGGGCTCCACGCTCGAACAGGAGCGTCGTGATCGCCACGCGCCAACCGTCCGTGCCGGACCCGACCCGGTCGCGTTCCTCGACCGCGACGTCGTCGAGGAACACCTCGGAGAACGTCGATTGCCCGTGCGGCTGCAGGATCGGCCGTGTCGACACCTCCGGCCGGCTCATGTCGATCACGAGAGCCACATACGCGGGCCTGCCGCCAGGGCCGGTCTCGCCTTCGACACGGGTGACGAGGAGACCGTGATCCGCGTGGTCCGCGTTCGAAGTCCAGATCTTCTGGCCGTGCACGACATAGACGCCCGCGTCAGGATCGTGGGTCGCCGTGGTGCGCATCGCAGCAAGATCCGAACCGAAGTCGGGTTCGCTGAAGAGCTGGCACCAGACCTCCTCACCGCGCGCCATCGCCGGAAGCCAGCGGCGCTTCTGTTCGTCTCCGGCGAGGTGGAGCAGCGCCGGACCCACGATCGTGAGGCCGACCGCGTCGAGTGGTGGTGGCGCGCCGGCGGCAGCGAGCTCCTCACCGATCGCCAGGGACTCCGACCGTGAGTATCCGCCGCCGCCGAGGTCGCGAGGCCAGCTCGGCGCGGTCCAGCCGTGGGTGGCGAGCGCCTGCTCCCACGCCCGGCGGTCGTATCCCCGGCGGTGGTAGTCGTAGGGGTCGAAGGTCGAGGTGTCGGCACCCGCCGGCAGGTTCGTTCGCAGCCAGGCCCTCACCTCTGCCCGCAACTCGGGATGGGTGCGGCCGAGGACGACGGGGACCCGTTTCAACAGCGCCGGTCCAACTCGGCGGGCGCGAGTTGGTCGGCGGTCGGCTCCGCGCAGCAGAACCACGCCTCGGTGAGCCGGGGACGGCCGCTGCGGGGTGCGGAGGCGGCAGTTCGGGCCCGCCCGGGATCACGTCCCGACGCAGCGGCGACGAGGCCGTACACGGCACCGAACGTCGTCGACGGGTCGTCACCGCGTGCCTTCGCGGTCTCCACGGCCGCGGCGACATCGCGGGACAGGGCGTCCACCCGTGCGTCGGCCGCATGCCAGTCCCAGGTGAACCGGTCGCGGTCGTAGCCGTCGAGGTGGGCGGCGAGCTCCGGCAGGTCGAGCAGGAGCGAGCCGGGCGGGATCAGCAGGCGCAACGAGTACTGGACGGCCTCCACGACGTCGACCATGTCGTGGTCGAGCACGAAGTCGAGGATGTCGGCGACTCCGTCGAGGGTCGTCCACGGCGTGAACGGGAGGAACGACGGTCGAGCGTCGATGCCGTGGGACTCGAGCAGGGCCACCGCTCGGTGCGCATCGGCGGCGGTGTGGCCTTTGTCGAGCAGCGACAGGATCGTGTCGTCGAGGCATTCGACGGCAGTGGTCACGAACAGCAACCCGGCAGCGGCGAAGCCCGGCCACAGATCGGCGTTGGCGAGGATGTGGCTCACCTTGGTCGTGACGTCGAAGGTGATGTCACCGTGGCGCCGTGTGAGCGCCTCCACGACACGGCGGGCATGAGGCGGACTGCAGAGGAAGTCGGGGTCGCCGAAGGTGATGTGGCGCGCCCCCATCTCGACGAGCTGGTCGACGTCGGCGAGCACCGCCGCAGGATCGACCTTGCGCAGGCGCCCGCGGTAGACGACCGGCACGGGGCAGTGCCGGCAGCTCTGAGTGCAACCGCGCGTGGCCTCGACGTAGCCCGCCGTGCGCACTTCATCACCCACGGCGAGACCTGCGTAGCGATCCAGGCCTGGCAGAGCCGTGCGCAGTGGCAACGGCGAAGCCGACGGCGTCAGAGAGGTGGTCGTGGCCACCTCCCCCGCTTGGGCCGGCGACCTCGCGAGGTCGCCGGCCCAGCGCACGAGGTCGTCGACGTACTCACCGGCGAACGCAGCTCCACCGCCGGCTGCCCTGAGGGCTTCGGCGCCCGCCTCTGCGTACAGGCCGAACAGGCAGACGGCCATGTCGGGGTGGAGGCCGCGAACAGCCTCGACGGCGGCAAGCGCGACACGCGTGGCGGTGTGCATGGGGACGGCGAACGCCACGGCCGCGACGTCGTCGATCCGGCGCGGATCGAGCTCCTCGACCGCGAGGTCGACGCACGCCA
>JAIBAC010000197.1 GCA_019695375.1 Acidimicrobiia bacterium
CTACCGCGTCGCCCGCGACGTAGACCGCGCCGGCATCGGTGCGGCCGTTCGCGTCGGCGACGACGAGTGGCGCCGTGCCGGCGAGGTCCGCGAGCAGCGGGTGCGCCCTGTGGGGCGGGACGACGACGGCGAGGTCGGTCGCGAGCGACTCCGCATCGCTGCCTGAGAGGTGTCCCGCCGCTAGCGCGTCTGGATCGGGCTGCACGTCGAAGCGGATCTCGACGCCCGCTGCAGCGCAGGAGTCGAGCAGGAGGCCGGTCACTGCCGAGCCGATCGCGGCGAGCGGACGCGGCTCCGGCGTGGTGAGACGCACCCGCACGTCGTGTCCGAGCCGAGCAGCGCGCCGCGCGAGACGGATCGCGAGTCCGTACGGTGCAGGCGGGCAGCGATGCAGCGGCGTCGCGATCACGACCGTGAGCACGCCGCGCGTGAAGGCCTCGATCACCGGTGCGGCTGCAGCCGCCCCCGCGAGATCCCAGAACCCGACGATGCCCTCTGTGGGTGCGCCCCCGAGCGTCGCGCCAACCGGGTCGGTCGCGAGGCCGGGTGCCGCGATGACCGCGTCGGCACTCAGGTCGCGGCCGTCGACGCGGACGAAGCCGGGCCCGAGTGCGTCCGCCGTGGCCGCCACGACCTCGACACCGTCGAGGCGTACCGGGGCGCGGAAGCGGGAGGCGTCGACGTCGCCGGTCGCGACGGCGAGCGCACCTGCGAGGTACTCCGAGGCGCCACCCGGCGCGACGAGCACCACCCTCACGCCGGGATCGACGCGGAGCCGGTGGACGCATGCGAGCGCGGCCGGTCCGGCTCCGACCACGACGGCTGTCGGCCGCGCTGTCACGTCAGGCGCGGGCCTTGATCATGTCGGCGCACTTCTCGCCGATCATCAGCACCGGCGCGTTGATGTTGTTGCTCGTGACCGCCGGCATGACCGACGCGTCGGCGATGCGCAGGCCCTCGATTCCCCGCACCCGTAGTTCGGGGTCGACGACCGCCATCGGGTCGCTGTCAGGACCCATCTTGGCGGTGCCGCACACGTGGTACTCGGTGTCGGCGTGGTTGCGGAGGGTGTCCTCGATCTGGGCGGGGTCGTCGCGGTCGTAGGGGATGAGCATGTCCTTGCGGTAGCGGTCGAAGTGCTTGCTGTCCATGATGTCGAGGGCGATCTGGGTGCCCTTGACGAGGGTCTCCATGTCGTAGGGGTGGCTGAAGTACCTGGGGTCGATCAGCGGCGCATCACGGGTGTCGCGGCTCGCGAGCCGCACCTCGCCGATGCTCTTGGGCCGTGCCAGCAGGAGGTGGGCCGAGTAGCCGTGGCCGCGGTGGAGCTTGCGGCCGTGGTCGTCGGCGATGCCGACGATGAGCTCCATCTCCATGTCGGAGACCTCGACGTCGGGGCTCGTCCGGTAGTACACGCCCGACTCGGCGACGCAGCTCGTGATCAGCCCGCGACGGTGCCGCGTCCACGTCCACATCCCCTTGAGCAGCGCCGCGGCCCCGGCCGCGGAGACGCCGACGGTGTCGTCGGGGATCTTCGCCCGGTAGATCAGCAGCGCCGAGATGTGGTCCTGGAGGTTCTGGCCCATCCCGGCGACGTCGAGCACGGGCGTGATCCCGAGCTCCTGGAGGTGGGCACCGGGCCCGACGCCCGAGGCCATCAGGATCTGGGGCGTCCCGAACGCCCCCGCCGACATCACGACCTCGCGCCGGGCCCGCACGGACGCGGCACGGTTGCCCTGGCGGTAGTCGACGCCGGTCGCACGGCGGCCCTCGAAGCGCACCGCCGTGGTGTGCGCGCGGGTGCGGACGTCGAGGTTGGGACGGTCGAGGTTGGGGTGGATGAACGCAGCCGCGGCGCTGTGGCGCTCACCGTCTTTCTGGGTGACCTGCACGTGGTAGCAGCCGTAGTGCTCGGCGCCGTTGTAGTCGGGGTTGTAGGGGATGCCGTAGTCCTGGCACGCCTCGAGGAACGCGTGGTTGAGCGGGCTCGGGCTGCGCAGGTTGGTGATGTGCAGGGGACCGTCGACGCCGTGGAAGGGCGAGTCGCGGTGGATGGCGTTGCACTCGGACTTCTTGAAGTAGGGGAGGACGTCGTCGTAGCCCCACCCGGTGTTGCCCATCGCCGCCCAGCTGTCGAAGTCGGAACGGTGCCCGCGGGCGTAGATCATGGCGTTGATCGTGCTCGAGCCGCCGAGCGCCTTGCCCCGCGGCTGGTAGCCGCGCCGCCCGTTCAGGCCGGGCTGGGGAACGGTGTGGAAGCCCCAGTTGTTGCGCCCGAGCGGCATCCCGGCCGCGAAGCCGAGCGGCGCCCGGATCAGGACGTCGCGCCCCTCGCCGCCCGCCTCGAGCAGGCACACCGTCACCGCCGGGTCCTCACTCAACCGGCTGGCGACCACGCACCCTGCGGAACCACCACCGACGACCACGTAGTCGAACTCGTCCATGCGGCCCAGGGTATCGCCGCGCCGGCCACCGGTTGGATAACAGACCGGCCAGCTGGCAGGGGTTGGATGACGAGAGGCGCGCTTTTGCGCGCCCTGGTTATCCAACCCCCTCTGCTGGCCGAGTCGTTATCCAACCCCCACCGCCCGCGGCTACGGTGCCGGACATGGTCCACACAGTCCTTGCGACCACGGGCGAGGTGGTGGCGACGCTGGACCGTCGCTACCAGTCCTACAACATCGAGATGGTCGAGGTCACGGGCGGCGAGTTCTGGAAGCCCTACGACGCCGGGCCGGGCAAGGTCGTGCGGCCACCGATCGACCTCGGCTCGGAGCGGCTCCGCATGCTCGCCCGTGCGCTCGGCCCCGCGTACATCCGCGTGAGCGGCACGTGGGCGAACTGGACCTACTTCGACGCCGGCGACGACACCGCCGGCGCCTGCCCCGACGGCTTCGACGGCGTCCTCACACGTGAGCAGTGGCGCGGCGTCGCCGACTTCGCCGACGCCGTCGACGGCGAGGTCGTCACGTCGTTCGCCGTCAGCGACGGTATCCGCGGCCCTGACGGTGCCTGGCGCGACGAACAGGCCCGTGCCCTGCTGGCGTTCAGCAAGGACATCGCCATGCCGCTCGCCGCCGCGGAGTTCTGCAACGAGCCGAGCCTGCCGATGGGGTTCCCGGCCAGCTACGACGCCACCGCGTACCGCCGCGACTTCGAGACCTTCGCGGCGACGGCCGCCGCGGTGATGCCGGAGCTGGCGCTCGTCGGGCCCGGCATGATCGGCGACGACGGCGTCCTCGGCTTCCAACCCGTGATCGCGGCGGAGGACATGCTCGAGGACACCGCCGACAAGCTCGACGTGTTCAGCTACCACTTCTACCCCAAGCTGTCGGAGCGCTGCGGCTCCACCGCCGGTGCCGAGATCGCCCTCGACCCCGAGTTCCTCGCCCGAGTCGGGGTCGCGCGTGACCACCACCGGGGCCTGCGCGACCGCTACCTGCCCGCGGCACCGACGTGGGTCACCGAGACCGCGCAGGCAGCCTGCGGCGGCGACCGCTGGGCGGCGGCGTTCCGCGACGTGATCCGCCACGTAGACACCCTGGGCCGCCTCGCCACCGACGACGGTGCCGTCGTGTTCCACAACACGCTCGCGGCGAGCGACTACGGCCTCCTCGACGAGATCGGCTTCACCCCGCGGCCGAACTACTGGGCGGCGCTGCTGTGGCAGCGGCTCATGGGCACCGAGGTGCTCGCCCTCGATCCCGCCACGGCCGCGGCCGCGGCAGCCTCCGGCCTGACCGTCTACGCCCACCGCACACCCGGCGAAGAGGCCCACGACGTCACGTACGCGGTCGTCAACGCCTCGCCGTCGGAGTCCCACACCGTCACCACGGACGGCGGCGACGCGACGGTCTACCTGCTCACGAGCGACGACCTCGACAGCGGCACCGTGGCGCTCAACGGGACCGTGGTCCACCTCGGCGCCGGCGACACCACCCTTCCCCCCCTCGAAGGTGCACCTGCCGGTGGTCCGATCACGGTGGCACCGGCAAGCGTGGCGTTCGTCGTCGGCGGCTAGGCCGCGCGATCCCGTGACGACTCGACGGGCAGGAGCGCGGCACCCGCGAGGAAGCAGAGCGCGCCGACGAAGGTCCCCAGGTTGACGACGGTGATGTTCGCCACCTCGCCCGTCGTGGGCAGCAGGCGCGCTGCGACCGCCGACGCGCCGAAGGCGATGGAGCCGACGAGGTTCAACGCCGCGATGCGCCACCCCGTGGAGCCGTCACCGCGTGGGAGGATGCCGCGGTTGACCTCCGCATAAGAGAGCCAGCTCGCCACGAGGAAGCAGATCGACCCGAAGACGTCGGGCGCCCACACGAGCCGGCGCGTCTGGCCGAGCGTGAGCTCGGCCCGTGTCGCGGCGAAGGTGCTGACGTTGAAGAACACGGTGCCGACGAGCTGCACCGCCGTCGCCCACCAGTCGATCGAGCGGGGTCGCCAGCCGATCAACGTCCGCAGGTGGCCCGCACGCGCGGTGCCGGTCACCGTCGCCGGCGCACGCAGGACCTCGTGGAACTGCAGGTACCCGGCGGTGGTGAAGAAGACCGAACCGACGAAGAACGTCCACGCAGCAACCGCGACGCTCACGTTCTGGAAGTACGGCGGGAACGAACCGACGGCGAAGCAGAGCGAGCCGACACCGAAGAACGCCGCCATCGCCCAGCTCGCCGGGGATGCGTGGGCCAGGATCGCGCGCCGCTGCTCCCGTCGCGCGGCGAGGAGACCGAGACCCTTGCGGTGCCGCCGCGACGTCCACTCCACGCGCTCGCCGCCAGGGCCTTCGAGCTGCGCACGCGTCACGAACGGTCCGGGACCCGAGACCGAGACAGCCCGCCATCCCGGGGGCAGCTCCGGCAGTGCCGACGCGGCGGTCGCCGTGTCCACGCTCATCGACTTCCTTCGGTCATGGGTGCTCTCGCACCGGTCTGGCGGAGGTTCTAGCTCACGCCGAGGCCAGCGACGCGCGCATCCGCAGGCCACCGATGGTCAGCAGCGCCACGGCGAAGCAGACGAGCACGCCGAGCTGAAGCCAGATGTCGCCGAGGCCGCCACCGCCGACGACCACGATCCTGAGCGCGTCGACCCCCCACGCCGTCGGGAGCAGGTGGCCGATGACCCGCATGAACGGCGGCACGATCTCGAGCGGCCACATGCAGCCACCGAGCATGCCCATGACGATCCCGACCCAGGGCCCGACCGACCCTGCCTGCGACGACGTGCGGTACAGCGTCCCCACGACGGCGACAAGGCCGACACATACCAGCGAGTAGACGACGAGCACCGCCGCCACCGCGACCAGGTCACCCCATCGCACGGCGAACAGCACCCGCGTCGCGACCACGAGCAGCACACCGGTCGCGAGCAGCAGCACGAAGCGAGCCACCGTGAAGCCGCCCACGAGCTCGCCCTCGGTGGCGGGCGTCACGAGCGAACGCCGTGCCACTCCCTGCTCCTTGCGTTCGGCGATCGTGCCGGCGCTCGTTACCGCGGTGATCGTCATGAACAGGATCAGGATCTTGTACGCGACACCCGTGAAGCCTGGCTGAGACAGCGCGTCCCCGGCGACCGCGACGACGTCCACGCTCGTCGTCGCCGTAATCTCGGGGGCGAGCAGCGCCGCCTCGGCCGCAGCCGCGATCGAGCCCGTTCCCGCGCTCTCGGCGAAGCGTGCGGCCGTCACCTCACCCGCCTGCGCCGACACCGCCGACCCGAGGGCGGCCCGCGCCACCTGCGCCGAACCGGCAGCGCCCTCGAACACCGTGAGCGTCACCGTGTCGCCTGCGGCGAGCCTCGCTCCGTATGCCTC
>JAIBAC010000198.1 GCA_019695375.1 Acidimicrobiia bacterium
GCGTTCGGCGCCACGTCCGCGTGCCCACCCGAGGACCTCCCCGCTGTCGCGGGCGCCGGTTTCGACTTCACCTTCGACGTCGTGGGGGCACCGGCGACGCTGCGGACGGCGTGGGACGCCACACGCCGCGGCGGCACCGTCGTGGTCGTGGGTGCGGGCCGCATGGACGCCGAGGTGACCTTCAGCCCCTTCGAGCTGTTCTACATGGAGCGCACCCTCAAGGGGTGCGTGTACGGATCCGCCGACGTGCGCCGCGACTTCCACCGCTTCCTCGACCTCTGGCGGACCGGCCGGCTCGAGCTCACCCCGCTGATCTCGCGGCGCATCGGCCTCGGCGGCATCAACGACGCGTTCGCGGCGATGCAGGCCGGGGAGGTCCTGCGCAGCGTGATCACGTTCGACTGACGTGGACCTCGACTACCCGCCCGCGGCGCAGGCGTTCCGGGCGGAGGTGAGGGCGTGGCTCGAGGCGAACCTGCCCCGCGACCTGTGCGGTTGGACGCTGCGCGATCCGCTCACACCCGAGCTGCTCGAGCGGCTGCGGGGTTGGCAGCGCACGCTCGCCGACGCCGGGTTCGGGGCCGTCGCGTGGCCGGTCGATCACGGCGGCCGCGGCGCCGGTGCGGTGGAACAGCTCGTCATGGCCGAGGAGCTCGCGCGCCTCGACGCCCCTGCGGCGGTCAACCCGATCGGCCTGACGAACGTGGCGCCGTCGATCATGGCCTTCGGCACCTCCGAGCAGAGGTCGCGCCATCTGCCTGCGATCCTGCGCGGTGACGAGATCTGGTGCCAGGGCTTCAGCGAGCCCGACGCCGGCAGCGACCTCGCGTCGTTGCGGACACTCGCCGAACACGACGGGAGCGACACGCTGGTCGTGAGCGGCACCAAGATCTGGAGCACGCTCGCCGGCCACGCCGAACGCTGCGAACTGCTCGTGCGGACGGACCCGTCCTCTCGCCATCACGAAGGCCTCTCGGTCCTCCTCGTCGACATGGCGAGCACGGGAATCGAGGTGCGGCCGCTGCCGACGATGACCGGCGGCAACGAGTTCGCCGAGGTCAGCTTCGACGCGGTCCGCGTGCCGATCGGGGACCGCCTCGGCCCTGCCGGCAGTGGCTGGCGCGTGGCGATGACGACGCTCGGCTTCGAGCGCGCCGGTGTCGCGAACCTGTTCCTGCGCACCGATGCGAGGCTGCGACGCGTCCACGACGCCGTCGTCCGTCGCCCAGGTGGTGCGTCTGCGACCATGATCGACAGGCTCTGCCGCTGCCACGTCGACACGGCTCTGCTGCGCTTGCTCGCCCTCCGCGCGATTACTGCAGCCGCACGCGGCCGCGCACCCGGGCCGGAGGCCTCGCTCGCCAAGCTCCTGTGGGTGCGGGCGGAACACGCGATCGCCGAGGCGGCGGGAGCCGTTCTCGGACCGGACGCCGTCGTGGGAGGCTCGCCGTGGGCCGCAGACATCTGCGCGTCGCCGGGTATCGCCATCGCGGGCGGCACGACCGAGATCCAGAAGACCATCCTCGCCGAGCGCGTCCTCGGCCTTCCGCGCGATCCGCAGCCCTAGCCCCTTAGGCACCAAACCGATAGACATGCAATCATTAGGTTGCTAAGGTTTTGCCCGTGGAGCAGCCCGAGATCGACCGCATCGGCCGCGAGGTCGCCCTTGCTGCGAAGGTCGTCCGCCGCGCAGCCGAAACCGCCCTCGCCGCACACGACAGCTCGCTCACCGACTGGATCGTGCTCAACGTGGTGTGCCGTTGCCCCGGCTTCATCCAGCGCCAGCTCGCCGAGGCGATGCAGATCGAAGGGCCGACGCTGACCCGCCATCTCGACCGTATGGAGTCACGCGCCCTCATCGAGCGCAGCCGCGACCCATCCGACCGCCGGATGCTGCGCGTCACAGCCACACGCAAGGGTGAGGCGCTGCGCGCGGAGCTCGCGGTCGTGATGGACGCCCTCGACGACCGCCTCGTCGAGGGCGTCACCACCAGCAGCCTCGCCACCTTCCGCGCCGTCCTGGCACGCATCGCAAGCAACGCCGCCGAAGCAGGAGACGAAGGATCATCCACATGACCAAGACCGACACCGAGCGCGCCTCAACCGCGGAGTCCACCGACACCGTCGTGATCCGCACACGCCGGCTCACCAAGGAGTTCGCCGGCATCCCGTCCGGCCCACCCACAGGCCCACCGGGACGGCCCCCGGGGCGACCGGAGGGGACGGCGGACCGGGACACCGACGGTGCGGACGGCGAGGCTCCGCACGCGTTCAGAGCGGTCGACCGTCTCGATCTAGAGGTGCGCCGCGGCGAGATCTACGGCCTTCTCGGACCCAACGGCGCCGGCAAGACCACCACGATCGGGATGCTCACGACGCGGGTGATCCCGACATCGGGCAGCGCCGAGGTCGACGGCGTCGACGTCGTCGCACACCCCTCCGACACCAAGCAGGTGATCGGCGTGGTGACCCAGACCAACACCCTCGACCGCAGCCTCACCGTCTACGAGAACCTCTACTACCACGGCCGCTACTTCGGCCTCACGGCAGGTGCGGCACGCGCCGAGGCCACTGCGCTCCTCGAGCAGTTCCGTCTCAGCGAACGCGCCAAGACCGAGGTCGCGTCGCTGTCGGGCGGGATGGCGCAACGCCTCATGGTCGCGCGGGCGATCATGCACCGCCCCAAGGTGCTCTTCCTCGACGAGCCGACCACCGGCCTCGACCCCCAGAGCCGCCTCGCCCTCTGGGAGATACTGCGCGAGCTGCACGACGCGGGACAGACGATCCTGCTCACGACCCACTACATGGAGGAGGCCGATCAGCTCTGCGACCGCGTCGCGATCATGGATCACGGCCGCATCCTCGCCCTCGACACGCCCCACGGCCTCAAGCAGACCGTCGAAGCGGACACGCTCGTGACCATCACCGGCCTCGGCGACCTCGAAGGATTCGCCGCCGCGCTCGCCTCGATCGAGGGGGTCGCCAACACCGAGGTCGACGGCGACCAGGTCCGCCTCTTCGCGCGTGGCACCGACGGGATCCTCGGCCGTGTGATCGAGACGGCCGAGAAGGTCGACGCCACGATCACCGACGTCTCCATGACCGAGACGACGCTCGAGACCGTCTTCATCAGCCTGACCGGAAAGGACCTGCGCGAATGACGACCGCCGCCGCCACCGCCCCCATCGCCCTCGCCGCGCACAAGCCCCCCAGACGCGCCGCCATGACGGCGTTCTGGGCACTCACCCTGCGCGACCTGCGCGTCCTGCGACGCGAGCTCGTGCCGTTCCTGTCGCGCACGATCATGCAGCCGCTGCTGCTGCTGTTCGTGTTCACCTACGTGTTCCCCCAGATCGGCCAGGGCATCGGTGGCAGCGGCGCGAGCGAGGGAACGTTCAACTCGATCATCATGGGCGGCCTGCTCGGATCGGCGGTGATCTTCACCGGCATCCAGGCCGTGGCGCTGCCGCTCGTGCAGGACTTCGGCTACACCCGCGAGATCGAGGACCGCGTGATGGCTCCCCTGCCTGTCGGCCTGCTCGCGTTCCAGAAGATCGCCACGGGCGCCATCCAGGGGATGCTCTCCGCCCTCGTGGTCTTCCCGCTCGCGCTCGTGATCCCCTCGGAGCCGATCACCCTGCACGTCAACTGGCCCGTGCTGATCACGGCGCTGCCCATCGCCTCGATCCTGGGCGCCTCGCTCGGACTCACGATCGGGACCAAGGTCGCGCCACAGCAGGTGAGCCTCGTGTTCTCGCTCCTGCTGATCCCGATGACCTTCCTCGGTTGCGTGTACTACCCGTGGTCCAGCCTCGCGACGATCAAGTGGCTCCAGATCGCCGTGCTCGTCAACCCGCTCGTCTACATGAGCGAGGCGTTCCGCGCGGCGCTCGTCCCCATCGAGCACATGACCCTCTGGGTCGTGTACCCGGCGATGATCGCGTTCACGCTGCTGCTCGCACGGTCGGGCATCAAAGGCTTCCGCAAGCGCGTCCTGACCTGAGACTCCCATCGCCGTCCGCCCGGTTGGGACACAGGGACGGCGACCGCGTTAGTCTTGCCCGCCGGTGGCCACCATGGTCGCCGGTCCGGCGCAGCCTCAGCCGTGTGCGATGGGTGAGCCGAGTTCAAGCACACGACACGTCTGCGAGCATCGTCTATGTCCGGTACCAAGCTCTACGTCGGCAACCTTCCGTTCAGCACCGACGACGACGACCTCCGTCGTCACTTCGAGACGGTGGGTTCCGTCACGTCCGCTCGGGTGATCCTCGACCGCGACACCCAGCGCTCCCGCGGCTTCGGCTTCGTCGAGATGTCGAACGAGGACGAGGCGAAGCAGGCCCAGGAGCAGCTCGACGGCAGCGACCTCGGTGGCCGTTCGCTGCGGGTCAACCCCGCCGACGACAAGCCCCGCCCCCGCGGCGGCGGTGGCGGTGGCAACTACGGCGGAGGCCGCCGCTACTGAGATCCCGCTCGGGCCGGGCGGAACACCGGGACCCTGACGCCGTCGTCCTCGTCCCGGAAGTCCAACACCAAATCCATGTCGATGCGAACGTCGTCGGGGTCACAGCCGACGACGTTCGTCATCATGCGCGGCCCCTCGGCGAGGTCGACGACGGCCGGCACGTAGGGCACGCGCTCGGGCCACGGCGGCAGGTCGTTGCGGCGCACGATCGAGAACGTGTACAGCGTCGCCCGGCCCGACGCCTCGACCCACTCGACGTCGTCGCTCCAGCAGTGCGGGCAGAACGGCCGCGGGTAGAAGTGGTGCTCGCCGCACCCGCGGCAGCGGCGCAGCAGGAGGCGGCCGTCGGCGGCAGCGTCCCAGTAGGCCTCGGTGTCCGGGTCTGGCTCGGGGAGTGCGGAACTGGCCACGGCGTCCACCCTCGATTGGCTCGTGCTCGTGCAAGAATCCTTGCACGAGCGTATCTGAACGGGGAGCGATGAGCGATCACAAGACGGTCGACTACCGCGAGGAGAACGGGGTCGCGTGGGTGGTGCTCGACCGCCCGGAGGTCCACAACGCGTTCAACGCCCGGATGCAACAGGAGCTGCACGACATCTGGCGCTCCCTCCGCCACAACGACGCGATCGGCGCCGCGGTCCTGACGGGCGCCGGCGAGCGCGCCTTCTGCACGGGCATTGACCGCGCCGAGGCGATCGATTCACGCCAGGACGACATCGCGTCGCACGGCCCCGGGACCCAGGTGCACTTCGACGACCCCGGCGCCGACATCGGCCCCAAGAGCTGCGACCTGTGGAAGCCCGTGATCGCGGCTGTGAACGGGATGGCGTGCGGCGGTGCGTTCTACATGCTCGGCGAGGTCGACGTGATCGTGGCAGCCGAGTCGGCCACGTTCTTCGACCCCCACGTCACCTACGGGATGGTCGCCAGCTTCGAGACGATGCACATGCTGCAGCGGATGCCCCTCGGCGAGCTGCTGCGTATGCAGCTCCTCGGCGCACACGAACGCATGAGCGCCCAGCGCGCGTACGAGATCGGTCTCGTGAGCGAGGTGACCTCCGGTGCGGACCTGCACGAGCGGGCCCGCTGGATCGCCGAGACGATCGCAGCCCGGCCGCGCAACGCCGTGCAGGCGACGGTGAGGACCGCGTGGATGGCCCAGGAGCTGAGCCGCTCGCAGGCCCTCGCCCTCGGCAACGCCATGCTCGCGCTCGGTTCGGACCCCGAGAACGTCCTCGAGGGCCAGCGCTTCTTCGCGAGCGGCGAGCGCGTGGAGTACCGGACCCGCTAGCTGCCACTCCACAAGGCGCTCGGCGCTTCCTCCA
>JAIBAC010000199.1 GCA_019695375.1 Acidimicrobiia bacterium
CCGGCATCGAGGTGTTCCAGCCTGCGAAGGCGGGCGACTGCGTCGCCGACCTGCATCGCCTCGGCCTCGACGTCGTCGTCGTCGTCGCCTACGGCGGATGGCTGCCGCCACCGGTGCTGCGGGTCGCGCCGCACGGCTGCGTGAACCTGCATCCGTCGTTGCTGCCGCGGTGGCGGGGCGCGGCCCCGATCGAGCGGGCGATCATGGCCGGTGACACGACGACGGGTGTCGCCACGATGGCGATCGACGAGGGGCTCGACACCGGACCGGTCTACCTGGTGGTCGAGGTGCCGATCGGTGCCGACGACAACGCGCTGAGCCTGTCAGAGCGCCTCGGCGACAAGGGCGCCGACCTCGTGCTCGCGACGCTCGACGGTATCGAGCGCGGCTCGCTGTCGGCCGTCGCGCAGCCCCCGGACGGGGTCACCTACGCCGAGAAGCTACGGGCCGACGAGTGCCGCATCGACTGGGCGTCGAGCACGTCGACGACCGACGGCCTGATCAGAGGCGCCAATCCGCGCCCTGGGGCGTGGACGGAGATCGACGGGCGCAGGATCAAGGTCTGGTCCGCCCGTCCCGTCGACCAGCCGGAGGTCCCTGCCGCGCGTGACGCGGGTGCGGCACCTGGCACGGTCGTGTCCACAGACCCACTCGTCGTGGCCACCGGCGACGGGGCGCTCGAGGTCCTCTCGGTCCAGCCCGACGGCAGGTCCCCGATGTCCGCTGCCGACTACGCGCGCGGCCACCGCCTCGAGCTCGGTCGCGTCCAGTTCGCCTGAGCGGGACGCGCCATCTGCGCATGTGGGCTCACGTGGAGCGAACTACCCTGTGGCCGATGGTGAAGATCGCCCCTTCGATCCTGTCGGCCGATTTTGCTCGCCTGGGAGCGGACGTGGCGGCCGTCGAGGAGGCCGCAGACTGGCTCCACGTGGACGTGATGGACGGTCATTTCGTGCCGAACATCACGATCGGGCCGCCGGTGGTGGCGTCGTTGCGGCGTGTCACCTCGTTGCCGCTCGACTGCCACCTGATGATCAGCGATCCCGCCCGCTACGTCGACGACTTCGCCGATGCCGGTGCCGACTCGCTGTCGGTGCAGATCGAAGCGGCACCGGACCCCGTCCCAACGCTCGCACGCATACGCGAGCGCGGCCTCGCGTGCGGCCTGGTGCTCAACCCCGCCACCCCCTTCGCAGCCGTCGAGCCGTACCTCGAAGACCTCGACCTGCTGCTCGTGATGACCGTCCAGCCCGGATTCGGAGGCCAGAGCTTCCGCCACGACGTGCTCCCCAAGATCGAAGAGGCCGCCGGCGTGCTGGCACGGCGAGGGCTCCCGGTGCACCTGGAGGTCGACGGCGGCATCGACACGGAGACGGCGCCACTGGTGGTCGACGCCGGCGCCGACGTCCTCGTCGCAGGTTCGGCGGTGTTCGGCAGGTCCGACCCGGCGCGGGCGGCCGACGCGATCCGGGCCGCCGCGAGAACGCGCGTCCCCCTCACCACCTGAGTCCGACGAGATCCGAAGGCACCGTGGCCGACGCTCCAGCCCAAGGCACCGAACGACAAGACGGCGACAACGTCGAGCGCATCCTCGTCGTGGACGACGACGTCGACATCTGCCGGTACGTCCAGGTCAACCTCGTGCTCGACGGCTATCAGGTGGAGGTGAGCCACGACGGCGAGGAGGGGTTGCACCGCGCCCTGGAGACCGCTCCGGACCTGGTTCTACTCGACGTGATGATGCCTGGTCTCGACGGCACCGAGGTGTGCCGTCGCCTGCGCTCGGATCCCCGCACCCTCGGCACGGCCATCATCTTCCTGACCGCGAGGACGCAGTCCACCGACAAGATCGCGGGGCTCTCCGCCGGTGCCGACGACTACATCTCGAAGCCGTTCGACCCGCCCGAGCTCGCGGCGCGGGTGCGCTCGGCGCTGCGCCGGAACAAGGCCATGCGCGACGTGTCGCCGTTGACGGGCATGCCCGGAAACGTGTCCATCACGTCGGAGCTCGATCGACGTGTCGCCGACGCCGACGTCGACTTCGCCGTGTGCTGGGCCGACCTCGACAACTTCAAGGCGTTCAACGACTTCTACGGGTTCCTGCGCGGGGACGAGGCGATAAAGCTCACGGCACGGGTCCTGACGGGTGCCCTCGACGCGCATCCATGGGCGCACAACATGGCCGGTCACATCGGCGGCGACGATTTCGTGCTCATATGCGACCCCGAACAGGTCGAAGGCATCTGCATGAAGGCAGTCACCGACTTCGACGAACAGGCCGTCGGTCTCTATGACGCCGACGACCTCGAGCGTGGCTACATCGAGGTCGAGGACCGTCGCGGCGAACTGCACAGGTTCCCGATCATGTCGCTGTCGATGGGGGTGGCGTCGTCGCGGCAGAGGCCGTTCACGTCACGATCGGAGGCGTCGGAGATCGCGTCTGAGATGAAGTCCTACGCCAAGTCGCTGCCGGGCTCCGCGTACCAGATCGACCGGCGCAAAGCGGCTGACGGGTAGGACAGGAGGCCCGTTGTGGCGACGAGCGTGATGGTCATCGACGACGACCGCGACATCCGGTTCGTGATACGCATGAACCTCGAGGCCGAGGGGTACGACGTGCACGAGTGCGCCGATGGCGCTGCCGCGGTCGAGGCGATCGGCACGACGATGCCCGACATCATCGTGTGCGACATCATGATGCCCGGCATCGACGGCTACGGGGTGCTCGAGCACCTCAAGTCGACGCGGGAGACGAGCCACATCCCGCTCATCTTCCTGTCCGCCAAGGGCAGCGACCGTGAGATCTGGGAAGGGTGGCAGTCGGGAGCCGACTACTACCTCACCAAGCCCTTCGACCCCGACGAGCTGCTCACGTATCTGCGCTACGTGGAGTCAGCTGCCGGTCTGACCGAGGCCTGAACGCTCAGCTGAGGCTTCGTTTCCAGGCGCGGTCCATCAGCGACAGGTGCAGCGAGACCTCGTCGTCGGCGTCGGCAGGCGCCGCGACACGGGTCCAGGTGCCGTCGGCGTGCAGGGTCCAGGCCTGGCGGTTGTCGGCGAGGTTGAGGTCGAGCAGCGTCGACATCTCCTCGCGCAGGGCGGGATCGAGGATCGGGAACAGGGTCTCCACGCGACGATCGAGGTTGCGCTGCATCATGTCGGCGGAGCCGAGCCAGTACTCGTCGTCGCCGCCGTTGTGGAAGTGGTAGATCCGCGAGTGCTCCAGGAAGCGACCCAGGATCGAGCGGACCCTGATGCGGTCGGAGACGCCGGGTACGCCGGGGCGCAGGCAGCAGATGCCGCGCACGATCAGGTCGATCTCGACGCCAGCCTGCGACGCCTGGTACAGCGCTGCGATCAGCTCGGGGTCGACGACGCTGTTCACCTTGATGCGGATGCGGCCCTGAGCGCCCGAGAGGGCGGCGTCGCGCTCGCGTTCGATCCGCTCCATGAGGCCGCGCCGCAGCGAGTACGGCGCCACCAGCAGCGTGCGGAACTCGCGCTGGCGTGAGTAGCCGGTCAGGAAGTTGAACAGGTCGGTGAGGTCGGCACCGTACTCAGGCCGCGTCGAGAAGAGACCGAGGTCCTCGTAGAGGCCCGCGGTGCTCGCGTTGTAGTTGCCCGTGCCGAGGTGCACGTAGCGGCGTATCCCGTCGCGCTCCTGGCGGACCACGAGCACCGCCTTCGAGTGGGTCTTGAGGCCGACGAGGCCGTACGCGACGTGGGCGCCCGAAGCTTCGAGGCGGCGTGCCCACTGGATGTTGCGCTCCTCGTCGAAGCGGGCCTTGATCTCGACGACGACGACGACCTGCTTGCCCGACTCCGCCGCACGGATCAGGCTCGCCATGATCTTGGAGTTCTCGGTCGTGCGGTACAGCGTCTGCTTGATCGCGAGGACGTCGGGGTCCTCCACCGCCTGGTGGATGAACTCCTCGACCGAGGCGCTGAACGACTCGTAGGGGTGGTGCACGAGCACGTCGCGCTCACCGAGGAGCTTGAAGAAGTCGACGTCCTCGTCGCCGCCGTCGAGCACGGGCGGGGTGCGCGGGCTCCACTTGCGCAAGCTGAGCTCGGGTTGCTCGGCGGTGGCGAGGTCGAACATGTCGGCGGGGCCGAGGATGCCCGCGACCTCGATCATCTCGCGTGCGTCGACCTCGAGCTCGCGCCGGAGCAGGTCGCGGATGCGCTCGGGCATCGACGGTGCGATCTCGATCCGCACCACCGAGCGGAACCTGCGGCTGCGCAGCCCGGTCTCGATCTCGTGGAGGAGATCCTCGGCGTCCTCGTCCTCGAGGTCGAGGTCGGAATCGCGTGTCACGCGGAACGGGTGGCACTCGAGGATGTCCATCCCGGGGAACAGCATCCCGAGGTGCGCCGCGCACACCTGCTCGACGGGGACCGTCTCGGTGCTGTCGGGGCGCACACGCACGAAGCGGCCGACGTTGCGGGGGACCTTTACGCGTGCGAAGCGCTCGGCGTCCTCACCGGGGTCGCGGATGACCACCGCGAGGTTGAGGCTGAGGTTGGAGATGTACGGGAACGGGTGCGACGGGTCGACGGCCAGAGGTGTGAGGACGGGGAAGATCTGCTCGCGGAAGTGTGCGCTCAGGTGGTCGAGTGCGGCGTCGTCGAGCTCGTCCCAGTCGCGCACGGCGAGGCCGGCATCGCCGAGCGCGGGCTCGAGCACTTCCACCCAGCAACGGGCCATGTCCGCGTGCATCCGCCGCGATCGCGAGTCGATCGCCTCGAGCTGGTCCTTGGGGGTGAGGCCGTCGGGACTGGGGGTGTTGATCCCGGCGTCGACCTGCTGCTGAAGGCCTGAGACGCGCACCATGTAGAACTCGTCGAGGTTGTTCGCGCAGATCGCGAGGAACTTGACGCGTTCGAGCAATGGGTTGCGGGCATCGAACGCCTCGGCGAGGACCCGCTCGTTGAACTCCAGCCACGACATCTCGCGGTTGATGAAGTTCTCGGGCGGCTGCAGCGTCTCGAGATCGTCGAAGGGCAGTGCCGCGTCGCCGGCGTCCTCGGCGGCTTCGGCGGCTGCCGCAGGTGCGACGCGTGCGATCGGGTCGTCGAGAGGCTGGACCATCGTGCGCCGACGGTACCACGGCTCCGCGATCCCCGTTTCTGGGACTCGGCTGGTGAGAGCGGTAGGAACGTTCCGGCCAAGGTAGAAGGTTTAGTCACCCACCCAACTGCGCGGCGGCTCCCACCCGCCGTCGCGCGATGCGGACCGGCCCTGGTTGCCCGTCCGTGGCAGCCGGTCCGCCAACCGGCTGCCGGGAGCGACGCCTCGGTCGCCCCCGCCCACCACCCGGGCGGCCGAGGTGGCGCTCCACCGTCCCCCCCAAACGCGGGCTGTCTGGCGTGATAGCGGGTCATTCCGCCCGCGTTTGGCGTGGGCCGTCCCCCCAAACGCGGGCTGTCTGGCGTGATGGCGGGTCATTCCGCCCGCGTTTGGCGTCTCGACGCGCGGCTCAGGTCTGCTCGGGGACGCCGACGACACCGAGCTCGTCGTCGAGCACCACGAGGTCCGCACGCATCCCGACCTCGATGCGGCCCCGGTCCTCGAGGCCGACAGCGTCCGCGGCGTTGGCCGACACGGCCGCAATCGCGTCCGCCGGCGGGATCCCCCAACCGACGAGGTTGCCGAGGACGGTGCCGACGGTGACGGCCGAGCCCGCGAGGCCACCGGTCGCGGCGTCGCGGACGGCCGCGCCGTCGGCGCGCAGGCCGGAGGTGACCGCCACCGAGTCGGTCACGCCGACGAACCGC
>JAIBAC010000200.1 GCA_019695375.1 Acidimicrobiia bacterium
CAGCTCGCTCGAACAGGCGGCAGCCGCCGCCGCGCAGACCCGCACGAGCGCGGCCGACCGCGCGCGGCAGAAGCTCGCGGAGTTCGAGGCACGTCATGGCCGCACGGTGCGGGTGCGCGCCACCGGCGGCGTCGTGCTCAGCAGCGGCGGCTACGTGTTCGCACGCGAGCTGATGCAGCGCTACGGCGGTCCGTACGCGGACACGGCGCCGCTCGGCACGATCGGCGACGACGGTGCCGCCCTGCGCCTCGGCGAGGCGGTCGGTGCCGCGACCGGCCAGCTCGACCGCTACGCGGCATCGCGCTTCATCTGCCCGCCCGACGCGTTCGTGTGCGGCGTCCTCGTCAACTCCCGCGGTGAGCGCATCTGCGACGAGACGCTCTACGGCGCGACGTTGAGCGCCAACATCGTCGAGTCCGGAGGCGGCACCGCGTACCTGGTCATCGACCACGACCTGTGGCTGCAAGCCAAGGAGGACATGCGCCACGACGAGAGGCTGCGCACCAAGCCGCCGTGGCGCGTCCTCAGCGGCCGCGAGAACCACGTCGTGTTCCGCAAGGGCACCGCGTGGCTGAACCGCTGGGTGAACCGCTCGAAGGCGCGCACGCTGCGCAAGCTCGCCCGCCGCGCGGACATCGACGCCGCCGGCCTCGAGGCCACCGTCGCCCGCTACAACGCCGACGCCGCCGGCGGCGCCCGCGACGCCGAGGGCAAGGACCCCAAGTACGTCCGCGCCCTGACGTCACCGCCGTACTACGCGATCGACGTGAGTGTCGGCTCGGTGCTGTTCCCGGCGCCGTGTCTCACACTCGGCGGGCTCCGCGTCGAGGGCCGCGCCGGCGCGGTGCGCGACGCCGACGGGTCCACGGTCCCCGGTCTCTACGCCGCCGGGCGTGCCGCCGTCGGAATCTCGTCGCGGTCCTACGTGAGCGGCCTCTCGACCGCCGACTGCGTCTTCAGCGGCCGCAACGCCGGCCGTGCCGCCGCCACCGCGGCCGCCACGGCACCCGCCTGAGCCTCTGCGACCTTCCCGCGCCCGGAGCCCGAGTCTCAGAGGCGCTCGAGGATCGACGCAGTCGCGAGGGCACCGCCGCAGCACATCGTGATCAGCGCGAACTGGCCGTCGCGGCGCTCGAGCTCGTGCAGGGCCGTCGTGATCAGGCGGCTGCCCGTGCAGCCCACGGGGTGGCCGAGCGCGATGGCGCCGCCGTTGACGTTGACCTTGTCCATGTCGGCGTCGTGCGCGCGGGCCCACGACACCACCACCGACGCGAACGCCTCGTTGATCTCGACGATGTCGATGTCGCCGAGCGTCATCCCCGTGCGCTCGAGCACGCGCGACGTCGCCGCGATCGGCCCGTCGAGGTGGAAGTAGGGATCGGAGCCGATCAGCGCCTGCGCCACGAAGCGGCCCCGCGGCCGCAGCCCCTCGGCCTTGGCGCGGTCCTCCGACATCCACAGCACCGCGGCCGCGCCGTCGGAGATCTGCGACGTGTTGCCGGCGGTGTGGATGTGGCCCTCGATCACGGGGTTGAGCTTGGCGAGGCCCTCCATCGTCGTCTCGCGCAGGCCCTGGTCGCGCGTGACGTTCATGGTCTCGCCGGTCGGTTCGCCGTCGGCACCGAGCACGGGCGCCTCGACCGCGGTGATCTCGCGCTCGAAGCGGCCCTCGGCCCATGCCTGCGCCGCGTTCTGCTGCGATGCGAGGCCGAGCTCGTCGATGTCGGTGCGGGTGATGTCCCACTTCTCGGCGATGCGCTGCGCGGCGATGAACTGGTCGGGGAGGTCGTAGGGGAAGTCCTCGGGCCACATGAAGCCGGGTCCGTGGATCACGGCCGAGCCGAGCGGGACGCGGCTCATCACCTCGACGCCGCAGCCGATCCCGACGTCGATGGTGTCGGTCGCGATCATGCCGTTGATGACGTGGTTGGCCTGCTGGGCCGACCCGCACTGGCAGTCGACGGTCGTGGCGCCCACCTCGTAGGGCAGGCCCGCGTACAGCCACGCGTTGCGGGTCACGTTCATGGCCTGCTCGCCCGCCTGGGAGACGCAGCCGCCCACGATCTGCTCGACCTGGTTCGGCTCGATGCCGGAGCGCTTCACGACCTCGAGCTGCACGGTCGAGAGGAGCCTGTTGGCGTGGTGGCCGGCGAGCCAGCCGCCCTTCTTGCCGATCGGTGTGCGAACGGCCTCGATGATCACCGGTGTACCCATTGAGCTGCCCTCTCGGTCGCGGTCCGCGAGTCGTCCACCGCAGGACGGGACCGCAGGTCGGTGCAGGCAAGACGCTATCCATACAGCACGCTGCATGCCCAGCTGAGAGGAGCGTCACGAGCTTGGCGCGCCGCCGCCCACTTTCCTTAGCCTCAGCCCCCGTGACCGATCCCACTACCGCCTCAGTCGACCACCTCTTCGACACCGCCGCGGACCTGCGCCGCCTCGTCGACCTCTTCTGCGACCGCGAGCTGCCCGCGGACCTGCTGGACGCGATCGGGGCGGCCGCACGCGGCCTCGCGGCGCGGGCGGAGCAGGCCCCGCACTGGGACCGCCAGGAGGTGCTCGCAGCCGGTCTCCTCGCACCCGACAGCGAGGAGGGCCGCCGCACTGGCTTCCCGTACAGGGCGATCGCCGGCCGCGCGAACCCGACGGCGACGCCGACGACGCTGCACTTCGGCGACGGCGTCGTCACGACCGAGGTGACGTTGACGCCCATGCACGGCGGTGCGCCCGGCCGCGGCCACGGCGGTGTGCTCGCCGGGGTCCTCGACGAGTTCGCCGGTGCCGCGCCCAGCCTCGTCGACACGATGGCGGCGACGGCGAGCCTGACCGTCAACTACCGCGCCCCGATCCCGCTCGGCGAGCCGCTGCAGCTGCGTGCGTGGGTGCACGACCACGACGGCCGCAAGATCTTCGTGCGCGGCGACGTCCACCGCGGCGACGACCTGATCGCCGACATGGAGGCCCTCTTCATCGACATCGACTACGCCGCCATCGACACCAGCGGCGACGCCCGCCACTGACCCCCACGTCAAACGCGGGCACTCCCAAACGCGGGCAACCTGTCGCACCAGCACGACACCCCACCCGCGTTTGCGGCCGGCCCCACGCCAAACGGGGGGCAACCCATCGCACCAGCACGACACCCCACCCGCGTTTGCGGCCGGCCTTGGCACGAGGCCCCCGGCCGAACGCGGGCAACCTGTCGCACCAGCACGACACCCCACCCGCGTTTGCGGCCGGCCCCACGCCAAACGCGGGCAACCCATCGCACCAGCACGACACCCCACCCGCGTTTGCGGCCGGCCTTGGCACGAGGCCCCCGGCCGAACGCGGGCAACCTGTCGCACCAGCGGGTCATCCCGCCCGCGTTCAGCGGAGGGGGTTCTCCCAGCGCAGGTCGGCGAAACGACCGAAGTCGGTGTCGGCAGAGCAGAGGACGAGGCCGTGCTCGATCGCGAGGGCGGCGAGCTGCGCGTCCGTCACGAGGTTGCCCGTCGCCGGCGTGTCGAGCACGAGGCGGGCGAGCACGGCCGCGGTGCGCTCGGTCGCGGGCGGGATCCAGGCGGTGTCGGCGGCGAGCCACGACTCGACACGGCCCCACGCCTGCTCCGCCGTGAGCGGGTCGGTCGTCACCCGCGGGTGGGTGACGATGCGCACGAAGGCGCCGATGCTCTGCCACGGGATCCCGACGCGTCTCGACCCGTTGAGGACGTCCTCGAGCCACGCGCCCGCCGCCTCGTGGCGGGGGCTGCGGCGATCGACGGCGTACAGGAGCAGGTTGGCGTCGACGAGCATCAGGCCTCGTCGAGCAACTCGAGGACCGACGCGACGTCGGCGACGTCGACCTTCAGGCCCACGTCGAAGCCGCGGTTGCGGTAGACGGCGCGCTTCCTGGGAGCCACGAGACCGGCGCGGATCAACCGGTTCACCGCCTCGCTGATGCCGATGCCCTCCTCGCGCCGGAGCCGCTCCACCTCCGCCGCAACATCATCATCAAGCGTGAACGTCGTACGCATGCACAGACCATAGCATCATGATGCAGCCAACTCTGTTGTTGCCAGTCGCTGGAAGCCATAGCATTACACGACAGCAACACGACCAAATACCACGGTGCGTGTCGTTCGGCCATGGAACATGGGAGGCCCAATGGACGTCGACGACCACGTCGAGCTGGGCAGCGACACCCACACCCGCCGCGAGGCGCTGCGCAAGGCGGCCGCGATCGGCGCCACCGTAGGCGCCGCGTCCATCACTGGCATCTCGATAGTGCCCGGCGTCGCCCAGGCGGCATCCAGCGCCAGTGGAATGCCACAGATCACCGCGAACGGCACCGCCACCAAAACCCCGGGCCTCAAGTGCTTCAGCGGTGCCGGCGGCGACGACCAGTTCGAGGTCAGCCTCGGCGATGGCTGGTGGCACTTCTACTTCCAGGGCTGCGCCTTCTCGAACAGCGAGTCGGTGATACTCGCCGACCCGCCCGGCGGCCCGAGCGACAACGCGTACCAGCCGCCCACCGGCTACCAGTGCCGGATGCTGGTCACCGGCACCAGCGGGACCTACGACACCGGCTGGGTGGCGGACCCGATCAACGGGATCGCCGACACCGGCGGCGTGGTCTTCATCGGCCCTGGCGGCACCTTCTGGGGACTGGGCAACGTGACCTGGCAGATCACCTGCGACCCGATCTGATCCGGCAGCGGGCCGGAGCAGGAGAAATGGGACGAAGTCCCGAAACCTGGCGGACCCCGGCTGTGTCGCGGCCGGGGACTGGGGCAGCACGGAGGTGCACATGGACGCCAGGGACGACCGCGTCGACGTCGGCGGCGAGACCCACACCCGCCGCGAGGCGCTGCGCAAGGCGGCAGTCATCGGCGCCGCCGCAGGCGCGGCGAGCATCACGGGCATCTCGATCGTGCCCGGCGTCGCGCAGGCGGCATCCGGCGGCGGCGGCGGCGGGCCACAGATCACCGCGAACGGCACCGCCGACAAGAACGGATTCGGTTGCTTCAGCGGCGCCGGCGGCGACGACCAGTTCCTGGTGACCCTCGGCGACGGCTGGTGGCACTTCTACTTCCAGGGTTGCGGCCTCACAGAGTCGGTGGCGCTCGCCGACCCGCCAGGTGGCCCGAGCGCAAACGCGTACGAGCCTCCGACCGGTTACAAGTGCAAGATGCAGTTGCTCCAGGGCATGACCGTCGTCTACGACACCGGCTACGTGAGCAACCCGATCAACGGGATCGCCGACACCGGCGGTTACGTCTTCATCGGGACCGGCGACTATCCGAACGGCTACGGCGACATGGACTGGCAGATCATCTGCGACCCGATCTGATCCGTCTTGAGTGCCGTGGACGGGCCGCCCGCGGCGCCACCCGTGTACCTGGCCACGCCCGCAGCGCTGGCTGCGGGCGCGGCCGTGCGGGTCGGTGACGACACGCTGCACTGGCGGCCGTGGGCGCCGCCCGTCCTCCTGAACCCCCGCGCCGAGGCGGTCCTCGCCGCGTTCGACGGCGCCCCGCTCGCCGACCTCGTCGAGGCCCTCGCCGACGTGGAGTCACGACCACGCGACGCCGTCGCGGCCGAGCTCGAGCTCCTCGCGCGCCACTTCGCCGGCTACGGCCTCCTCGCCGGGTCGCCGCAACGGCCGCGCTGGTCGCCGTCGGCGATGAACCGCCCGATCACGCGCTGCGACTCGACCGCGTGGAACCTCGAGCGCGCCGACGTGTTCGACGTGATCGTCGCGGGCCGCCGCGCCACCTGCATCGTCGGC
>JAIBAC010000201.1 GCA_019695375.1 Acidimicrobiia bacterium
CCCAGGGCCGCAGCCGCGGGAGCCAGCGCGCCACGTTCGCCTTGTACTCGAGGTAGTCGGCACCGAAGCGCGCCTCGAGGCCCTTCTCCTCCACGAGCGGGAACCAGACGCTGTTGGCCGCGAAGAAGGCGGCCAGCCACGCTGCGATGCCTGCGGAACGCAGATACGCGGCCTCGGCTGCGAGCAGGAACATGATTCCGCTGATCATGGGGTTGCGCACGTAGCGGTAGGGGCCCTTGACGACGAGGGCTTCCGGTGGGTCCCACGGCGCGAGGGTGCCGCGGCCCGTGGTCGCGAAGAGCGACATCGTGGCGATGCCGAGCGTGAGGCCGATGACGGCGAGGACCGCGGCGAGCCAGAAGCGGGGCTGATGCGGGCGGGCCGGGTGTGGCCGGTGGCCGAGGCGCCATGCGGCGACGGTGATCACGGCGGGAACCGCGGCGGCCACGACGCCCGGCAGCTCGAGGATCGAGCGCCCGACCCGCGGAGCGAGCTCGCCCCGCTCCGTGCTGGCGCGACCCATGGCGTCCCCCTGTCGTCTCCCGCGCCCCAGTGACCCTACCGGCGGGTGGTGCCTGCGTGGCTCTCGGATCAACGCGCCGCCGCGACCACCCCGGCGAGGACGGCGTCGATACGGCCCATCGGGTCGTAGGACTCCAGCTCCACCTGTAGCGCTGCCGCCCGCCTTGGGTAGGACGGATCGGCGAGCACCTTCTCCACCGCGGCGCGGACAGCGGCCGGCTTCGGGTGCTCGGTGCGCAGATCGATGCCGTACCCGTTGTAGCCGGCACGGGCGTTGAGGTCGGACTTGCCCTCGCGCTTGCCGGCGCACACGAGAGGGACGCCGTGGCCGACGGCAGCCAGCGTGCTGCCGAAACCGCCGCTGGTCACGAACACGTCGGCGTGGCGGAAGAGGGCGTCGAAGTCGAAGAAGTCCTCGATCACGGCGTCATCCGACCCGTACCTGTCGCGCAGCTCGCGCGTCCGCACCCCGCCCGTCGTCGCGACCACGACATGACCGCTCCCGGCGAGGGCCGCGAGCGTCGGACCGATGAGCTTGCCGGGATCGGAGTTGTCGACCGTCCCCTGGGACACGACGACCACCTTCCTGCCGCCGTCGGTCACGCGAGGGGGGAGCTGGGTCGAGTCGGAAGCGAGGACGCGGCGTGCCGGCGCGAGCGCCCCGACGAACTCGGCGTTCGGCAGCGGCCGGTAGCCGGGGAACTCGAGGCCCGGCGACCCGTTCAGGAACACCCGCCGGGCGCTGGCGAGCGGGGCGTGAGGGAAGCCGTCGAGCGGGATCGGAGCCACACCGTGCTCGGCGAGGACCTCGTTGTAGCGAACGGTCCCCGCCTTTGTGGTCCGCGCCAGCAGGTGGCGGACGACGCGATGGCCGATCCTGCCGACCGGGGTGCGGGCGGGGCGCAGCCCGAAGAACGGTGGCGGGCCCTCGTCGTCGGGCATGATGCTCGCGAGGGCGACGGCGAGCACGGGCACGTCGAGCACCTCGGCCACGAGGTGCGCCGCGTACACGGCACCGTCGCAGAACAAGATGTCGTAGGCGAACTCGTCGCGGATCGCGGCCATGTCGGCGAAGTGGGCGCCGACCTGGCTCACGAAGAACTTCTCGAGGTCGAACGAGATCTGCTTGGGCCCCTTGAGTCCCGCGCGCTCGGGGAACAGGTCGTTCAGATTGGTGCCGGTCACCTCGGTGGCTTCACGGTAGGGGAAGTGGGCCATCCCGAGCCTGTCGACCTTGGTCGCGTACTCCGGTCCGGCGTACCACCGCACGTCGTGGCCCTGCTCGTCGAGATGGGATGCGATCCCGGTGAGGGGGTTGAAATGACCGTCTGCGGGCAGGGACGCGAAGAGGATCTTCATGGCGGCACTCCGGCGGGTCGTCTCCAACTTCACTATAGCGTCGCTATAGTGAGTACGGAAGGTGGCCGATGGCGACGAAACGGGCAGAGAAGACACTCGCCACGCGTCGGCGCATGGTGCGGGCGGCCTACGAGCAGTTCTGCGCGAACGGATACGCCGGTACCACGATCGCTGCTGTCGCGGCGGCGGCCGGCGTGGCGGTCCCGACGATCTACTACACGTTCGGCACGAAGGCATCGCTGCTCGACGCGGCCCTGGGCGGCGCGATCGTCGGGTTCGAGCGGTGGCGTCCCGCCCCACCTGATCTCGACGAGATCGAGACCATCCTCCCCTGGCACCCGTGGTGGACGGACTTCGACACCGCCGAGACGTCCGCCGCGGCGTTCGACGTCTTCCTCGCCAACGGCGCGTCGATCCTGGAGCGGGTCGCGCCGATGGTGGCGGCCCTCCACGGAACAGCGGGAGATCCGGAGGCGTCGGAGGTGGCGCGCCTCGCCGAGGAGCGCCGGGTCGACAGCTACCGCGAGGTGCTGCGCCGCGTCGCCCGCCTCGACGGCGGACTCGGCCCGGGGATGTCGGTGGCGAAGGCGACCGACATCACGACGGTGCTCTTCAGCGCCGAGCTCTACCAGGCGCTGCGGGTCGGGCGAGGCTGGTCGGCGCGCCGCTGCCGTGCGTTCCTGCACGACCTACTCGTCACCGAGGTACTCGGAGGGCGGTAAGCCTCCGACGTGGGGACGCAGATCGCGCCCACACGGCGATCAACGTCCCCACGTAACGCGACGTGCGGGCACGTGCCGGTCGATCCGGGCGTACGATCCGAGAGGTGCCCGATACCGGTGTGTTACGGAAGGGGTCGCATCTCATGGCCGACGACGGACTCGTGATCGTGGGAGCAGGTCTGGCCGGGGCGAAGGCCGCCGAAGCGGCCCGCTCGAGTGGATGGGAGGGGGCGATCCGCCTCGTCGGCGCCGAGGCGCACCTGCCCTACGAGCGGCCGCCGCTGTCCAAAGGCGTCCTCTCGGGCCACGACCGCCCGACCGTGGCCGCGGTGCATGAGAGCGGCTTCTACGTCACCAACGAGATCGATCTGCTCATCGGAGCCGCGGCCGAAGCCCTCGACCTGCAGGCCAGGACCGTGACCCTCACCGGCGGACGCCGCCTCACGTTCGCGAAGCTCGTGCTCGCAACGGGGTCGACGCCACGGCGCCTGCCCGTTCCGGGCATGGACCTCGACGGGGTGTTCACGCTGCGCACCCTCGACGACTCCCTCGCGCTGCGCGAGGAGCTGCGGGCGGGCAGACGCGTCTGCGTCGTCGGGGCGAGCTGGATCGGGACCGAGGTCGCGGCGGCGGCACGCGAACGCGGCTGCGATGTCGTGATGGTCGATCCCCTCGCCACGCCGCTCGAACGCGTCCTCGGCGCCGAGGTCGGCGGTTACTTCGCGGTACTGCACGCCGATCACAGCGTCGACCTGCGCATGGGCACCGGCCTGGAGGCGATCGAGGGCAGCGACCGCGTGTCGGGCGTGCGCCTCGACGACGGCGAGGTGGTCGACGCTGACGTGGTCGTCGTCGGTGTCGGTGTTGTCGCCGACATCGCCCTCGCCGAGGAGGCCGGACTCGAGACGGCGAGCGGCGTGCTCGTCGACTCCCACCTGCGCACCAGCCACCCGGACGTGTACGCGGCCGGCGACATCGCCGAAGCCGAGCACCCGGTGCTCGGGCGGCGCGTGCGCGTGGAGCACTGGGCCAACGCACTGAACCAGGGCCGCACCGCGGGCACGAACGCCGCGGGCGGGTCCAAGGTCTACGACCGCATCCCCTACTTCTTCAGCGACCAGTACGACGCCGGCATGGAGTACTCCGGCTGGCCGGTCCCCTACGACGACGTCGTCTTCCGCGGCGACCCCAGCGATGGCGAGTTCGTGGCCTTCTACCTCGCCGGCGGACTCGTCGTCGGCGGGATCAACGTGAACGTGTGGGACGTGAACGAGGCGGTGCAGGCCCTGATCCGCTCCCGCACCGCCGTCGACACGGCGGTGCTCGCCGACCCCGACACCGACCCCAAGGCGTGGCTGCCCGCCGGGTAGCCGACGCCCCTGACGTGGGGACGCGAAACGCGCTCACACGCCGATCCACGTCCCCACGTCCACACGACGCCCGACGTGGGGACGCGAAACGCGCTCACACGCCGATCCACGTCCCCACGTCGTGTCGGGTCACTTGACGAAGCGGGTCGACACCGGACCCGCGATCGCGAGGATCAGCACGTAGGTGCTCGCCAACCCGGCGATACCGGGGTTGATCGCGGTGCCGGCAGCGAGGGCCGCGATCACGATCGAGAACTCCCCGCGTGCCATGAAGATCGTCCCAGCACGCCGGCGCCCGGCCGGGCCGACGCCGTTGCGGCGTGCGGTCCACCAGCCGGTCGTGTACTTCGTCGCGGCGGTGACCACTGCCAGCGCCAGTGCCGGCACGAGGGACGCCGGGATCGTCTTCGCGTCGACCTGGAAAGTGAAGAAGACGAAGAACGCCGCAGCGAAGAGATCACGCAGCGGCGCGAGGAGCGTCGCCGCGCCCCGCGCCGTCTCGTCGGATATCGCGACCCCGACGAGGAAGGCGCCGACGGCCGCCGACACCGAGAGGCCTTCGGCGATCCCCGCGATCACGAGCGCGACGCCGAGGACGCTGAACAGGAGCACGTCGTCGGAGCGACTGAACAGGAACCGCGAGAGGGCGTTGCCGTGACGGGCCGCGACCAGCCACGCGATTCCGAGCGCCGCGAGCCCGACGGCGACGGTACCAACCATCGACAACCCGCCAGCGCCTGCTGCGATCGCGGCCGCCACCGGCAGGTACACAGCCATCACGAGATCCTCGATCACCAGCAGAGAGATGACCGACGGTGTCTCGCGGTTGCCGAGGCGACCGAGGTCACCGAGCGTCTTGACGATGATCCCCGACGACGCGCAGTAGGTGACCCCGCCGAGCAGGAACGCCGCCTCGAAACCCCAGCCCAGCACGAACGCCGCTGCGAAGCCGGGGACGAAGTTGAGGACGAGGTCCATCGCGCCCCCCGGCGCGTTGGCACGCAGGCTCTCGGACAGCTCGGCAGGCGTGTACTCGAGGCCCAACAGCAACAGCAGCAGGATCACGCCGATCTCGGCCGCGACCTCGATGAAGTCGTCGGTGGCCCTGAGGCCCACGGGACTGCCGGCGCCGATCGCGAGGCCGGCGATCAGGTACAGGGGCACCGGAGACAGGCGCAGACGCCGCGCGAACCGCGAGAGCACCGCGAGGCCGACGAACACGAGCCCGAGCTCGAGCAGGACGGCCGAGGTGGACTGGCCGGCGGCGGCAAGCATCGTCGCTTCGATCAGAGGCCCAGCAGGGCCGCCGCTTCGAGCAGGCCCTTCGCCGTGCCGACGAGCACCACCGTGTCACCTGGCTCGAGGAGGTCGTCCGGACCCGGAGCGGCCACCGGTTCGGACCCGCGCAGGATCGCGATCACGGACGCGCCGGTGTGGCGGCGCAGCTCCGTCTCGCCGATCGAGCGGGCCTCGAACCCGTCGGGAATCGGCATCCAGTCCATCGCGAGGCCCGGGATCACCTCGGTCAGTTCGGCGATGCGGTCTGTCACGCTGTTGAGGCCGAGCATGTCGGCGAGGAGCTGGGCCTCCTCCTCCGACAGGCTCACCTCGCTGCAGACGTCGTCGGGGTCGTCGCGCCGGTAGATGAGGAGGTCGCGCCGTCCCGTGTGGCGCGCGAGGACACCGACGCGGGTACCGCCACGCGTGATGAAGTCGAAGCGACTGCCGATGCTGGGCAGTCGTGTCTCGCTGACCTCGGGCATCGCGCCATGGTATCGGCCACCCCC
>JAIBAC010000202.1 GCA_019695375.1 Acidimicrobiia bacterium
ATCTCGCGTGGCGAAGTCACCGCCGCGACGCGCACGTCGGCGCCGACGAGCTCGTCGGCGAGGGCGTCGAGGCCGAGCGCGGCACCGTTGACGCGGTCGGGCCGGTGCGTGACGCGCACCACCTCCCAGCTGCTGCCGTCGAGATGGTCTGCGACAGCGTTCGCCATCTGGCCGGCACCCACGAGCACGAGCCTGCCCGGCTCCGTGTCGAGCACGTGGTCCGCGGCGATCGCGGCGACGCTGCCGTGGTCGGGGGCGGGCAGCATGTCGCGCACCTCGCGGCCGGTGCGGATGGCTTCGCGGAATATCTGGTCGAGCACGGGTCCGAGGGTCCCCGCGCGCTGGGCGGCGGTGTGGGCGCGGCGCACCTGGCCGAGCACCTCGTGCTCGCCGACGACTGGTGATTGCAAGCCCGCCGCGACCCGGAACAGGTGGATGACCGACTCGCGGCCGTACAGCTCGACGGGATCGGGCAGGAGGTCGAGATCGGCGACGCCGCCGGCCATCTCGCCCGCGATCGCGCGGAGCCGCTCGTGGTCGATGCCGACGGCGTAGAGCTCGTGGCGCAGGCATGTCGAGATCACGACGAGCTCCGCCGGCCTGGCATGCAGGTCGCCGAGCGCGGCGGCGAGCTTGTCCTCAGGGATCGACAGGACCGCCCTGGCGCCGGCGTCGACGTCGGGGTGGGCGAACGACGCCGACACGAGTACCGGCGCGGTCCGGAAGTGGGTGCCTGAAGCTCCGATGGCGGCCATGGGCGGGTTCGCGGGTTCGTCTGCCGTGGGAACGGGCGACACGAACCCACCCACTCTATCCATGCCGCCGGTCGGCACCCGAATCGCTGTGGCACACTTCTGCGATGCTCGAGACCGCCGCCTTGCCGCCGAGAATCCACAGCTGGGAGCAGCTCCCCGACCCCGCGGACGTGGACGCCGCTCCCCGGCGTCTCATGGCGCTTCACGCCCATCCCGACGACGAGGCTTCCAAGGGCCCCGGCACGGTCGCGATGTACACCCGCAGCGGTGTGCGCTGCACGCTCGTGACAGCCACAGGCGGTGAGGAGGGCGACATCCTCAACGCCGAGATGGACAAGCCCGAGGTCGTCGAACACCTCGACCGGATCCGGCTCGAGGAGCTCGAGGACTCCGTCGAGATCTGCGGATATGCCGCCGCCTACCTGCTCGGCTACCGCGACTCGGGGATGCCCGACTCCGACGCGAACGCGCGGCCGGACGCTTTCGCGAACGTCGACCTGAACGAGGCGCTCGCACGCCTCGTGCGACTGGTGCGCGCCGAGCGGCCACACGTGATCCTCGGCTACGACGACCACCACTTCTACCCCCACCCCGACCACATCATGGTCTACCGCCTCGGCCTCGAGATCTGGGACGCGGCCGGCGATCCCGACTTCACATATGCCGGCATCGACCTCGGCGAGCCGTGGGTGCCCCAGAAGCTGTACTGGTTCCACTGGTCGTTGAAGCGCATCGTCGCCATCCACGAGGAGTTCGAGCGCCGCGGCTGGGAGTCGCCGTTCGCGCACTGGGTCGAGAACCGGCCCTCGGAGGTGGACGATCCGATCACCACGCAGATCGACGTGGGCGAGTACATGGACGTGCGGCGCGCGGCGCTGGTGGCGCACCGCACCCAGGTCGATCCGCAGTCGATGTGGCTGCGCCTCCCCGACGACGTCCTGCGCGACATCCACCCCTACGACGACTACGTCCTCGCCCGCGACCGCACGGGACTGCCGCCCTGGGACGGCAGGACGATCGAGACCGACCTCTTCGCCGGCGTGCGGGCAGCGTCGTGAGTGAGCAGCCGCCGTCCGCTACCACGGCAGGTGGTCCTGCCGCAGGAGACCGGGCGATCCTCACGTTGAGGGTCGGTGAGGCTTCGGCCGAGCAGGTGAGCGTCACCGTGTCCGAGCTCGGCGCCGGCGGCCGCCTCATCGTCGAGGTGAGCGACAGCTTCGCCGGCCGCGCAGCCCCGGTACGGCCAGGGACGCTCGCGGCGCTCGACTGTGCCCGGCCCGATGGCCTGTGGCGTGTGTCTGCGATCGTCGAAGAGGCGCTCGCAGCCGTCGGCGGTGGCACCGCGCTGCGGCTCGGGCGGCCCCACGATCCGCGGCCCGCCGACAGGCGCCGGTACCTGCGGGCGCACGTGCGCCTGCCGCTGCGCATCGGCGACGAGCCCGAGGCGGTGGCCTACAGCATCGGCGCAGGCGGCCTCGCGGCCACCGTCGCGTCGGCGATGGAGCCGGGAACCCGCGTGACGGTCGGGTTCGACGCGGGAGAGGTGAGCGTCGTCGCCGACGCCCGCGTCGTCTGGTGCGAGCCGGTGGATCCGCCGGGCCGATCACGCGTCGGCGCCGAGTTCCTCGCGCTCGACGACGCCGCGCAGGATGCCCTCCTCGCGCTCGTGTCGACCACGCGGCGCCGCGCCTCGAGGCGCTAGCCCCCTGCCACCCCCGACGTGGGGACGCAGATCGACGTCACAGCGCGGTTCACGTCCCCGCGTCCGTGTGTGCCCTCGACGTGGGGACGCAGATCGACGTCACAGGGCGATTCACGTCCCCACGTCCGTGTGTGCCCTCGACGACCACCGGGTCGGCGTGGGCAGCGGCGTCGACGCGACCTGGGCGGCCTACGCCAGAGGATGGACGGCATGGAACCACGTCCGTTGCGCGACGAGCCTCGCCGCCGCCGTTGCGCTCGGGGCGGCCCTGCGCAGCGGCTGACGCCCGGCTTGCGGCAAGCATGACGCCTCGGCCTGCTTTCCATTGAGGCGCTCGGCGCTTCCTCGTTGGGGCGTTGGGAGTCACGTTCGCGTTCGGGTGGACGTCTTGGGTGGAAGCGCCTCGGCCTGCCCTTCACTGAGGCACTCGGCGCTTCCTCGTTGGGGCGTGGTGGACCACGTTCGCGTTCGGGTGGACGTCTTGGGCGGAAGCGCCTCGGCCTGCTTTTTACTGAGGCGCTCGGGCTTCCTCGTTGGGGCGTGGTGGACTACGTCCGCGTTCGGGTGGACGTCTTGGGTGGAAGCGCCTCGGCCTGCTTTCCACCGGCCTACTACGGTGGCACGATGCCCGACGACGTCGTGCGCGCCGGCGCCCTGACCAAGGCCTACGACGGCTTCGTCGCCGTCGACGGCATCGACCTGCACGTCGCCCGCGGCGAGTGCTTCGGGATGCTCGGGCCCAACGGCGCCGGAAAGACATCCACGATGCGGATGATCGGCTGCGTCACACCGGTCACGTCGGGCGCCCTCACGGTGCTCGGCACCGACGTGAGCGCTCCCGGCGCCGGCCGCCGCATCAAGGCGCACCTCGGAGTCGTCCCCCAGGAGGACAGCCTCGACGACGAGCTCACCGTGATGGAGAACCTCGTCGTCTACGCCCGGTACTTCGGGATCCGCTCCATCGAGGCGCGACGGCGTGCGGTCGAGCACCTCGAGTTCATGTCGCTCGCTGACCGCGCCGACGCCAAGGTGCGCACCCTGTCAGGGGGTATGAAGAGGCGACTCGTGATCGCACGGGCCCTCGTCAACGATCCCGAGGTGGTCCTGCTCGACGAACCGACCACCGGGCTCGACCCGCAGGCCCGCCATCACATCTGGGACCGCCTGCGCAGCCTCAAGGCCGCCGGAGCAACGCTCGTGCTGACCACGCACTACATGGAGGAGGCCACCCAGCTCTGCGACCGGCTCGTGATCATGGACCACGGACGCGTGCTCGTCGAAGGAGCCCCACGCGAGCTGGTGCGCCGCTGCGCGCGACGCCACGTCGTCGAGGTGCCACGATCGGTCCTGCGCGGTCGTGCACTGCCTTCGCTCGACACCGAGACGTCCGACGTGATCGACCTCTACGACCGCGTGCTCGTCCACAGCGACGACGGCCGTGCCGTCCTGTCCACGCTCACCCAATCCGGTGTCGACGTCGACGACGTCTACGTGCGCCCCGCGTCGCTCGAGGACGTGTTCCTCGCCCTCACGGGTCGCGACCTCCTCGACACCGGCGACGCTGATCCCGGCGGCGATCGTGAACCTGCGCACTCGGGCGGAGAGCCGTCGTGACGGCGGCGGCCACCGTGTTCCGCGGCGCAGGGCGGGTCTGGCTGCGCGACTGGACGGTATGGCGCCACGTGGCGAGGTGGCTGCTGGTCCCGAGCCTGCTCGACCCGATCGTCTTCCTCGTCGCGATGGGCCTCGGGGTCGGGTCCTACGTCACATCCGTCGACGGCGGGACCTACATCGCCTTCATCGCCCCCGGGCTGCTCATGAGCGGTGTGATGTACCAGGCGTCGTTCGAGACGACGTGGAACATCCACTTCAAGCTCGAGATGCGCTCGACGTACGCATCGATGCTGTCAACGCCGCTCGAACCCGCCGACCTCGTGCTCGGCGACATGCTGTGGGGTGCCACACGGGCAACCATCACCGGCGCGATCTTCTTCGCCGTGATAGTGGTGGCCGGCCTCGTGAGCTCGTGGTGGGCGCTTCTCATGCCCATCGCAGCGGCGCTCGTGGCAGTCGACTTCGCGTCGATGGGGATGCTCGCATCGGCCTACATCAAGGACATGAACCTCTACGCCTACTACTACACGGTCGTGATCGTGCCCATGTTCCTGTTCTCGGGCGTGTTCTTCGAGATCACGAACCTCCCGGCGTGGGCGCAGAAGGTGGCGTGGGCGCTGCCGCTGTTCCACGGTGCGACGCTGAGCCGCCAGCTCGCGACGGGCGCAGTGGGGGCTTCGAGCCTCGTGCACGCCGCGTACCTCATCGTGCTGCCGTTGCTGCTGCTTCCACCGGCGGTCCGGAGGATGCGGGCCCGCCTCCTCGGCTGACTGTCTCTGCACGGGTGCGTGGAGGTGCCGGACGTGCCGGACGTGGGGACGTGTTCGTGCGTGACACGGTGTTTCGCGTCCCCACGTGGGGGGACGTGCCGGACGTGGGGACGTGTTCGTGCGTGACACGGCGTTACGCGTCCCCACGTCGCAGGGTTGCTGGTAGCAAGGAGGGGCTGTGACCCGATCTCGGAGGCGTCGATCGGCACGTTCCTGGGACTGCTGACCGTAGCGCTGCTCATCGCGGCGAGCGCCTTCTTCGCAGGAGCGGAGTTCGCCCTCGTCGCCGTCGACCGCAACCGCGTGCGCGCCCGCGCCGAGGCGGGGTCGAGAGCCGCCGTGCGCACCGACGCCGCCCTCGCTGAGCTGTCGTTCCAGCTCACCGGGGCTCAGGTCGGCGTGACGGCATCGTCACTGGTCATCGGCTTCGTCGCCGAGCCCACGATCGGGCGCCTCATCGAACCGCTCCTCGACGGACTCCCGCTGAGCGCCACGACCGTGCACGCCCTGTCGCTGCTGATCGCGCTCGTGATCGCGACGGCTGCGCAGATGGTGCTCGGTGAGCTGATCCCCAAGAACATCGCGCTCGCCCGCACCGAGCGCACCGCGCTGGTGCTCGGCCCCGCGCTCCGTGCCGTCAACGCCGCGGTCGCGCCCATGATCCGGCTCTTCAACGGCGCCGCCGACCGGATGCTGAGCCTGCTCGGCATCGAGCCGCAGATGGAGCTCGAGGGTGTCCGCTCCATCGAGGAGCTCGGCCTGCTGATGCGCACTTCGGCAGACGAGGGAGTCCTCGACCCCGACGTCGCCGACCTCGTGCGCCGTTCGCTCGCCTTCGCAGGCAAGACGGCGCAGGACGCGCTCATCCCGCGCACAGCCGTGAAGGCGATCGAAGCAGCGACCGACA
>JAIBAC010000203.1 GCA_019695375.1 Acidimicrobiia bacterium
CCACCAGGCGGGCTTCGAGCTGTACGCGAGCCTCGAGCACATCGTTCCGTGCTCACGTGGCGGCGACGACGGCGACGACGAGGAGCTGGCCAACTTCCTGACCACGACTCCGGACCTCAACTACGAGTAGTCCGACGAGACGTGGCTGCCGCTGCACCCGCCCGGTGACCTGCGTGAGTGGGACGGGTTGGCGTCGTGGTTCCTCGCCGCGAGCGAGAACGACGACCGCAGGTGGGTGCCGCGCTGGCGGCGCGCGTCGACGGCCGCCGTGACGGACCCCCGCGTCGTATCGGTGCAGGCCGACCCAGATGCGTGGCACCGGCGCCAGCTCGAGCAGGCCGCGAACCGCTGACCCGCGCTGGACCGGACCACCTCCAGGACCGTCTACCATCGTCGGGCCGAACGGACGTTTCAGCTGAAACGCCCAACGCAGCCTTCCGGGGTAGCTCAATCGGCAGAGCATCTGACTGTTAATCAGAGGGTTGGGAGTTCGAGTCTCCCCCCCGGAGCCACAGATCCCCTACGTCCCGGCACCAACGAGGTAGGACAGATGGCATCACGGCAGGCCGTCCTGTGCGGGGTGGCAGTCGCGGCAGGCGCCGCGCTCGTTCTCGGCGCCTGCGGCAACCCGGATCAGCAGGCCGATCCCGACACCGACCGCCTGGCGGCAGAGGTGGCGCAGGCATCGGCGACGACGGCGGCACCGCCGCCGTGCCCGCTCGACATCGCCGAGTCCAAGGTGACGACGTCGAAGGCGGTCGAGATCCCGGGAACCGCGGCACCCGGGCTCACCGTGACCGTCGTCGCGTCCTCGCCCGAGCCCGTCCCCGTGCCGGTCGACGCCGACGGGTCCTTCACGTACAAGGCGTCGGGCTACCCGAAGGGGACCACGGCCGACGCGGTCGTCGTCCGCGTCGAGGGTCCCTCGTGTTCGCCGGTCGAACGCGGCGTCGACATCGTGCGGCGCAGCGCACCGACGACCACCAGAGCCCGCGCCAAGACTGCACCCAAGGCGGACACCGACCCCTATTGCGACATCCTCGGCAGGCCGGCACCGGAGTCGGAGTGCGACGACGCGGGCGCCCGCGCCGAGGCCGAGTTCGAGGGCAAGATCTCGGAGCAATGCCGCAACACGCCCGACCCGACGGCGTGCTACCGCGAGAAGGCGCACATGAGCGGCTGACACCCCGCCGGCCTCCACCACCGTGCCGCGGGAGGAACCGGCGCGGCGCATGTCGTACAAAGTCTTGTACGACGCGCGCGGGTGAGGCAGAGGTATGGGTTCCAGCGCCGACCGCTTCGGCAGGCGGACGTTGCTGCGCGGCGGACGCGACCTCGCGCTGTTGAGCCTCGCTCCGGCTCCGCTCGTCGGCGCCCTCACCGCCGCGGCACCGGCAGCGGCGCAGGCCGAGGACGCCGGCACAGGCGGGTACTTCCTCACCGCGGCCGAGCTCGAGACCCTCGCTGCCGTCTGTGACCGCTTCATCCCCGGCCCGCCCGAGGACCCCGACCCCGGCGCCCTCGACGCCGGCGTACCCAACTACATCGACCTGTTCCTCGGCGCGTTCCTCGTCGGAGGCACACCACGGATCTGGGCGGGTGGCCCCTTCAGCGACCGTGCCGGCGCCACCCACGACGACTTCGCCGACTTCCTCGAGCTCGACGAGATCGAGGAGCTCGCGTGGCGCACCCGCATCGAGGGGTCCCTCGGGATCCCCGAACGCGAGTGGGGCGGACCCGTCGAGGGCCTGCAGCAGAAGTACCGCAAGGGCCTCGCGACCCTCGACGACCTCGCCCGCGCACGCGGAGGGCGCCGCTTCCACCAGCTGCCCACGTGGTTCCAGGACGTCCTGATCATGTTCCCGCAGTGGGGACTCGGCGAGTTCCTCGACCTCGTGTGGCAGCACAGCATCGAGGGCATGTACGGCGCACCCGAGTACGGCGGCAACCGCGGTCTTGCCGGCTGGGCGTACACGCAGTGGCCCGGCGACAGCCAGCCGCGCGGCTACACGGCCGCGGAGGTGTCGGAACCGTGACGTCGCACGCCATCGTGATCGGCTCCGGTGCGGGCGCCTCGGTCGCAGCGGGCGTGCTCGCCGAGGCGGGCTGGGACGTCACGATCCTCGAGAAGGGCCGCAACCGCTTCCGCGGCCTCGGCGACCCCGCCGGGCTCGGCCCCCCGCTCTTCGGCGGCGACGAGGTCGGTGCCGACAGGTTCGCACCCGGCAACCCGCGCACGGCGCGCACCCAGGCTCAGGCCGCGGCCGGCGTGGCACGCAGCCACGTCGGCGCGCTCAACAACCTGCCCCAGACCGCCGGCGGCGGCACGATCCACTGGGACGCGAAGGTTCCGCGGTTCTGGGACATCGACTTCGCGATGGCGTCGGAGTACGGCCCGGTCCCCGGAGCCGACGTCGCCGACTGGCCGTTCTCCTACGGCGACCTCGCCGCCTACTACGACCGCGTCGAGGACGTGATCGGCGTCGCCGGTGACGCAGACGCCGAACCCGACTTCGTGAAGGCGCACGCACCACGGGGGCCGTACCAGATGCCGCCCGGCCCGCCCATGTACGGGGCGACCGTGTTCGTGCGCGGCGCCGAAGCGCGCGGCTACCAGCCGTACCCGTTCGCGATGGCGCACAACACCGTCGAGCGCGACGGGCGGCCGCCGTGCAACAACTGCGGGTTCTGCTCGCACTTCGGCTGCACGATCCACGCTCGCGCAGGTGCCGCCGTCACATTCCTGCACCGGGCGCTGATCGCAGGTGCGACGCTGCGGACCCGCGCGAACGTGACACGCATCATCGCCGAAGGCGGCCGTGCGGTCGGCGTCGCGTTCCGCGACGGGCTCTCTGCGGAGGAGACGATCGAGGCCGACGTCGTCGTGCTCGCCGCGTCGGCGATCGAGTCCGCACGGATCGCGCTGCTCTCGGGCATCGGTGACTCGAGCGGGCTCGTGGGCCGGCACCTGTGCTTCCACACCGAGACGTTCGCGGCGGGACGGGTGGCCGAGCGTCTCCACCAGTACCGGGGGCGATCCGGCAGCCACTGCATGATGGAGCCGGCGGTCCCGGACAAGGCCACGGCACGCTGGTTCGGGCTCCCGTACCTGCGCGGCGGTGTCGTCGAGATCGGTGGGGCGCCGATGCTGGTCGAGGAGGCCGGCATCTACGGCGACCTCCCCTTCGGGCGGGGCCGCAACCACAAGTCGATGATGCGCTCGTCGCCGTTCCGCGACCACCTCTGCTCGGTGCAGATGATCGCCGAGGACCTCGCCCAGCGTACGAACGCCGTCGACCTCGACCCCGGCGTCAAGGACATCTACGGGCTGCCGGTGGCGCGCATCACCTACACGCCGCACCGCCACGAGCTCATCGCCGGCTGGTACTGGGGCCCGAAGCTCGCCGCGTGTCTGAGCGCCGCCGGGGCGTCGACGACGTACTTCGTGCCGCCCGCCTTGAACTTCCTCACGGGCGGAAACCCGATCGCGCCCGACACGCGCCACATCCTCGGCACGTTGCGCATGGGCACCGACCCCGCCGCGTCGGTCACCGACGAGTTCGGCCGCATGCACGACGTCCCCAACGTCGTCGTCTGCGACGGTTCCACGTTCCCGACCTCGGGCGCGTTCAACCCGACGTTGACGATCATGGCCACGTCGCTGCGCGCCAGCACCGCCCTCGCCCACGGCGACGACACCGCGCGGGTGGGCCCGGTCACCTGAGGGGCTTGGATAACAGATCGGCCACCAGACCGGGCTTGGATGACAGACAGCGCGAAAAGCGCGCTTGTCGTCATCCAACGTCCTCAGCTGGCCGGATCGTCATCCAACATCGGAGGTGCCCGGGAGGTGGTCGGTGTCGAAGCGGAACAGCGACGCCGTCTGGCTCGCGGTGGCGAGCAGACGTCCGTCCTCACTCCACACGTGCGCGACACCGTGGCCGTAGTCGCCGACGGCGAGGTGTGGCCGCAGGTCGAGCAGGACCCACTCGGTGTCGACGAAGGCGCCCATGCGGATCGTGTTGTCGAGGCTGGTCCCACCGACGATGGCACCGACCGCCACCGCGATCGACATCGGCACCATGTCGGCGAGGAAGGCCGCCATCGCCGGCGTGACGACGTCGCTGTCGCGCATGCGCGCCCATATGCACATGCGCCCCGCGCCGGGATCCGGATGCTGGATGATCTCGGGACCACGCATCTCGACCGCGGCAGCGAAGCCCGTGGCCGGCAGCGCCGGGATGACGTCCTCGCTGTAGCCGGCGGCGCGAGCGATCCCGTCGAAGGGGCTCGCCCACACCTGGGACTCCGCCGGCGGCGTGACCACGGGGCCGTTTTCGTACTCGCCGGTGATGCCACCGGCGCGGTGGTGCCCGGTGGCGCCGAGCGACGCGAAGACGACGTCGCCGCCGGGGCCGGTCCCCGTGACGCGCACCTGGTTGGTGCGCTTGCCACCCGCGAGCACCTCGGCATGGGCGACCATCTCGGTGCCGAGCGGCGCGGTCGCGACGAACTGGGTCGTCATCCACAGCGGCGAGCGGGCCGTCGTGATCTCGGCGACGGCGACGGAGATCGCGATCGCAGCACCCCCGTAGAGGCGGCCGTCGAGGCGCGCGAGGCGGTCGACGACGGAGAAGCCGAACCGGCCGGGGGCCTCGTCGGGGACGAGGCCGAGGAAGTCCACGTCACTGCGCATCATCGGCGCCACCGTACCGGGTGGCGGCACCGGGGACGCAACCGGGAGTGCTATCACCTTGGCCGGTGAACGTCCTCGAGCTCGGCCGCGACCTCCTGCTCAGCGAGCTCGGTACCCGCGGCGTGCTCCGCGGCGAGCCGTTGGCGCGGCGCCAGCGCTGGGATGCCGAGCGGGCATGGCGTTGGCGCGAAGCCGCCGGCTGGCTCGTCGGCTGCAACTTCGTCCCGTCGACGGCGTCGAACCAGCTCGAGCTGTGGCAGGCCGGCACCTTCGATCCCGACACGATCGACCGCGAGCTCCGATGGGCCGCGGACATCGGCATGAACTGCATCCGCCTGTTCCTGCACGATCTGATGTGGGTCGTCGACGGCGACGACTTCCTCGATCGCGTCGACCGCGTCCTCGGCCTCGCGCAGACCCACGGCATCGCCGTCATGCCCGTCCTCTTCGACGGCATCTGGGACCCCGAACCGCGGCCCGGCCCTCAGCGACTGCCCCGCCCCGGCATCCACAACTCGACCTGGGTGCAGGGCCCCGGCGCCGCCGTCCTCGCCGACAGGTCTCGCTGGCCGAGCCTGCGCGGGTACGTCGACGCCGTGCTCACGCGCTTCGGTGACGACGAGCGTGTCGTCGCGTGGGACCTCTTCAACGAGCCTGACAGCCCTAACCCGTCCTATCTGGGCCGCGACCCGCACAGGAAGCGCATCCTGATCGCCGACCTGCTCGAGGACGTGTGGGATTGGGCCGAGGCCGCCGGCCCGACGCAACCGCTCACTACCGGCATCTTCCTGTTCCCGAGCCGACCCCACCCCGAGCGCGCGTCACGCACCGCACGGATCGCGCTGGAGCGCTCCGATGTCGTGTCGTTCCACTCCTACTCGGGCGAGGCGGAGCTGCGCCGGGCCATCGAGCACCTCGCGGTCCTGGGCCGGCCGCTGATCTGCACCGAGTGGCTCGCGCGGCCCAAGTCGCCGCCTGCACTGCTCGAGGTCCTCCACGAGACCGGCACCGGCG
>JAIBAC010000204.1 GCA_019695375.1 Acidimicrobiia bacterium
TGCCGGCCTTCTCGTCCTCGCCCTTTTGGGCGTCCCTGCCGTCGCCGACGCGCAAGCGTCACCGGCAGCCCGCACCGCCGCCGCGAACGCCGTCACGTGGCTGGCCACCCAGCAGCAGGCCGACGGTGGCTTCGAGACCGCCGGCTTCCCGGGGTTCGAGACACCCGACGCCGTCCTCGCGATCGCCGAGAACGCCCAGACGAGTGACACGTGGAGCACCACGCTCGCCCGCAACGCCGTCACCGCACGCGTCAAGAGCGGCAACAACCCGCTGCACAACCTCGACGACCTCGTCGACGCCGGCACGACCGGCGGGCAGGCGGCGAAGCTGATCGTGCTCACCGTCGCGCCGCTGGGTCTCGACCCGCGCGACTTCGACCCCGACAACGACAGCGCCGCTGCCGTCGATCTCGTCTCGATCATGGACGCGGCCAAGCTCCCCGACGGCTCCTACGGAGCAGGGACGTTCAACGCCACCATCTTCGCGGCGATCGCGAGCAAGGTGATCGGGCGCAACGTCCCTGCCGACACGCTGGCCTACATCAACGGCGCCCAGCAGGCCAACGGCAACTGGAACTACACCGGGACACCGACGGGCACCGGCGTCGACGTCGACACGACCGCGCTGACGCTGGTCGCGCTCGCCGCCGCCGGACGGACCGGCACCGACGCGATCGTGAAGAAGGGACTCACCGCGCTCGCCAACGCGCAGTTCACCACCGGCGGTTGGGGTGACGACTACGGCGCCGGCCCCGAGGTCAACACCAACTCGACGGCGCTCGCCGCCATCGGGATCAAGGCGACCGGAGCCGACCCCGGCACGCGCGCGTGGCGTGACGCCGCCGCTCCGGGCCGCAGCGGACAGGCGTACGTGTCACCGGAGACGACGCTGCTGTCCAAGCAGCAGGCCGACGGCCACTTCTCGAGCCCGTTCGACTCCTACGGGCTCAACACGTCGGCCACGAGCCAGTCCGTGCAGGGACTGCTGCTGAGCTGGCTGCCCACGGCGGTCATGCCCGTGCCCGCCGGCGCCGACCAGGTCAGCGTCACGATCACGGGCGGCTACAGCGCCGCCGTGTCCGGCGCGCTCACGAGCGGCAACCTCGAGGTCACCGGCGACGCGTTCGGATTCGTCTCGATCACCGGCTCCGGCGCCGTGAGCACCACCTCTGTCACCGTCGACGTGAAGCGGTTCTGGATCATCCCGCTCTACCTCGGCTCGATCGAGGTCGCCACGGGCTCGACCGACGTGACCGTCTCCGTGTTCTTCGCCAAAGGCAGCTACGACAAGACCACGCGCACGGCGTCCGGCAGCGGCCAGTGGCTGAACCTGGCGAGCTTCCCGTGGAAGCTCGGTCAGGTCACCTGGTCGGTCACCGACGTCACCTGAGCCCCCCGACCCCCGACGTGGGGACGTGAAACGCGCTCACACGCCGATCCACGTCCCCACGTCCCATCGCGACCCCCGACGTGGGGACGTGAAACGCGCTCACACGCCGATCTACGTCCCCACGTCCGTCGGGGGGGTCCGCACGACGAGGAGACGGATCTCGGTCATGTCCTCCATCGCGAAGCGGATCCCCTCGCGGCCGAGCCCCGAGTCCTTCACGCCGCCGTAGGGCATGTGGTCGACGCGCCAGCTCGGGACGTCACCCACCACCACCCCGCCGACGTCGAGCGTGTCCCACGCCTGCTGGGACCGGTACAGGTCACGCGTGAACACCCCGGCCTGCAGGCCGAACGCCGAGTCGTCCACCTCGGCGAGGGCGTCGTCGAAGCTGGAGAACGGCGACACCAGCGCCACGGGACCGAACGCCTCGTTGCAGTAGAGCTCGGTGTCGCGGGGAACGTCCTCGAGCAGAGTGGCGTCGAGCATGGCGCCGTCGCGGTGGCCGCCGCACAGGACACGGGCACCCTTGCCGACAGCGGCCTCGATCCAGCGGTCGAGGCGTTCCGCCTCGGAAACGCTGATCATCGGGCCGATGAATGTGTTCTCGTCCTTGGGGTCGCCGGCGACGAGGCCTGCTGTCGCCTCCACGAGCCGCTTGCGGAAGTCCGCGTAGATCGCCTCGTGCACCAGGACGCGCTGGACACCGATGCAGCTCTGGCCCGACTGGTAGAACGCGCCGAACACGATGCGCTCGACGGCGTCGTCCTGTGCGGCCGCATCGAGGGTCTCGTCGACGACCACGGCGGCGTTGCCGCCGAGCTCGAGCACGACCTTCTTCTTGCCGGCCCGTGCCTTCAGATCCCATCCCACAGCCGGCGAACCCGTGAAGCTGAGCAGCTTCAGGCGCTCGTCCTCGCTGAAGAGCCGCGCACCGTCGCGCCGGCAGGGCAGCACGCTGAACGCACCCGGTGGGAGATCCGTCTCGGCGAGGACCTCACCGATGATCAACGCCCCCACCGGCGTGAGGCTCGCCGGTTTGAGCACGAACGGACACCCGGCCGCGATCGCCGGCGCGACCTTGTGCGCCGCGAGGTTGAGCGGGAAGTTGAACGGGGAGATGAACGAGCACACACCGATGGGGACGCGCTTCCAGTAGCCGCGGTAGCCGCGTGCGCGGGGGCTGATGTCGAGCGGCAGCACCTCGCCGACCATCCGCGTGGACTCCTCCGCGGCGACACGGAACGTGTCGACGAGGCGGGAGACCTCGCCACGGCTGTCGCGGATCGGTTTGCCGGCCTCGATGCAGAGGGCCATGGCGAGCTCGTCGGCACGCTCGCTGAAACGGTCGACGCAGTGCTCGAGGACGGCTTTGCGCTCGTACGCGGCCAGCGCAGCCATCGGCGCGACCGCGTCGCACGCGGCGCCTATCGCGGCGTCGATCGCGGCCTCGTCAGCGAGGGCGACACGGGTCGCGACCTCACCTGAGTACTTGTCGACGACCTCGAGATCGGCGTTGGGCCGGACCGCCTCGTTGGCGAGCCAGTAGGGGTACGAGTCGCGCAGCACCGCATCCTCCTATCATCCGGTCGCGTCGAGGGCAGCGGCGAACGCCTGCAGCCCCCGGTCGATCTCCTCGGGGCTCACGACGAGCGGTGGCATCCAGCGGATCACGTTGCCGGCGGTGCCGCACGTCATGAAGAGCACCCGCGATTCGTGGCGGCAGTGGTCGACCACGGCTCGCGCACGCACCGGATCCGGGGACCCGTCCTCGGCGCCGACGAGCTCACAGCCGACCATCAGGCCGAGGCCACGAACGTCGCCCAACACGGCGTGCTCCGCGCGCATCTTGTGGAGCGCGGTCATCAGCTGCACGCCACGCTCTGCGCTGTTCTGCACCAGCGCCTCGTCCTCGATCACGTCGAGGGTGGCGAGCACCGCGGCGGCGCCGAGCGGGTTGCCGCCGTAGGTGCCGCCGTGGCTGCCGGCCGGCCACCGGTCCATCAGGGCGGCACGGGCGCCGATCGCCGAGATCGGGAAGCCCGAACCGAAACCCTTGGCCATCACGATCACATCGGGCTCCACACCGGAGTGCTCCAGCGCCCAGAACTTGCCGGTGCGGCCGAAGCCGGTCTGCACCTCGTCGAGGACCAGCAGCACCTCGTGGGAGCGGCAGAGGCCGGCCACGCCGCGCATGAACTCCGCCGCTGCCGGCAGATACCCACCTTCGCCGAGGACCGGCTCGATCACGACGGCGGCCGTTTCGTGGGGGGCCGTCGCCTGCGTGAACACCTTCTCGAGCGCCGCCAGCGCGCGGCGGTTGGCCTCGTTCTCGTCGCAGCCCCACTCGAACGGCCGCGGGAACGGTGCCACGAACACCCCTGCCGGCAGCGGCTGGTATCCGGCCCGGTAGGCGGCCTTCGACGTCGTCATCGCCATCGCCATGTGCGTGCGCCCGTGGAAGCCGCCCTCGAACACGACGACGTTTGTCCGCCCCGTGGCGGCCTTCGCGAGCTTCACCGCCGCCTCGACCGCCTCGGCGCCGGAGTTCGAGAAGAAGAAGCGGTCGATGCCCGCCGGGCAGACGCCGGCGAGTCGCTGCGCGAGCGACTCCAGGATCGGGTTGCGGTAGCAGTTCACCTGGGAGTGGATGAAGCGCGCCGCCTGCTCGCGGATCGCGGCGACCACGCGGGGGTGGCAGTGGCCCGTGTTCACGACCGCGATGCCGGCAGTGAAGTCGAGGTACTCGGTACCGTCGGCTGACATCACCGTGCAGCCGGAACCGGAGACGACCTCGAGGTCGGTGGCCCGGAGCCAGACGTCGGACAGATGCTCGCTCAACACGCTCCTCGTGCCGGCCCACCCTCGGTCGAGCGTAGCGGGATCAGCACCGAGCGCTCCGCGGCATCTCTATCCTGGCCTGCGTGAGCATCGCAACGTGGACCCGTGACCTCGCGCTCGACTCGGCCCGCTACGTGGCGGCTGCGCCGCGGAGGGCCGCACGCATGGCCGGCCGCCGCGACCATCCCGTCGTGCTCATGCACGGCTTCTTGGGCTTCAACCGCATCGGTCCGCTGCAGTACTTCCAGAACGTGAAGGAGTGGCTGCAGCTGCACGGATTCCCCACCTACGCGCCCACCACGGATCCGCTCAACACGTACGAGTACCGGGCGTTCGAGTGGTTCTACGGCACACCGCCCCGCGGCGAGGCGCCGTTCGCGGCGGACACCGCGTACCGGCGCCGCCGCCTGCTGTCGCTCGCAGAGCTCGACCCGTTCGTGCTGAGGCGCCTGCGCGTGAGCGGGATCGCCGAGGTCTTCCTGCGGCACCGCCGGCCCGTGCACATAGTGGCGCACAGCCAGGCCTCCACCGACGCGCGCTACCTGACTGCGCCCGAAGGCATGGGCGGCTGGAAGCCGTTCGCGAGCGGTGCCTTCGGCGACGACCTCGTCGACGTCACGATCGCCGACACGATCGCGTCGGTGACGACGATCGCGGGACCGCACAACGGGGTGCTGATAGCCGACGACACCGCCGCCGTCACCGAGTTCATCACGGGCTACGTGATCCCGGCGGTCGACCGCTTCATCTCGCTCCTGAGCCACGATCAGAGCGACCTCTGGGCAGCAGCGCGGGAGTTCGGTTGCGACCACATGGTCGGCGAGTTCAACCCCAGGCACTCCGAGCACCCCGGCATCAGGTATCGATCGGTGGCAGGAATCACGAACGCCTACCAGGTGAACCTGATCCTCAAGTGGTTCCACGTGCAGACACGGACCAACCCGAAGTACGAGCTGAGCGACAACGACGGCTTCGTGCCGCTCGGCAGCGCGAGGTGGCCCGTCACCGGCGAGGTGCCCCGCGACGTCGTGGTCGACACGCTCCTGCACAGCCCCGGGACCGTCGACCACCTCGAGCGCAACGGCAACTGGGACTTCCTCGGCACCATCTACGCCGACCACGTGAACCAGATCGGGATCCCCGTCAGCTACCCGCGCAACACCGTCTTCCACCACCTGCCCTTCTACCTCGGCCTCGCGCGGCTGGCCGCCGGCGAGATCGACGACGACGTGCGGCTGCAGCCGAACGGTCGCTGGCGCCGTCCCAAGGCCGCGGGAATGCTCCCCAGCGTCGCGATCCCGGCAGAGGTGGCCGCGCCGGCCCCTGCCGGCACCTGATCCCGTGGACGGGCCCGCACCGAGCAGCGTCCATGTCGACGGCTCGTGGTTCACACCCGGCGAGCCGGCCATCCCCGCCGACGACCGCGGCTTCCTCTACGGCGACGGAGTCTTCGAGTCGTTGCGCGCGCGGGGCGG
>JAIBAC010000022.1 GCA_019695375.1 Acidimicrobiia bacterium
CAGCGTCGCGATCCCGGCAGAGGTGGCCGCGCCGGCCCCTGCCGGCACCTGATCCCGTGGACGGGCCCGCACCGAGCAGCGTCCATGTCGACGGCTCGTGGTTCACACCCGGCGAGCCGGCCATCCGCGCCGACGACCGCGGCTTCCTCTACGGCGACGGAGTCTTCGAGTCGTTGCGCGCGCGGGGCGGAGAGCCGGTGCATCTCGACGCCCACCTGGAGCGGCTGGCGGCGAGCGCAGCGGCCGTCGGCATCGAGCGTGTCGCGGCCCGCGCCGCCATCGCTGACACCGCGAGGGAGGCGGTGCGGCGCTGCGGCGTGGACGACGCGTACGTGCGCATCACGCTCACGCGCGGCGCGAGCGGCGCCTTCGACCCCGAGCGGGCGGGCGCGGCGAGGCTCGTCGTCGTCGCGCTGGCACCCCCACCACCTCCCCCGGCAGGTGGCGTCACCGTCGCGCTGCTGCCACCGGCGCCACTGCCGGACATGCCTCCCCCACAGGTGAAGTCGACCGCCGGTTTCCTACGCCAGACCCTGGGACGGCGCCGGGCGCGCACAGCCGGCTTCGACGACGCCGTGTGGCGCGATCCCGACGCGAACGTGACGGAGGCGACCTCGTCGAACGTGTTCGCCGTCAAAGGGGCACGCGTCCACACCCCACCCGCGACGGTCTGCCTGCCCGGCATCACGCGCGCCGTCGTGCTGCGCGCCGCGCGCGCCCTCGGCCTCGCGACGTCGACCGCGCCGATGCCCACACGCGATCTGCTCGCCGCCGACGAGGTCTTCATCACGAACTCGGTCGCGGGAGTGGTACCCGTACGCCGCGTCGCCGGCGTCGATTTCGAGCCCGGCCCGGTGACGCGTGAGCTCGCCGAGGTGAGCGCGGAAACGTCATGACACGACTCGTACGTGAGTTGGGGGTCGCGCTCGATCTGCGCTCGGTGCTGACGAGCCTCGACGACTGCGCTCACGTCGTGCTCACCGAGAACAGCGCGCAACCGGCTGCGAGGTCCCGCTGGGCGTTCCTGGCGACCGATCCCGTGTACGTGTTCCACTCGGTCCGCGGGAAGTGCTGGGGTGGACCGCCCGGGCGCGAACAGCGCCTCGACGACGCGCCGCTCGAAGCGCTCGCGGGCCTGCTGAGCCGCCGGCGGACGTCTCGCGGAGCGGACGAACCGCCTTGGTGCAGCGGCGCCGGGGGCTACCTCGGCTACGAGCTCCTGCACGAGATCGAGGATGTCCCCGACGCCAAGCGCGGCGTCAGCGGACCTGCGGACTGCCGGCTCGCGTTCTTCGACGCCGTCGCCGCGACCGACCTCGTGGCCGGACGTACGTGGATCGCCGGACGTGACGGGGCGGCGACCGAGCAGCTCACGGCGCGCCTCGAGGCGGCGCGGCCGCTGTCCCGCGCCGGCGACGCACCCGCACCACGTCCAGCGCGGGTGGGCGTCACCGATCTCGCCCGTGCGGAAGCGGATCCGGTCGTGTCACGCGAGGACTACCTGTCGGCGATCGCGGCCGTCGACGCCCACCTGCTCGCCGGCGACTGCTACGAGGTGTGCCTCACCCAGCGCTTCGACACGCACTTCGCGGGATCGGGCACGGCACTCTACGCGGCCCTGTGCCGCACCAGCCCCGCTCCACACGCCGCGTACGTGCGCACAGGCGACGTCGAGATCGCGTGCGCCTCACCCGAGCTCTTCCTGCGTGCCGGCACCGGAGGTGCCGTGCAGACGCGCCCGATCAAGGGAACGCGGCCGCGAGGCCTCACACCGGGCGAGGATGCACGGCTCGCAGCCGAGCTCGCAGCAGCCGAGAAGGACGCCGCCGAGAACCTGATGATCGTCGACCTGTCGCGCAACGATCTCGGACGCGTCTGCGAGTTCGGCAGCATCCGTGTGCCGGAGATGCGTGTGGTCGAGACGCATGCGCACACCCACCAGCTCGTGTCGACGATCACCGGCCGCCTGCGTCCCGGCGTCGGCACTGTCGAGCTGCTGCGAGCCACGTTCCCGGGCGGATCGATGACCGGTGCACCCAAGGTCGCCGCCATGTCGATCATCGACCGCCTCGAGCCCGTGCCGCGTGGCCCTTATGCGGGTTCGATCGGATGGATCGACGACTCCGGCGCGCTCGACCTCAACATCGTGATCCGCTCACTCGTGAAGACCGGGGACGTGGTCACCTTTCACACCGGCGGGGCGATCGTCGCCGACAGCGACCCTGAATCGGAGTACCAGGAGACCCTCGACAAGGCCGCCGGCATGCTCGCCGCCCTCCGCAGCGTGCGTCGCTAGCCAGGGTGCGTGCCCGCGCGGCCGAAGGTGGCGAGGTAGGCCCAGAACATCACGCCGAGGGCGAGGCTCACGGTCACGTTGACGGCGATCGGCAGGCCGGCGGGCGTGATGAAGCCTTCGACGGTGCCGGCGAGGAGGAAGAACGGGATCGTGCCGACGAGGAGGCGTACCGCCTCGGCGCCGGCATCGCGCATGGCGGTGCTGCGGTGCAGCCGTCCCGGTGCGATCAGCGCCCAGCCCACGCGCATGCCCGCCGCACCGGCGATGACGATGATCGTGAGCTCGATGGTCCCGTGCGGGGCCACGAGCGCGACGAAGTCCGTGCCCTTCCCGCACGCGAACGCGAACCCGCCCAACGCACCGAGCAGGAGGCCGTTGAGGACGAGCAGGTAGACGGCACCCACGCACGCGAGCGCGCCGAGAGCGAACGCCAGCATCGCGACCCAGATGTTGTGCACGCTGATCGAGACAGCGGACAGGATCTGCGACGAGAGCGGCCCGAGCGTGTGCCCCGCCGTGTTCAACCCGGCGCATGTGGCGTCAGCGAAGAGGGCGTTCTGTGCCGACGCGGGGTCGAGACGCTGCCAGATCAACCCGGCGGCGGCACCGGCGAGCATCGCTGCGGCGCAGATCCAGACGAAGCGGGCCTGGCGGCGGACCGCACGCGGGAAGCCGCCGCGGATGAACTCGACACCGCGGCGGATGTAGTCGCGCCGCTCGGTGTAGAGGACGCCGTGGGCCCGGTTCACGAGCGTGTTGAGGCGCCCGACCACGGGGTTGTGGCGGTAGCGCAGCCGCGCGTACGCGAGGTCGGCCGCGGTGGCGCGGTAGAGCTGGGCGAAGCGGCCCAGGTGCTCGGCACCGAGCTTCGCGAGGGGTTTGCGGCCCAAGGCGGACAGCATCGCGTCGAGCTCGCGCCAGTCGCCGCTGCGGGCGGCGATGAAGTACTCGACCGATCCGCCGGGCACACCCCGCGTCGCGGGAATCACCACGCCGCCCCGCCCACTACGCTCGCCCGCGTGCGCACCCGCGACCGCCTGACGGTGACGACGCCAGAGGACGTCGACGTGACCATGCCGCTGGCAGGGATCGGCTCACGCGCGATGGCTGCCATCATCGACCTGCTCGTGCAGCTGCTGATCATGTACGTCGCGATGATCGCGATCGGCATGATCGCGGGGGCCGCCGGCGCCGGCGTCGCCGGCGCCGTGCTGGGGGCGCTGATGATCGCCGTCGCGTTCGCGGTGCTGTTCGGGTACAACTTCGTAACCGAGCTGTGGTTCCGGGGCCGCTCACCGGGCAAGCGAGCCCTGAACATCGCGGTCGAACGCGAGGACGGCCTGCCCATCGACCTGTCTGCGAGCGCTCGTCGCAACCTGCTGCGCATCGTGGACTTCCTGCCGCTGTTCTACTGCGTGGGCCTCGTCTGCATCGTGCTCACGGGACGGCGCAAGCGCCTCGGCGACCTCGTCGCGGGCACAGTCGTGCTCCAGGACGAGCGGCCCGCCCCCGGTACCGGGTTCCTCGTGCTCACCCCGCGGCCCGTACCGGACTGGGCCGGTTGGGATGTCTCGGGCATCACCGAGGACGACCTACTGCTCATACGACGTTACCTGCACCGCAGGCCCACGCTGACGCCTGCCGCGCGCCACGACCTGCGCGAGCGGCTCGCAGCGAGGGCGCGCTCGCGCACGATGGGGGTGCCCGAACAGGACGCCGATCTGCTGCTCGAGGGCATCGTGCTCGCCAAGTCACAGCAGGCATTCATGCGCCAGGCGCAGCTCGTCGGCGCCTGGCCGCCCCCACCTGTCGCGGTGCCGGCGGCCCCGGGGTGGCCGGTGCGGGTGTAGCGGTCAGCAGCGTGCGTCGCGGGCGCCCACGACGTCGACGGTGTCGCTGAGATCGGACTCGTTCTTGAAGCCGAAGTGGTCCTCGGCCACGAGCACAGCCGTGATCGAATGCGGCCCCGCGGGCACGCACACGTCGAACGTCGTCCCCTCCATCTGCGGCTGGAGCCGGCCGTCGACGGTCACGTGCAGGTGCCCGTAGCCCGGACGCGGCGAGCCGGACGCACCGAGGGGTACGAGCTCGAAGTCGGTCACGCGCAGCGTCACGGGGGTCTGCGACGTCTCGAGCTGCGCTCCCGCCGCCGGGCTCTCGATCTCCACCTTGCCGGGCGTGACCGGCCGCGTGTTCGGGTCCGGTGGCTCCGGGTGCAGCGTCCCGGACACGGCGGCGACGACGACACCGACCACGATCAGCACCCCGGCGGCGCGCTCGGGCAGCCTCTTCAGGAAGCCTGCGAGGCGTGCGGCGCCGAGCGCACAGAGGCCGATCCCGACGTAGACGACCCATGCCCAGGGTCCGGAGGTGGAGAACGCGTGGGCGAGGAGCATGAGCCGGTGCGCCTATGCCGCGGGGGCCGTGGCCTCCTCGCCACCGGTGCCGACCACGATGCGGATGCGACCGTCCTTGTGCGCCGTGCACGCGCCCTCGAGGGTTGCGTTCTCGGTGAAGGTCTGCTGCACCGTCTGCCCGGCGGGCACGTAGTACGGCCCCACGATCTGGCCGACGGTGTCCTCGTTGTGGATCGTGATCGTGTCGCCTACGTCGACGTGGAGCTCCGCCGGGATCACGTCGACGTCCTCACCTGCCGCGACACGCCCGAACACACCGGCCGGGATCGTGAACTCGAGCCGTTCGCCGTCCGCGCGCGACCCGGTCTCCGACGTGCTGCCTCCCGACAGGAGGAGCACGACGAGCATCGTCACGCCCACGATGAGCACGATGGCCACGAACACGATCAGACGCGGCGGACCCTTGCGCAGCTCCGGCGGAACCGGGGTCTGGGAGGTGTCCGCGGCGGTCGCTGCCGGTTCGGACGTGTCAGCTGTCACGGACGTCAACGCTAATCGCCTGCGGTGGCGCCTTCTCGAACTCGAAGGTGGCGGTGAAGCTCTTCCCGGCGACGAGCGGCTCTACGAGGCCGATGAGCATGACATGGCTGCCGCCGGGGGCGAGCTCGAGGGTGCCGCCGGCGGGGATGTCGAGCTTCGGCACTTGCTGCATGCCCGTACCCGTCGACGCAGGGGAGTCCTCGGTGTGGCCGTCGGCGTGGTGGGCCGCAACCGCGTTGACGCCGCCGCCACCGAGCGAGTGCTCGGACATGTCGACATGCACGTCGGGTGTGGGGGTGGTGGTCGCCACGTGGAGCTGCGCCTCGGTGGCGACCGCGGCAGGGACCGTGACTCCTACGAGCGCGTCGGCGTCGCCGGTGCTGGTGATCTGCGCGTAGATGACCCCGACCTGTGCTCCCGGCGCCGTCGCCCGCGCCCACGGGTCCGACACCACGATGGCGGCCACGGCGGAAGACGTCGACTCCGATGCCGACGTGGATGCGCCGTTGGAGCTGCCACACGCACCCGCGGTGACGGCGAGTACGGCGACGGCGGCTGCCGTGAGCCTTCTGATCGAACCGCTCTTCATCGAGCCTCCTGTTCCAAGAGCCTGCGCACATCCGACTCGATCGCCTGTGCGCTCGTCCCGAAGGGCCACTCCACGACCACGCGGCCGTCCGGGTCCACGGCGTAGAGCGTCGCGGTGTGGTCGACCGTGTAGAAGCCGGGATCCGAGGTCGGGCGCGTGGTCACGGTCAGGCCCAGGGCGCCCGTCGCCTGTGCGAGCTGGGCCAGGTCGTCCGTCCTCAGGGCGTGGGCGTCGTCGAAGAAGTGCCCGAGGTAGGACGTGAGCACGCCGGCCGTGTCGCGAGCCGGGTCGACCGTCGCCATCGCGACGCCGATGCGGGCAGCGTCGGCGCCGAGGTCCCTGCGGATCCGCTTGACGTCGCTCAGGGTCGTGGGGCAGACGTCGGGACAGTTCGTGTAGCCGAAGTACAGCAGCAGCAGTCCGCCGCGCTCTGCCTTCAACGCGAACGGCGCGCCTCCGGCGGCGACGTCAGGGAGGGTCACGGCGCCGACGTCGAGGGGTGGCTCACGCACGACACCTGCCATCTGGGCGCCGGCATCGCTCGCGGCGGCGTCCGCATCGCCGCCGCGGCCACATGCCGCTAGGGCCGTGCACACGACCGCGCACGCCACGACGGCACCGAGGGCGCGGCCGCGTCTCCGGGTGACCAGGTCAGCGACCATCATGCGATCCTATGAGGCGTGCTCGCTGGAGCACTCGGCGAGCTGGGCCTTGCGCCGCGAGACACGTTCATGGCAGCCGGCCGCGTCAATGCGGCCACCGGCGACCTCGGGCAGCTCGTCCCAGCGCAGGTATGCGACGTCGACACCGGCGTCGAGCGCCGGCGTCTCCGACCAGCGCCTTCCGAGCTCGTCGACGGTCGCCTTCAACTCCGCCGCCGCGATCGCCGCAGCCGCGCCTGCGGGACCGGGCCGCTCGCCCACTGTGCGCGTCACACCGGCACCGGGCGCCTCCAGCTGCCAGAGCGGCAGGGGCCGGTCGAGCGCAACCGCCGACGCGATGTCGGCGCCCGTCGCGACCTCGCGGCGCGAAACGCGCCCCACGAGGCTGGTGCCGGCGTGGTCGGCGAGCACGCGGAACAGCACGTCGAGCAGGCGCGACGACGTGAGCAGGAGGTCGTCGACGGTGCGTTCGGACATCACCTGGAAGCTGCGCCCGTCGCGCATGGTCGTGGCGAGCACGAGGCCGGCGTCTCCACGGCGTTCGGCTGCGCGCCGCGCGCGTGCAGCACGCAGCGCCGTGCGACGCGGGTGTTCCGCGATCCGCAGCGTCGCCTCGTCGAGGAGGTCGGCGTCGAAGACGCCGCGCCCGTCCACGAGTGCGGTCATCGCCCACTCGCGGCCGGGCCGCGGCCACGGCAGCAGCGGCAGCGTCGAACAGCACGCGATGCGCATCGCGAACTCGATCGCGGCACCTGCGGTGGTCCACGTCAGAGGCGCCACGGGGCCGGGCAGCAGCGTGGAGATGCCGGCGCTCGTGCTGCGGACCGGAGCGGGCGCCGTGTCCAGCTCGTAGCGGGTGGGGGCCATGGTCGACGTCCGTTCGGGCCTTCGTGCTCGCGATCGCGAGCAGCGATCCCGAACCATACCCGCGGGGTTCGGCGAATCGTGGGTCCGAACCACGGGGAGGACGTGAGGGGTGGACGTCGTGACGGAACAGGCCACCCAGCCGACTCGTGCTTCCCCAAGCACACACTGAAACCGTGTGCCTTCAGATTCGGGGACCCGTCCCGCACCTCCTCCCGGCCACTCGTCTTTCTTCGCTGACGTCACGGCGTCTGTAGGCTCGACGCCGACCGCCAGCGACCCCGCCATGTCCCCTGCTTGCTCACCTCCCCCCGCCTCTGGCCTCGGGCGCACGCCATGACGCGCGACGCGCGATCTCGACCGTCGCTCCCGCCCGAACCACAGCCGCTCGTGCTGACCGGCGAACGCACGTTGCCCGGTATCACCGAGGAGACGTACTGGTTCTGCCGCCATGTGGCCGGTTACCGATGGGCGATCGAGGCGACTGCGGGCTGCCCCAGCGGCGCCGTCCTCGACTCGGGTTGCGGTGAGGGCTACGGGACGGCGGCGCTCGCCGCCGCGCGGGCGGGGAGCCTCGTGGTCGGCGTCGACCTGTTCGCCGATGCCGCACGTCACGCGGGCGCCACCTACGCCGGCGACGCTGCAGCCTTCGCCTGCGCCGACACGTCGAGCCTGCCCTTCGCCGACGCCGCGTTCGCCGCCGTCGTCAGCTTGCAGGTGATCGAGCACCTAGAGGACCCGGACCGCTACGTGGCCGAGGTCGCCCGTGTCCTCGCTCCCGGCGGGATCTTCGCCTGCGCGACGCCGAACCGGCTCACGTTCACGCCCGAGGGGCGTCCGAAGAACCCCTTCCACATCGTCGAGTTCAGCGGCGACGAGCTCACGGCCCTGTTGGGGGCGCACATGAGCGGCGTCGAGGTGTCCGCACTCGGGGACCGGTTCCCCGGGCTTGCCGACGACCTCATGGATTCGGCGTTAGCAGGCACACCGCCGCCACCGCGGGCGGCTGCCCTGGTGCCGACCGTGACCCCCGACGACTTCTGCGTCCACGACGACGTCGACGCCGGCCTCGACCTGCTCGCGTGGTGCAGTCGATGACGGCAGCCACCACGGGCAGCTTCATGCTCGTCCTGCACACGCACATGCCGTTCCTCAAGAACGCGGGACGGTGGCCGGTCGGTGAGGAATGGCTCTTCCAGGCATGGGGCGAGGCGTACCTGCCGGTGATCGACGTGCTCGAGCGCCAGGGTGCCCGCGGGCGCCGGGGTGTCGCGACACTCGGGTTGACCCCGCTGGTGGTGCGCCAGATGGAGGACGCCGGTCTGCTGGAGCGCTTCCACGCCTGGATCGGTCATGCGCTGCTGCGCGCCGAGATGCTCGCGGCCAACTCGGGCGAGACCGGCGACCGCGTCCGGCGACGCGAAGCCGCGTCGGTGTGGTGGCGCCACTACAAGGAGATGCTCGACCGATTCGAGCGGCGTGGCTGCGAGCTCGTCCCGTCGTTGCGGGCTCTCGCGGAGACCGGCACCGTCGAGGTCCTCGGCGGCCCCGCCACCCATCCCTACCTGCCGCTGCACGACGACACGACCGTCCACGCGCAGGTCTGCCTCGGCCTCGACGAGGCCGAGCGCAGCCTCGGTGTCCGCCCGGGCGGGATCTGGCTGCCCGAGTGCGCGTACCGGCCCGGGCTCGAGGACGTGCTCGAGGGATGCGGGGTCACCCACGTCCTCCTCGACGGACCCACGGTCCTGCAGGCCGGGGGGTTCCCGGCAATCCGGCGTGCGTGGTCCCTCGGCGACTCCCAGGTGTGCGCGCTCGGACGCGACCTCGAGGTCTCGTACCGCGTGTGGTCCCCCACCGGGGGCTACCCCGGCCACGGCGCCTACCGCGAGTACCACAGGTGGGAGTGGGAGACCGGCATGAAGCTGTGGCGGGTGACCGACAAGACCGTGGCGCAGGCGGACAAGGAGTGGTACGACCCCGCGCTGGTTGACACCGCGATCGAGGCCCAGGTCGACGACTTCACGCGCCTGTTGCGCCAGTCGATCCACTCGAGCGGCGATGCGGTGGTCGCCTGCTACGACACCGAGCTGTTCGGGCACTGGTGGCTCGAAGGCCCGCGCTGGCTCGAGCGGCTCCTCGACGAGGTCCATGACGCGGCCGGAGACGGTGTGCTCGCCACGACGACGCCGGCGGCCTACCTGGCGGACGTGGGCGCGGCCGGCACCCTGCGACCGCCGGCGGGCAGCTGGGGTCTGCGCAAGGACTTCTCGGTGTGGGACAACGACGCGACCGCCCACATCTGGAAGGAGCTCGCCGAGCTCGACGACCGCTTCCGCGACGCCGTGGTGCGCGTGGGCAGCTCCGTCACCGGCACCGCGGCCGCTCGCCTCCTGGTGCAGGCCTGCCGCGAGCTCTACCTCGCGCAGTGCAGCGACTGGCCGTTCATGATCGGCCACGACAAGTCCGTCGACTACGCGCAGGAGCGGTTCAGGGTGCATGCCGACGCATGCGTGCGTTGCCTCGACGCCCTCGCCCACCCGCCAGAGGAGGCCCCGTCCTGGCTTCACGAGCTCGAATCCGGCCACGACGTGCTGCCCGGACTCACCCCCGCCGCCCTCACCACCCTGTACCGCCAGCCGTGACGAGCCGGTCTCGGCGCGCATACCGACGCCCGAACCGGTCTCGGCGCGCAAACGGCACCATGGTGCCGTCGTCGCGCCGAGACGCCATCCCGCGTCCACGTCCGCGCCGAGACGGCGCGCGGGTCCGCGGCGGGACGCGGGGGCGTCGGTAACCTCCGCGGGGGTGGGCACCACTTACCGGGTCAATCCCTTCAAGGAGGACGGCGATCCCACGATCGTCGCCGCCGAGCGAGCCGCACGACCGCACTCCGCGCGCAGCCACACCGAGGTGTCTGAGGGTCCGGTGCCGGCGGAACGGGCCCCGGCGTTCGATCCCACGTGCCCGTTCTGCCCCGGCAACGAGACCGAGACCCCACCCGAGGTCGCGGCGTCGCGGCCCACGGGCACGGCCCCCGACACCCCCGGATGGGAGGTGCGCGTGGTGCCGAACAAGTACCCCGCCCTCACCGCTCCGCCCGGCGGTCGTGCTCCGGGCGACGAGATCGTCTTCGCGCCCGACGACATCTACGACGACTGCGACGCGCTCGGACTGCACGAGGTCGCGATCCACTCGCCGGACCACGGCGGCCGGCTGTCCACGATCGGGTCCGCCGCCCTGTCCACGACGATGCAGATGTGGCAGGAGCGTCTCGAGGCACACCGCGACGACGGCTGGCCGACGACGACGCTCGTCGTCAACGAGGGCCGCGAGGCCGGCGCGTCGCTCGCACATCCCCACGCCCAGCTGTTCGCGACCGAGCTGATACCGCCCCTGCTCGAACGTGAGCTCTGGGTGCAGGACCGCTACCACGAGCGGCTCGGCCGCCGGCTCCTCGACGACGTCGTCACCGCCGAGGCGGGCTCCGACCGTCATGTGGCGACCGGCGGCCCGCTGGTGGCGTGGGCGCCGTACTGGGCCGAGGTGCCCTACGAGGTCTGGATCGCGGGCCGCGAGCCCGATTCGGTGTCGGGTCGCTTCGCCGATTCACCCCACGTCGACGCCCTCGCGGCGCTGATCGGCCGCGTCACGCGCGCCATCGCGGCGGTTGCCGGCGACCCGGCGTTGAACGTCGTCGTCCGCGACGTGCCTCACGCGGGATCGCACACGGCGCGCTGGCACGTGCGCGTCGTGCCGCGCACCTCGATCGCAGCCGGCTTCGAGATCGCCACGGGCATGCGGATCCTGACCCACTCGCCCGAGGTCGCTGCCGACGCGCTCCGCGCCGAGGTCTGAGGCCGCGGCCACGGCTGTTCGGCCGCCACGCCTTTCGGACTGCGCGGACGCCGATCCCTAGACTGCGCCTCCGTGCGTGTGCTCATGCTCTCGTGGGAGTTCCCGCCCCGGATCATCGGTGGTCTCGGGCGCCATGTGGACCGCCTGACCGAGGCGCTCACGGCGGAGGGACACGACGTCTTCGTCCTCACCCGCGATGCGCCCGAGACGCCGTTCGAGGAGGTGCGCAACCGCATCCACGTGCATCGCGTGCCGGAGTACCCACCCCAGGTCCCCTTCGAAGACCTCGTGTCGTGGGTGCTGCAGTTCAACCTCGGCCTCGTCGAGGTCGGGGTGCCCCTGCTCCACCAGAAGCAGGTGGACGTCATCCATGCCCACGACTGGCTCGTCGCCTACGCCGCGTGCACGCTGCACAACATCTTCAAGGTCCCGCTCGTGTCGACGATCCACGCCACCGAGTACGGCCGCCACCAGGGATGGCTGCCCGGGGACATGAACCGCCTCATCCACCAGGTCGAGTGGTGGCTCACCTACATGTCGCGCCGCGTCGTGACCTGCTCCACCTACATGCGCGACCAGGTGGAGCGCATCTTCGAGCTCCCCCACCACAAGATGGATGTCGTCCCCAACGGCGTCGCGCTGCGGATGGGCGACGGCGCCGGTGAAGCCGCGCCGGCCGATCCGGTCGTCCTCTTCGCAGGTCGCCTCGAGTACGAGAAGGGCGTGCAGACCCTGATCGCGGCAGCGCCCGCGATCGTGGCCCGCCACCCGCGGGCCAGGTTCGAGATCGCCGGCGACGGCACCTACGGCGCCGAGCTCCGCCGTCTCGTCGCCGAGTCGCCGCTCGCCGGCCGCTTCACGTTCCACGGCTTCGTCGACGACGTCGAGATGCCGTCGCTGTACCGGCGGGCATCCGTGGTGGTCGCCCCGAGCATCTACGAGCCGTTCGGCATCGTGGCGCTGGAGGCGATGGCGGCCAAGGTGCCGGTGATCGTGGGCGACACCGGTGGACTGCGCGAGCTCGTCGCCGACGGCGAGAACGGACTCTGCGTCCGACCCGAGGATGCCGGGCACCTCGCCGACCTCGTCGACTCGGTGCTCTCCGACCCGGGCCTCGCCGACCGCCTCGTCGCCGGCGGTTCACGCGACTCGGTCAGCCGCTCGTGGCGTGCGATCGCGCGCCGCACGGCGGGCATCTACGAGAAGTCGATCGACGAGGAGCGCGAGCTGCGCCGCGACAGCGGGATCGTCGAGCGCACGCCGCTGCGCCTCGTCTGGGGCGACTCGACCGCCTACCAGCGTGCGATCGCACCGGAGCTGTTCGAGGCGAGCTCGGGCGAGTGACCCGGCCTACCAGCCGGCGGTGCCCGCCTTCTGCACGATCGGGCCGTCCTCCCAACCGGGCCGGAACTTGAGCACCCGGGCCGGCACCCCGCCCACGATCGCTCCCGGCGGGACGTCCTTGTTCACGAGCGCATGGCTGCCGATCACGGCACCGTCACCCACAGTGACCCCGCGCAGGATCGACGCCTTCTCCCCCACCCAGACGCCGTCGCCGATGCGAATCGGCGACACGTCGATCCCCTGGCTCCTGATGGGGACATCGGCGACCGCGAACGAGTGGTCGAAGTCGGTGACGTAGATCCAGTCGGCGAAGATGCACTCGCGTCCGATCTCGATGTCGAGGTAGCAGTTCACGACGTTGTTGGAACCGAACACGGTCTTCTCACCCACGTGAAGGTGCCCCTGGTGGCAGCGGAGTGCGCACCCGTTGCCGATCCACACGAAGCGCTCGAAGTGGATGTGCCCGAAGCCCGACCGCGCGCTTATGTCGACGCCGCGCCCCATGTAGACGGGCCCATCCGAGCCGACGTGGGGCTTGAGCGCCGCGAGTCGCAGGTACCGCGCGAGGAGCACGAGGTGGTTCGGAGTGAAGAAGCGCTTGTCGCGCACCCACCGCGCGTTGCGGGCGGCGAAGCCGGCCCACGAGTCCGCGGCGGTCTTGCCGAGCCAGTGCGACTCCCGCTGCCCTACCCAGCCTGGGCTCGTGGGCGCCGGAGCCGGAGACCGCGCCCTCACGGCAGTGGCTTCTCGCCTGCCATGACGACGTTGTAGAACCACCGCTTGGGCAGCACCTTGTAGAGGAAGCGCTCGTCGAGTGCGCTGAGACGCAGGTAGTTGTTGTACCCGAACCACGCCCACCGTGCGCCGAACAGGTCGCTCGAGAGGATCCCTTCGATCGTCTTGAGCGTCCAGCCGAACACCGACGACGTGAGCTCCTCGCACTCGAAGCGCACGTCGACGAGGCCGGCACCCTCGAACACCCCGCTGAGGTGCACTGGGTCGAACTCCCACAGGTCCACATGGGGCTCGAGGCGTGCGAGCTCGTCCTCCTCGGGCGTGCGTGCCGGCTTCGCGAAGCGCTTCAGGCCGGGGATCCGCAGTGCGGCCTTGAGTGGCGTCCGCGTCGCCCACTTGGCCGCCTGCGCTATGCGGTGACCGTCGCGAGTGGGCTCACCGGCGACGAGGACCGTGCCGCCTGGCTTCGCGACGCGCACCATCTCACGCACGCACTGGGCGACGTCGGGGATGTGGTGCAAGAACGCGTGCCCGCAGACGAGGTCGAAGCTGTCGTCGGGGAAGGGAAGCTTCTCGGCGTCGGCGACGTGGGTCTCCACCGTCCAGCCGATCTCGTCGGCGTTGCGCGCGCACACCTCGAGGATCTTGGGCGAGATGTCGGTGGCGGCGCCCTCCTCGACCCAGCCGCCCTTGTAGAGGTGCAGGAGGAAGAAGCCGGTGCCACTCCCGAGCTCCAACGCGCGCCCGAACTTGCGCTTGTCCGCCACGACCTTGGCGACACGTTCCTCCACGTAGGCAAGCGTGTGCTCGTCGAACTGGATCGACCACTTCTCGTCGTAACCGGCGGCGGCCTTGTCGTGGTAGAGGATGTTGGCGGTCTTGGGATCGAGCGCTGCCGGGTCGAGCCCGGGTGCCGAGGTCTCCATGTGTCAGCTCCCCTCGAAGGTGGCCTTACCGGGGCCGTGCTCCACGAAGGAGGCGATCCCGTGGGCGGCGTCGTCCGTCTCGAAGGTGGCGGCGAAGCAGTCCGCTTCGAGGTCGAGGCCGACCGCCAAGGGTAGGCCGAGACCGCCGTCGATGGCCGCCTTGGCGTGGCCCATGGCCACCACCGCCCCCGACGCCAGCGACCGCGCCCACTCGACGGCGCTCGCGTAGGTCTCGTCGGGATGGCTGCTGCGATCGACGAGGCCGATCTCGACCGCCTCGGGCGTGCGGATGTAGCGGCCGCTGAACACGAGGTCCTTGGCCCGCGCGGGGCCTACGAGGCGGGCGGCACGCTGGGTCCCGCCGCCGCCGGGGATGATCCCGAGGCTGATCTCGGCGAAGCCCATGCGGCAGTTGTCACCCGCGACGCGGAAGTCGCACGCGAGCGCGATCTCCAGACCGCCGCCGATGGCATAGCCGTACATGGCCGCGATCGTGGGCCGCGGGAAACCGGCCAGCGCGTCGCCGGCGGACCGGAACGCAGCCGCCACCTCCCGTGCGGTGTCCGCGTTCACCGGGCTGAACTTCTCGACGTCTGCGCCGGCGGCGAACACCGAGTCGCCGCCCCACACGACGAGGGCCTTCACGGCGGGATCGCCGCGCAGACCGTCGAGGACGGCTGTGAGCTCCCCGAGGAGCTCGTTGCTGAGCGCGTTCACCGGAGGCCGGTCGAGGCGCACCACGTGCACGCCGTCGCCGGCCTCGTCGACACGTACGAACTCCATCATCATGCCCTTCGTCCTGATCCGGTGATCTCCGGCGCGAGAACCCGCGCCGCGTCGTAGGGGTCACGCCGGCCTTCGACGACCTCGTCGACGAGCTTCTCGAACGCCTCTCCCGCGAGATGGGTGCGCACCTTCGCCTCGAGAGCTGCGGCGACGATCGCCCTCACCTCGTCACGGACGTGGGCGCGGCGCCGCTGCGCCAGCTCGCCGGACTGCACGAGGTGCGCGCGGTGCGGGTCGACGGCCGCCCACAGCTCGGCGACGCCGGTGCCTGTTGCCGCCACGGTGCGCACCACCGGAGGACGCCACGGCCCCGGCGGTGCCAGGTCCAGCATCTGCTCGAGGTCGCGGACGGCGTCGTCGGCACCGGGGCGATCGGCCTTGTTGACACAGAACACGTCGGCGATCTCGAGCAGCCCCGCCTTGGCGGCCTGCACCGCATCGCCCCAGCCCGGGTTGACGACGACGACGACGGTGTCGGCAGTCTCCACGACCTCGATCTCGACCTGGCCCACGCCCACGGTCTCGAGCAGCACCCAGGGCATCCCGGCCGCCTCGAAGACGCGGATGGCGTTGGGGGTCGCGGCGGCGACACCGCCGAGCGCACCCCGAGACGCCATCGAGCGGATGAACACGCCGGGGTCGGTGGCGTGATCCTGCATCCGCACCCTGTCGCCGAGGATGGCACCGCCCGAGAACGGCGAGGACGGGTCGATCGCGAGCACCGCGACCGCGCTGCCGTGACCGCGCAGATGCGCGATCGAGGCGTCGACGAGGGTCGACTTGCCGGCGCCGGGAGCACCTGTGAGGCCGACGACGTGTGCGCTTCCCGCGTACGGGGCCACGACCGCGGCCACGGCCTCGGGGGTGTTGCTCTCCGCGATGCTCAGGAGCTTCGAGAGCGCCGCCCGGTTGCCGTCGCGTGCCGCGGTGACGAGCGCTGCGGGGTCGGTGGGCAGTGGCACCGGGAGAGTCTACGAATCAGGTCTCGACCGCCACGACCTCACGGACCTCGGGCACCCGGTCCATGAGGATGCGCTCGACGCCCGCTTTCAGCGTCGCGAGCGAGGCGGGGCATCCGACGCACGATCCGTGCAGGGACACGCTCACGACGTTGTCGTCGTCGACCTCGATGAGGGAGATGTCGCCGCCATCCATCTGGAGGGCGGGGCGGATCAGCTCGAGCGTCTCCGACACCCGATCCGCGACAGGGGTGGGCTCGTCGGCACCTGCGGGTTCGTCGTCCACGCCGTAGCGGGCGTCGATCTCGTCGACTGCCTCGTTCTCGGTGTCGATGCCGTCGGCCACAGCCGGCTCCATGGTCGGATCACGTAGGGGTCAGCGTACTTCGCTCGACCCGGCATGAAACAGACGACGGGCGTGGGCGATTCCCGTGGACCGGCCTCGTGGTGCTCACACCCGCGGGCTCGAGCGGCGGCGCCTGCTCCTGGCGGCGACGGCGCCGACGAGCAGGACCGCGAGGACGATCACGAGCCCGGTGGCGCCGAGCACGGACGGACCGTTGCGCGCCGGTGCGACGTCCACTGTGAACCATCCGGAGCTCGCCGTGACGTCTCCCGCCGTCGCCTCCACCGACACGCGGTATGCGCCGGGGGCGAGGTCGTCGAGGCCGATCTGGTCCCCCTCGCCCGCCGGCAGGATCCCGAGCTCGTGCCGGCTGGTCTCGGACTGGGTGCCGAGGGGGCCCTCGACCACCAACGTGACCTCGGCCGGGCGGCTCAGCGAGAACGACACGGGCAACCGGCGGTTGGCCACGACCCGCAGCGGGACGGTGAACCCGTCGACGGAGAGCGCCACGTCGGCCCCGTCAGGGCCTGTGAGGACAACCTCGCGCTCCCCGCTCGGCGTCGCCGTCCACTGCCCGAACGCCGCTTGGGCCACGACCCGGTTCTCGGGTCCCACGATCCGGAAGAAGCCGCCGTCGGCTCCGAGACGCACCTGTTCGGCGCCCGACGCTATCGCGACGCTCACGTCGCCCTCGGGCGCTTCGGTCCCGACGTCGAGGTCCCCGAACGCGGCACCGAGGATGTCGTCCCGGCTCCGCCCTGAATCGGCCGCCTGCCGTGCGTCGGTCTTCGACATCCCGAGTCCACTGCCCCAGCCGCGCCCGGCGAACACGAACGCCCCACCTTCGCGGGACACCTGGAAGTGCGGGGAGGGCAGGGTGAGCGGCAGCCGCGGCGGGTCGCCGTCCGGTCGCGGCGGAAGCGGCCACGGCCCGCCCCAGCCGTCCCCTCCGGTCAGGCCGGCATCGACCTGCTCCTCGGCGGGTGCGGGGTAACGATCGGGCGCACTCGCAGGCGCCCCGGTGTTGACGGCACGGGCGAAGGCGTCGGTCGTCGTTCGCAGCTCACCGGCAGGCGTCCCGACGGTGACGGTCCCCGCGTCGACCCGCACGGTCGTGGGATCGGCCCCACCCGGCAACGACACACCTCCGGCCTCGAGGGCGTTGGCGAGGTCGCCCGCAGGGATGCTGACGGCCCAACTCGTCAGAGGCGCTCCGGAATCCGAACCTGCGTCGTCGATCGAGGTGGCGGACGTGTGGACGTCGGCGGGGCGTCCGCCGGAGCGCATAACGAGCCCATCGGTCGCTTCGAGTGCCGCCGCCCACTCGCCGGACTCGGAACCTGCTCCTCTGTACGGCGGCACTCCGGTCGCATCAGCGGCCACGTCTGCCCGACCGGCAGCGGTGCCGCGTCCCGCCGCGAGGGCGTGGGCGAGCTGAGTGCGGCTCACGATCGCTTGCGCTTCCAGCGCGGCACGCGGCCAGGAGGCCGGCATCTCGGCCACGCCACGCAGGTAGTCGCCGGCATCGACCACGTTCACGACATCCAGGCCCCCGTCCGAGGAACGCGTGATCTCCAACGAGCCCCGGTAGCGGACACCGTCGACGACGAGGACGGCGTCCCCTTGCGGCTCGATCCGCACCGGCGTCTCGACGGTGTGATCGTCGGCGCGTGCCGCCATGGTGGTGCCGGCGAGACCCAGGCACGCACCAGTGCAGAGCGCTGCCACGACCTTGCGGATCCGGGTCACCGCCCGCTCACCTCGCGTGCAGCCTCGGTGTAGAGCGCTCGCAGCGCGTCGCGCGCACCGTCGACGGCCGCGGTGAGGCCAGTGGCATCGGAGATCGAATCGTCGTCAAGCGCCGTCCGCACACCGGCCAGCGGTGCCTCGACGCGCTCACGCAGGCCGAGCGTCAGGCGCCCCGCGATCGCGGCCTCGTGCGGCTGGGAGCCGGTGTCGGCACCCACGAGGTCGTCGAGCAAGCCGAGCAGGCGCTCACGCTCGTCAGGTACGGGAGCGCCTTCGACGAGGAGAACCACGCCGTCGTCGAGTGGATCCGTCGGGGACACGAGCACCGTCACCTGCACCCGCCGTGGCTCGTCCACCGTGCCGAAATCCACCTCGGACGACCACGACGCCCCATCAGCCGTCGTCTCGGCAGCCCCGGACGCCATGGGCAGCCTCGCCAGGATGCGCGACGGGAGCGGCGCCCCGACAAGGTCGATCGCGTCGATCCCGAGCAGCGTCGCGAACGCGTCGTTGCACGCACGCACACGGTCGTCCGGACCGACCACGGCGACCCCTTCGCTCAAGTGGTCGACGCTCTCGCGCACCCGTTCGGCGTCGGCGCGGACGGCTTCGAGGAGTCCCGCACGGTCGAGCGCCAGCGCGAGCTGGTCCGCGACACCGCCGATCGAGTCGACGAGGTCGCGGTGCTCCTCGCCCGCGAACCCGGCAGGCACGACGACGACGTAACCGAGCCGGTCGCCCGCTGCGCCCATCACCGCCGCGACGAGAGCCGTGGTGCCGGGGTCTGTCCCGATCCAGGGCCCGGCCACGTGGATGCACCGCGACGACGTGAGCCGGAGCCGCCCCAGCATCGCGTACATCTCCCCGGGGTCGTCGACGTCCTTGGTGGCGGCAGCCACACGACCGTCGTCGAGGCGGCCGAACACCGCGACGGCCGCGTCCGCCTCCAGTGCGGCCACGGCCGCCGCGACCGCATCGCACATCGCCCGCGGATCGTCGAAGCGCGCGAGGGTCAGCGCGAGGTCGAGGATCACGTTCGTGCGCGCCGCCTCGGCTGTGGCGAGATCGCGCAGGCGCCGCTGCCGGAACCTCGCGCGGCGTTGCTCGCCGATCAGGACCAGCTGGCGCACCACGAGGACCTCGACGACGAGGAGGAGCCCCACGATGCCCGCGACCTTCTGCTGCCGCTGCGTCGACATCAGCGAGCCGATGGCGATCGGAGGCGTCAGCGCGAGGAGCAGATAGGGCCACAGCGATGTCGTGGCACTGATCTCGGTGGAGCCGAGGCGGGTGCGCGTGTCCTCGGCGTAGGGGGCCAGCACCGATACCGAGAACACCAGCGTCCACGTGGGAACGAGGATCCAGGGCGGCATCTCCAGCAGCGGCCGCGTCGATATCAGGTTCCAGGCGAAGATGATCCCCACGGCACCCACACTCAGGACCAGGACGATCGCGAAGACGACCTCGACGCCCACGCCGCCGTCGAGATCGCGGCGCCGGCGCCCCACGAGCATCAGCGTCATCAGCAGGATCACGACACACGACACGAGGATGAAGACACCGAGGCCGAAGCCCTGCCCGGCGCCGAGGAAGACATCCGACGTCATGAGGAAGGACACGTATGCGAAGCCGACGGCCACGACGAGCACGACGTCGAAGAAGCCGAGCGTGCTGGGCCGCTCCAGCGACGCCTGCAGACGGATCCACATCCCGTATGTGAGGAAGAAGATCGCGCTCGGCACGAGCAGTCCCAACGCCACGAAGACCACATCCGCGTCGACGATCCCGCGGAGGCCGACCACGACGAACGTCAGCGCGACGAGGACGAGGCCGATGGAGAGGACCCGCCAGAACCGCGCCACCCCGGCGTCCATCAGCCTCGCGAGCCTTGTGGCCAGGAAGAACAGGTAGCCGATCGGCAGGAGCGTCGTGAGTACGGCGAAACCGCTGCTCGACTGCAGTGTCGCCGCCACCACGGCGATCACCGTCACGGCCCACGACACGCCGAGGAACCTCACGGTCGTCCGCGCGCGCGGGAGCGCCGCTCGCACTGCGGGATCGGAGTGCAGCGCGAGCTTCACGTGTACGACTCCAGCGCCTCGACAAGCGCCTCGACGGTGTGCACGGTGGTGGCGACCGAGACGCGGGCGACCTCGAGGCGGTCGCCTTGCGGTGTCCGCGCCAGTTCGGCGACCGCGGCAGCCGCGTCGTCGAGGCGGGTCAAGGCGTCGCTCGCCAACGCACTGATCGTGGCTGCACGCCGCATCTCGGTAGCCGTGCGTCGCACCTCCACGTCGGCGGCGGCACGGCCGACACGCCGTCGCAGCTTGACGAGCTCGGTGTCGTCGCGCACGAAGCACACCGCGTCACGGCCTGCCTCGCGTACGAGGCCGAGCTGGGCGACATCGAGCGAGAGCATCAGCTCGTCGCCACCGAAGGTCACCACTCGCGCACGGCAGCGCAGCTCTCCCACCGCCTCGAACCGGGCAAGTGCGTCGTCAGGCTCGAGCTCGACGACGGCGAACAGCCCGAACACCACGTTTCCGATGATCTTGTGCTCCGCGAGACCGGTGATCCGGGTGAACGCGCGGTTCGCACGCAGAACGACTCCGCGCGCGTCGATCTCGACCACACCGACGGGCACCGCGTCGATGATGCGCCGGTACAGCCGCTCGGATCGGCTCAACCGCCCGACGAGTTCGGCCCGTTCCAGCGCGACACCGAGTTGGTGCGCGAGCCCCGAGACGAGATCGGTCTCGTTCGGGACCGGTTTCCACCCGTGGCCCTCGGCGCTCAGCACCGCGCAGAGCTCGCCGCCGGTGGTCAGCGCGCCGACCAGGACTCCCTCGACGTCAGCAGCGGGGTCGTGGTAGTGGCGTGGAGCACCTGGCGCCATGTCTCCGCGGGCGTCACGGACCAGCGCCACGGCAGCCTCGGGCCCGAGCGACGCCGGCGACCCCGAGTCGCCGGTGACGGTGCCGTCGGGCTCGACGATGCGGACCACCGGCGCGGTCGTGGCCTCGGCGAGGGCGTTGAGGACGGCCCGCTCGGCGGTCACGCGATCAGGTGAGATCGCGAGCCTGCGCGACACCTCGAGCAACGATCGCGCGATCGCGGCGTCCTGGCGGCGTTCCTCGGTGTGGGACTGTGCGAGCCCGATGAGGCTGCGTTGGGTCCGGAGGACCTGGACCTGGCGCAGGACCGCGACGAGCACCCCGGCGAGCAGGCCGCCGATGGCGACGACCTCCACCGCCGTACCTCCGCGCAACACGGCGGCAAGTGCGGCGAGCGGCAGCACCGACAGCGCCAGGTACGGCCACGCGACGCTGTCGTAGTCCTCCCGTGCCGTCGTCGGCACCTGCGCGAGCGGGTTCTCGAAGAACGGCGCCGTCGACCCCACCGCGAACGCCGCCGCCAGCAGGATGCCGACCGAGGGCAGGAAGAGGGCACCCGTGAGGACGATGAAGTAGAGGGAGACCCACGACGCCATCAAGGCGAGGACGGTCGTCGCGGTCAGCGCGATCTCGACGCGCTTCTTGGCCAGCGGCAGCGGTGCCAGCAGCAGGCTCAGCGCACCCGCGGCGAGGAGGGCGATGATGAGAGGCTGGACGGCGTTGGTCCTGGCTTCTTGGGTCGCATGTTCGAGGTGCCGGGCGAGCGGGAGGGCTGTGAGGGTCGTGACGACGACGGCGATGCCGGCGGCATCGAGGAACTGCACCATCCACGTCGTGGCCGACACCATGCGCACCCGCACCACCAGCGCGCCTGCGAACAGGAGGATCGCAACCAGGGTCAGGATCGAATAGACGCCGTCGGCGAGCTCGACGGACTTGCCGGCGAGCAGCACCGACGCACGCCAGAGGAGCCCGAGCGACTGGACCGCCATCCCCACCGCCATCACGTGCCAGAAGCGGCGGCGAGGACCGCTGCAGCGGCCGGCTGCCACGAGGCTCGTCACGGCAAAGGCAGCGGCGGGCACGAGGGCCGCGAGGACCCAAGCCACCTTCTGTGCGACCGTGCCGCGCTCGAGCGTCATCAGGACCACGGCGGCGAGGACCACCCATGCGATCGCGACCGCGACCGCGAGCCATGGGAACGGACGTGCGGTCCCGGCCCCGGCCTCCCCACCGACGACCGCCGCGCTCGCGCCGGGGGCGGCGTTCGGCGTGGTGGTCGTGGTCGTGGCTGTCTCGGGAGCTGGAGTCCGCGCCGGCACGGCTCCAGGGTATTCCGTCGACCGCGAACGGTGGATCAGTGAGCGCCCCGCATCAGAGGCCGCCGAGGAAGTCGCCGGTGGCAGCGGCGATTTCGGCGATCACGTCGGCGCGGGTCCGCCCGCTGCGCTTGGGGACCCTGAAGTCGTGATCGGCCTCACCGATCTCGTGCAGACGGGCCTGTGAGAGCGGTTCGACCACGCGGCGCATGGCTTCGATCCCCGCGAGGCTGTCCCTCGTGCCGGAGACGAAGAGCGCCGGTACGCGCATGGCGGAGAGGTGCCCGGCGCGCTCGCGGTCGGGCTTGCCGGGCGGGTGGAGCGGATAGCCGATGAGCACACACGCCTCGACACGGCGTGCCAGCGCCTCGCCGCCGCCTGCGGAATCCGCGAGCACGAGCGTGGCGTAGCGGCCGCCCATCGACTTGCCGCCCACAGCCAGATGCGCCGGCCTCAGGCGGTGCCCGGCGTAGGCGATCGCTGCTCGCCAGGTCGCGGTCAGCACCCCAGGGCGGTCCGGCGGTTTGCGTTTGCCCTCGGCCCGTGCACGCACCTGGTAGGGGAAGTCGAAGCGCAGCACGCGGACTCCAGCAGCGGAGATCGCGGCTGCGAGCCCGCCCATGAGGTCCGAATCCGCCGGCGCACCCGCTCCCGGTGCGAGCACCAGGAGCCAGGCGGAACCGGCCGGCCCGTCGAGCCAGCCCGGCACCGCGTCGACGCTGCCGGCGTCCGGGACTGGGATCTTCACTGTCCGGCTCATACCTGCTTATAGCTAGCGTGGGCGCATGGACTACGCAGCAGCGGACCGCACCCACGTGTGGCATCCGTTCACGCAGCAGCGCACGTGGACCGAGGCCGAACCACTGGTGATCGCGTCGGCGGAGGGCAACTGGCTCGTCGACACCGGCGGGCGGCGCTACCTCGACGGCGTCGCGTCGTTGTGGTGCAACGTCCACGGCCACCGGCACCCCCACATCGACGCGGCCGTGACGGCACAGCTCGCCCAGGTGGCGCACTCGACCCTGCTCGGTCTCACCAGCACGGCGGCGGTCGAGGCCGCCGCGGCGTTGACGGCGGTGGCACCTACGCGCCTCACGCGGGTGTTCTTCAGCGAGAACGGGGCTGCCGCCGTCGAAGTCGCGCTGAAGATGGCGTTCGGGTACTGGCGCAACGTCGGCGAGGCCTCACGGCGTAGCTTCCTCGCCCTCGACGAGGCGTACCACGGCGACACGCTCGGCGCCGTGAGCGTCGGCGGTATCGACCTCTTCCATGCGGCGTACGCGCCGCTGCTGTTCGAGTGCTTCCGCGCACCCACGAACCTGCCTCGCAGGAGCCTCGACGCCCTTCTCGGTCCGATGGACGCCACACTCTCCGCGCATGCGCACGAGATCTGCGCGGTCGTCATCGAGCCACGCTGCCAGGGTGCCGCCGGCATGATCACGTTCCCCGACGGCTACCTCCGCGGTGTCCGCGAGCTCTGCGACCGCTACGACGTCCTGATGATCTGTGACGAGGTCGCGACCGGCTTCGGCCGCACCGGGACGATGTTCGCGTGCGACTCCGAAGCGGTGACACCGGACCTCATGACCGTGGGCAAGGGCATCACAGGCGGATACCTGCCGATGTCGGCCACGTTCGCGACCGAGGCCGTATACGAATCCTTCCTCGGCGACCCTGCCGAGGGACGCCAGCTCTTCCACGGCCACACATACAGCGGCAACGCCCTCGCCGCCGCGGCGTGCATCGCCAACCTCGAGGTGTTCCGCGACGAGGACACCCTTGCACATGCGGAAGTCGCTGCCGCAGCGATGGCGGCACGCCTCGACACGATCGCGGAGCACGACCAGGTCGTGGACGTGCGCCGCGCCGGCATGATGGTCGGCATCGAGCTCGACGCTCGCGCCGGGGCACCGGGTGCGGCGGCCGTGTGCGCCCGGGTCCGTGACCTCGGTGTGATCCTGCGGCCCCTCGGTCCGGTGATCGTGTGGATGCCGCCTTTGTCGATCACCCTCGACGAGGTCGAGCTGCTCGCCGACGCGACCGAGAAGGCGATCGGGGAGCTCGTGTGAGCCTTGTCACCGATCGTGCCGCCCTTGCTCGCGCGTGGCACGGCGACCCGGTGCTGCGGCTTGGCTCGCGCCCAGGGCCCGCGGTCGCGGTGGGTGACGAGACCCTCCTGCTGATGTGCTCGAACGACTACCTCGGCCTCGCCGGCGACCCGCGCCTGGCAGCGGCGGCGGCCGAAGCCGCGCACGACTGGGGTACCGGCGCCGGGGCGTCGTCACGCGTGTCGGGGGCCACCGAGCTCCACGCCCGCCTCGAGGCCCGACTCGCGCAGCTCAAGGGCTGCGAGGACGCGGTCCTGTTCAGCTCTGGCTATCTCGCCAACCTGGGTACGATCGCGGCCCTCACGACCGAGGGCGACGTCGTCGTCAGTGACGAGCTCAACCACGCCTCGATCGTGGACGGCTGCCGACTCTCGGGCGCGACGATCGCGGTCTATCCCCATGGCGACGCGCCAGCCTGCCGTCGTCATGTCATCGCGGCACGCCGCCGCGGCGCGGGAGTGCTGATCGTGACCGATTCCGTCTTCTCGATGGATGGCGATCTGGCGCCGTTGGCGGAGCTCGTCGAGATCGCCGACGCCCACGACGCGTCCCTCATGGTCGACGAGGCGCACGCGACCGGCGTCCTCGGCGGTGGTCGCGGAGCGCTTGCCGCGCTCGGCTTCGAAGGTCGCGCAGAAGTCGTGATGGGAACGTGCTCCAAGGCACTAGGCGCAGCCGGTGGCTTCGTCGCCGGCAGCACCGGCCTGTGCCGGTTCCTGCGGCTCCGCGCGCGGCCCTACGTGTTCGACACCGCCCAACCCGCGCCGGTGAGCGCCGCGGTGCTCGCCGCCCTCGACGTGATCGCGTCCGAACCGTGGCGGGCAGAGCGCGCGTGCCACAACGCCCGCCGCCTGGCGGCCGGACTCGATCGCGCGGGCTGGCGCGTGGCCGAGCCGGATGCGGCTGTTGTGGCGCTCGTGGTGGGCGGCGCGTCAGCTGCTGTCGCGGTCTCCGATCGTGCCCGTGCCCACGGGGTGCTGGCACCGCCGATCCTGCCGCCGGCCGTGGCCGCCGGTACCGCACGGATCCGGCTGTGCCCGACGGCACTGCATTCGGACGCCGACATCGATTCCGCGGTCGCGGCGCTGGGGACGCCGCACGAGATGTCACCATGACCGATCTCTTCGTGTGCGGCACCGACACCGGTTGCGGAAAGACCGTCGTCACCGCGGCGCTGGCCGCTGTCCTCGGCGCGCCGGATGTCACGGTCGTCAAGCCCGTCCAGACCGGCTGTCCGCCGGACGACGACGCCGCCTGGGTCGCCTCCGTCACCGGATGCCGCACCGAGGTGTGGGCGCGCTACCGCGAGCCGCTCGCACCGGCGGTCTGCGCCGAACGCGAAGGTCGTCCCCTCGACGTCGACGACCTGATCGAGCGCACCGTCGCGGTCCGCTCCCGGCATCGCATCGTCGAGGCTGCGGGTGGCCTCCTGGCGCCGCTCACGCGTGACACGACGATGGCAGACCTCGCGACGGGAATCGGCTGGCCGGTGGTGGTCGCGGCGCGGCCCGGACTCGGGACCCTCAACCACACGGCGCTCACGGTGGAGGCGTGCGCACGACGCGACCTCACCGTCACCGGCATCGTCGTGAGCGGTTACCGCGGCGGTCTGGTCGAGGAGACGAACCTCGAAGGTCTCGCCGCGATCGCGCCTCTGATCGGTGTCGTCGACTGGTGTGAGGACTGGTCCCGCCTCGCCGCCCACACCCGCATCGCGATCCCCGACCGCTGACGCCGCGCCGGCAGGGCGGCTCAGACCACGGGGTTCTCCGCGTAGCGGCCGAAGACGTCTGCGAGGGCTGCCATCACCTCACCGATGGTGGCGTGGGCGCGTACGGCGTCGAGGAGAGGGTCCATCACGTTGACGTTCGGATCCGCGGCCGCTGCCCGCACGCCGTCGAGGGCTTCGTCGACGGCGTCGCCGGACCGCGCGGCCCGCACCTCGGCGAGGCGTTTGGTCTGACGCACCTCCGACTCCGGCCCGATCTGGAGGACCTCGAGGGGGGTCTCGTCCTCCTCGGCGAAGACCGTCACGCCGACCTGGTGCCGCTGCCCGGCCGCGAGCTCGCTCTGGAGCCGCCACGACGCGTCGGCGATCTCCCGCTGCACGTACCCGGATTCGATCGCGGCGTACATGCCTTCGAGGATCGACCCTGATCCCATGTCCGCGATCGCGGCGAAGTACTCCTCCGCCTGCCGCTCGAGCTCGTCGGTCAGCGACTCGACGAAGTAGCTGCCCGCGAGCGGGTCGATGACGTTGGTGACGCCGGTCTCGAGGCCGATCACCTGTTGGGTGCGCAGCGCGATCTTCGCAGCGCGCTCGGTCGGCAGCGCGAGCACCTCGTCGAGGGAGTTGGTGTGCAGCGACTGCGTCCCGCCGAGCACCGCGGCCAGCGCCTCGATCGCCGTGCGGACGACGTTGTTGTCAGGCTGCTGTGCCGTGAGCGAGACACCGGCCGTCTGGGTGTGGAACCGCATCCGCAGGCTGCGCTCGTCGGTCGCTCCGTAGCGGTCGCGCAGCCAGCGGGCCCAGATCCTCCTTGCCGCGCGGTACTTGGCGATCTCCTCGAAGAAGTCGATGTGCGCGTTGAAGAAGAACGACAGGCGCGGTGCGAACTCGTCGACCTCGAGGCCGGCGGCTGCGCCGAGCTCGAGGTAGGCGAAGCCGTCGGCGAGGGTGAACGCGAGCTCCTGCGCTGCCGTCGAACCAGCCTCGCGGATGTGGTATCCGCTCACCGATATCGGGTGCCATCGGGGCATCTCGGCGGTGCAGAAGCGGATCATGTCCGACACGATGCGCATCGACGGCCGCGGCGGGAAGTAGTACTCCTTCTGCGCGTGGTACTCCTTCAGCATGTCGTTCTGGATCGTCCCGCCGAGGTCACGGCGCGAAGCGCCCTGACCCTCGGCGGCCGCGACGTACATGGCGAGGAGAACCGCAGCAGGCGAGTTGATGGTCATCGACGTCGTGATCTCGCCCAGTGGGATCCCGGCGAAGAGGATCTCGATGTCGGCGAGAGTGTCGAGTGCCACGCCGCAGCGGCCCACCTCGCCGAGCGCACGCGGGTCGTCGGAGTCGACGCCCATCAAGGTGGGCAGGTCGACGGCGACCGACAGGCCGTCCTGACCGGCGGAGAGCAGCGCCCGGTAGCGGGCGTTGGTCTCCTCCGCCGTGCCGAACCCGCTGAAGAGACGCGACGTCCAGGCCTTGGTGCGGTACATGGACGCATACGGCCCGCGGGTGTAGGGATAGCTGCCGGGGACGCCGAGCGACTCGGCCTCGGACACGCCTGCCCTGTCGGCGGCGGTGTAGAGCGCCTTGACCGGCACCCCTGAATAGGTCGTGGCCTCGCTCGCAGCTGCGGTGCCGGCGACACCGTCGTGCCAGCGGGCGAGCAGTTCGTCCATCGTCGGGCCGTCAGCCATCGCCGTCCCCTCCGGTCCCTGCGCGACGGGCCGGCGAGGGGCGAACCGCGCGTTCGGCGGTTCGCTTCGCCAGCCGTTCCTGGTCGATGTTGCTGCGATACAGTGATTGCACGAAATCTGGCAACCGGTCCCAAATGGGTCCTGACGTCCTCATCGGCGTCTCAGCGTCATCTGGCAGCTTCGAGCGCCGATGGGTACCGGGAGCCAACATGCAACGAGCACACGAGCCGACACGAGGGATCAGCGCCGTCGAGGTCCCCTGCGTCCACTCGGTGCGCAGCAGAAGTCCGGCACCGTGAACGAACCTTACCGCCCCCCGACGCGGCGCTCGAAGTGGCCGCCGTCGATGCTGCCGCCCGGGTCCGAGCTCGA
>JAIBAC010000205.1 GCA_019695375.1 Acidimicrobiia bacterium
GCGGTCTCGATCGTGGTGCCGTGCGCGGTCCCGTGCAGCAGGTTGGTGCCGAGGAGGTCGGCGACGTAGCGCGACCGCGGCCGCGTGGTCACCTCGGCGATCGTCCCGGTCTGTGTGAGACGGCCCGCCTCGATGATGGCGACGTGGTCGGCGAGCGCGAGGGCGTCGACGGGGTCGTGGGTGACGAGGATGGTCGGACCGGTGAAGTCGCGCAGGTAGCGGCGCAGGTCGCGGCGCACGTCGATGCGGGTCGCGGCGTCGAGGGCCGCGAGCGGCTCGTCGAGGAGGAGGACGGCGGGGTCGGCGGCGAGCGCGCGGGCGAGCGCGACCCGCTGGGCCTGGCCGCCCGAGAGCGACCGCGGCTTCAACCCTGCCTGCGCGCCGACACCGACGCGCTCGAGCAGCCCGGACGCGATCGAGCGCGACTCGCTGCTGCTGCGGCCACGCGAGCGCGGTCCGAAGGCGACGTTGTCGAGTGCGCTGAGGTGGGGGAAGAGCAGGTAGTCCTGGTGCACGACGCCCATCCGGCGCTGCTCGGGCGGCACGAAAACGTCGGGAGGCGCGTCGATCGGCTCGTCGTCGACGGTGATGGAGCCCGCGTCGACGGCGAGGCTCCCCGCGATCGCGCGCAGCAGCGTGGTCTTGCCGGCGCCGTTGGGTCCGAGCACCGCGGTGACCTGTCCCGACGGCGCGTGCAGGTCGACGTCGAGGTCGAGGTCGCCGAGGCGCAGCGCGAAGGCGGCGTGGAGGCTCATGTGGCCCTGATCCAGCGGTCGCGCAGTGACACGAGCACCACGAGGGACACGGCGAGGAGGACGAGGCTCAGGGCGATGGCCGCCTCTGTGTCGCTCTCGAGTTCGAGGTAGACGGCGAGGGGCAGGGTGCGGGTGCGTCCCGCGATGTTGCCGGCGAATGTGATCGTGGCGCCGAACTCGCCGAGTGCCCGCGCCCACGCGAGCAGGGTGCCTGCCACGACCGACGGCAGGATGAACGGCAGCGTGACACGGCGGAAGACGGTGAGGCGTGCGGCGCCGAGGCTGGCCGCCGCCTCCTCGAAGCGCTGGTCCATGCCGCGCAGCGCCCCCTCGACGGTGATGACGTAGAAGGGCATCGCGACGAACGTCTCGGCCATGACCGCCCCTGCGGTCGTGAACGTGAACTGGATGCCGAACGTGTCGTGGAGCCACCCCCCGATCGGGCTGGAGAGGCTGAACGCGGACAGCAGCGCGACGCCGCCCACCACGGGTGGCAGCACCATCGGCAGCAGCACGAGGCCGCGCAGGAGCGGCCGTCCCGGCAGCTGTGTCCGCGCGAGCATCCACGCAAGGGGGGTGCCGAACGCGACCGAGAGCGCCGCTGCCGACAGCGAGCACACGAGCGACAGCGCCAGCGCGTCGCGGGCCTCGGCTGTCGTGAGGTCGTGCCAGATCGTCGACCAGTTGGCGCGCTGGACGATCCCGACGAGGGGGATAGCGAAGAAGACGAGAGCGACGGCGGCGGCGACCAGCACCGGTGCGGGAGGCCGCCGCCCGGCTCGTCTCACGCCGCCGGCACGAACCCGTACTCGGCCAGCACCGCCTGGCCCTCGTCGCCGAGCACGTAGGCCATGAACGCCTTGGCGACGTCGATGTTGGTCGACGCCGCGATCACCCCGATCGGGTAGGTGGCGATCACGTTCACCTCCGCCGGGATCGGCACGGCCTCGACGGCGCCGCCTGCCTTCTTGGCGTCGGTCACGTAGACGATGCCTGCCACCGCGTCACCCTCGGTGACCGCGGTGAGCGTCGCGCCCACGTCCTGGCCGCGGGTGATGTTGGACTCGTCGATCGAGACACCGGCCTTCTGCAGGGACTCGGCCGCGTACTTGCCGCAGGGGACCTTCTCGCCGCAGAGGGAGATGACTCCGGCGGTGGGCAGGTCGGCGAGTGTCTTGATGCCCTTGGGGTTGCCGGGCTTGGTGACGATGACGAGCTCGTTGCGGACGAAGACCTGCGGCTCTCCCGCGATGAGGTTCTTGTCGGTGAGCTTGGTCATGTTCGCCTCGTCGGCCGGCGCGAAGACGTCCGCAGGCGCACCGGCGAGGATCTGGGTGGACAGCGTCGTCGAGGAGTCGAAGTTGAACGCGACCTCGACACCGGGGTGGGCAGCGGAGAAGTCCTTGCCGATCTTGGTGAACGCCTCGGTCAGCGATGTGCCGCCCGACACCGTGATCTTGCCGCTCAGCTCGGCGCCGGAGGTCGTCGCGGACCCGGCGGCGGAGGTCTCAGACGTGGTCGACGACGCGCCGCAGCCGGCAAGGACCAGAGCCGCTGCCGCGAGCGCGGCGAGCAGAAGCCTTGGGTTTGGTTTCACGGGTGCTCCTCTGTCACGGGGACTTGGATTCGGGGACCTCGACGATGACGGTGGTCGCCTTGACGGCGGCGACCGCGAGGTCGCCCGGTTCGAGCGCGAGCTCGTCGGCGGCCTCGCGAGTGGTCAGCGAGACGACGCGGTGGGGGCCGGCGTGGATCTCTATGACGGCCGTGAGCTTGTCGCGCTCGACGCGGGTCACGATCCCGGTGAAGCGGTTGCGGGCCGACTGCGTCGGCAGCGACTCGGGTTCGTACGCGTCGGCCTGTTCGCTGAGGTAGCGCGCGAGGCCCTTGCCCGACACGAGGCGATGCCCGCCGGAGCTGCGCGTGGTCTCGAGGCGGCCCTCGTCGCACCAGCGCCGCACCGTGTCGACGCTGACGGCAAGGATCTCGGCGACCTGGCTCGGCCGGTAGTCGGTTGCCATCGCGCAAGCCAAGCAAACAAAACTCGCAGATGTCCAATCACAAGCCCGATTGAACCCAGATATGCCGGAAAACTAACGTCTAGACGTCGCAGACACGATATTCATGTGATGGTTGTGGTGGGCTGGAGGTGAGCGGCGTGGCCGGCGAGGGCGAGACCGATGGCCCCACAGGAGCCGCCGCGTCGATGTCGTTCACGGCGGTCGGTCACGTGGTAGCGGACTTCGACGACCCCGGGCACGCCCCGATCCAGGCGAGACGTGCCGCCGACACCACGGCACGGGTTGAGGTCTACCCGCCGTTTCGCAGCGGGCTGATCGGCCTCGACGGCTTCGACTACGCGATCCTCCTCACCCACCTCGACCGTCCGGTGCCGCCACGGCCCGACCCCGAATCGTGGCTCGTCGTGCCGTTCCTGCTCGCCGACCGCGGCACCGAGGTCGGCGTGTTCGCGACCCGCCACCCAAGCCGCCCCAACCCGATCGGGATCAGCCTCGTCCGTGTCGTCGCCGTCGACGCCGACGGCTTCGACTTCGCCGGCGTCGACGTCGTCGACGCCACACCCGTGATCGACATCAAGCCGTGGGTGCCCGCCTTCGACACCCCGCCCGAGCCGCCCACGTCGATACGCAGCGGCTGGTACGACGAACCCGTCCTCGGCCGCCCCGGCACCTCACCCGAAGAGCTCGCCTGAGCGCCGGCCGGCAACGGCGCTCGGTGACGCACCCGTGCTTCCCTGTCAGATCCGCGGATGTGCAGCAAGGAACGACCAGATCTCCGCAGCCGAGTCGAAGCCCATGTACGGCGGGCCCGTGAGCCTCTCCGCACGCGGTGTGCTCGGGTGGCCCATCCACGCATGACCCGCGCCGGCGACGGTGACGAAGCGGACCTCGACCCCGGCGTCGCAGCCGGCCCAGGTGGTGGTGGTCACGTCGGCGTTGGTGGCCGAGACCGACTCCGACGCGGTCGGGTCGCAGCCGTCGAGGCCGGCGAACGTGCGCACCGACTCCCGTGGCGACGCGAACGCGACACCGGCGAAACCGTCGCCGGCACCGCCGTCGATGGGGACGTTGTGGTCCGCGAGGCCGTGGACGTGCATGAGGGACACGGGACGCGACGGCCGGCAGCCGTCGATCTCCAGGGCGCCTGCCTGCACGCCCACGGCGACGACCTTGTCGGCACGTTCGCATGCGAGCCGGTAGGCCATGATCGCTCCGTTGGAGTGGCCGGTCACGTAGACGCGGCTCGCGTCGATGTGGTGGTCCGCCGCGACGCGGTCGATGAGCGCAGAGATGAACCCGACGTCGTCGACCTGTTCCTCCACGGCGGGTCCGCAGCAGTTGCCGCCGTTCCAGGTCCGCGCATCCGCGAGCGCACCGCGGCGGCGGATCGGCGTCCCGTCGGGATAGACGACGACGAAGCCGTTGGCGTCGGCGAGGTCGTCGAAACCGCTGGACGCCTCGAACTGGGTGCCCGAACCGAAGCCGCCGTGGAGGGCGACGAGGAGGGGGGCGGCGCCGGTGGTGTCGAGCGTGCGCGGCACGTGGAGGTGGTAGCTGCGGGTCTGGCCGTCAGGTGTGGTCAGGGTCTGGGTCACCGAGTCCACCGGCTCGCGCGCGGGGCCGCAGCCCCACATCGTGGTGGCCGCCATCAGTATGCCGGCTGCGATCGCCACCCTGATCCGTGCCTTCCTCATACCCATGAGTATCGGCCGTGCACACCCGTTCGAGTGTCAACCTTGCGCTGTCGAGGGGCAGGCGCCGAGAGCAGCGGCGTTCGGTGAGGCGCGCATCGTCGCTGTGGTCTCGGCGATGAGCCGTGGTGTCACGCGTCCCGGACCGTCCGCGAACGGCGTGCTCAGCGCCGCGACGAGCAGGAGCATCATGACCGTGAACACGGCCGCGGTGACGACCAGCCCGGCCTGTGTCGCCGGGCGCGCTCCCATGGTGACCACGAAGATGAGCACCACGACGAACATGCCGCCGCCGATCAGCAGGATCCACAGCATCGTGGGCAGTTCGGCCTCGGCGGCCACGAGGCGTGTCTCGCGTGCCGTGGAGATCGCGCCCACCTGCGACGCGAGGTTGGTCGCGGTCGCCGCGTGGAGCGCTCCTGTCGCCGGATGGTCGTTGTGGCCGAGCGCCTGCACGAGGTCGGCGAAGGCGCTGTCCACCTCGGGCGCCGACCCGTCGGCGCGCATCGCGGTCCACTCGACGTCGACCACCGACTCGGCGTAGCAGACGAGCGCAGTCTGGATCCCGGGCGCCGAGTCCGGGAACAGGGCGGCCTCCTCGAACGCGGTCCCGATCGCGGTCGCCTCGTCACCGACGGCGTGGCGGGCGTCGGCGAACTTCCCGAAGAGGAGCAGGATCGAGAACCCGACGAGGACCCCGTACGCGGTTGCGACGTAGGACAGGGTGGCCGACCACGGCTCGGTGTTCACACCCTCGATACGGGTCCAGCGACGTCGCACGAAAAGGCTGAGCCCGAACACGAGAGCGCCGAGCACGAAGAGGACGGCGATGTTGAGGAGCGGGTGACTCATAGCCTCCATGAGCTAGCAGACGGATACGGGAGGCCGCCTGACATGGCATGCGCCATCATGGGTGCCCCGAGGTGCCGGCAGGGAGAAGAGGACCGTGAGCGAACCGAGACGTGACCGACCGCAGATGCCCGAGGGCTACGGCGTCCCCGAGTCCACCGACGGACTCCTGGCGTGGAGCGCCGTCGAGGAGCGGCTCGTGAGCTCCGCGCAGTACTGGATGGCGACCACCCGTCCTGACGGGCGGCCCCACGTCGTCCCGCGCTGGGGCGTGTGGGTCGACGGCGGCCTGTACTACGACGGCGCGCCCAC
>JAIBAC010000206.1 GCA_019695375.1 Acidimicrobiia bacterium
ACCTGTTCTCCACGAAGGCGTAGGTCCGCTGCGCCCAGGCGATCGGCGACAGCCACGCGAACTGCCTGCCCGTCACGTCACCCGCCGCCCGCAGCCCGTAGGACACGCCGAGCACGAGCCCGGCGATGCCGATGGCGCTGCGGGCGTGGTCGGCGACCTGTGCGGTCAAGGCAGCGACACCTGCGAAGACGACACCCACACCGGCCAGTGCGGCACCGTAGAGCAGCGAGCCGCGCCAGTCGATGCTCTCGAGGCCGAGGGCGCCGAGCCCGAGCGCCGTGACCGCTCCGACGGCGAGGTCTGCCGCCACCGTGACTGCCAGCGCCGCGCCGAGCGGGGCGTGACGCCCGACGACTCCGGCGCGCACGAGCTCGGTGTGACCGGCCTCCTCGTTCGCCCGGGTGTGGCGGACGACCGTGAAGATGCTCATGAGCGCCACCACGACGGCGGCGAGGCCGAGCATCTCGTTGGTCAACATGGCGCCGAAGGTGTAGTCGGAGACCCCGATGCGGGGCCCGCTGAAGGCGACGCCCGCGGGGGACTGCACGATCGTGGCCCGCGCTGCGTGGGCGTCCGCGTCGGGGTACAGGCCGGGGAACGAGGCGGCCAGCCCGATGAGGGTCGCGGCGACCGCGAGCACCCAGACCGGCAGCCGCAAGCGGTCGCGGCGCATGGCGAAGCGGACGAGGGTGCCGGTTCCGGTGAGTGTGCGTTCGCCCGCAGGGGTGGGATGGGCAACGGCCGGGGTTGTCGCGCTCACCACGCCTCCTCGGGCACCTCCGCGTCGGCGAGCTCCTCCCCGTAGTGGCGCAGGAAGAGCTGCTCCAGCGTCGGGGGCTGGCAGACGAGGGAGCGCAGCCCGAGCGTGTGCAGGTAGCCGATCACGGTGTCGAGGTGCTCGCCGTCGACGTTGAACGAGACCTTCTCGCCCGTGCGGACGACGTCGTGCACGCCCGTGAGCCGGCTGGTGTCTGCGGGCGTCGACGTGCGGGCCGTGACGGCCATGCGGGTGAGGTGGCGCATGTCGTCGAGCGTGCCCGACTCGATCGCCCTGCCGTGGCGGATGATCGTGACGCGGTCCGCCAGCTTCTCGACCTGGTCGAGGATGTGGCTCGACAGCAGCGCCGTGCGCCCCCGCGCCTTCTCGTCGCGCAGGACGTCCTGGAAGACCGCCTCCATGAGTGGGTCGAGCCCGGCCGTCGGCTCGTCGAGGAGCAGCAGCTCGACGTCGCTCGCGAACGCCGCCACGAGCGCGACCTTCTGCCTGTTGCCCCGCGAGTAGGCGCGCGACTTCTTCGTGGGGTCGAGGTCGAAACGTTCGCAGAGCTCGTCGCGGCGGGCCTTGTCGAAGCCGCCGCGCAGGCGTGCGAGCAGGTCGATCACCTCCCCACCGGTGAGGTTCGGCCAGAGGTTCACGTCGCCGGGCACGTACGCGAGGCGATCGTGCAGGGCGACGGCCTCGCGCCAGGGGTCACCTCCGAGGACCACGACCCGCCCCGCCTCGGCGCGCAACAACCCCAGGAGGACGCGGATCGTCGTCGACTTGCCGGCGCCGTTGGGGCCCAGGAACCCGTGCACCTCCCCGGTGTCGACCGACATGTCGAGTCCGTCGAGGGCGGTCACGTGGCCGAACCTCTTGACCAGGCCTGAGATCTCGATGACGTGCGCCACCGGCGCACCTCCTCTGTGTCGGAGCGTAAGGGAACCGTACAGGCGGCATGTTGCAAGCGGCGCGCCCCCGATGGTCATCTATGGCCCATGACCACGCCGACCACGCGCGCCGGATTCGATCCCGTCGGCACGCTCGAAGGGGGACTCGCTGCGGCGCTCGCCGCGGCACTGGAAGTCGACGCAGAGTCCGTCGCCGCGCTCCTGGGTCCACCGCGGCGCCCCGAGATGGGCGACGTCGCGATCGCATGCCACCGTCTCGCCCGCGGCTCCGACGCGAGCCCACCCGAGATCGCACAGCGACTCGCCGGCGTCGCCGGGCAGCAGGCGTCGGTCGGCGCAGCCGAGGCCACCGGACCGTTCCTGAACTTGAGATGGGAGCCCGCCGCCCTCGCAGTCACGGTGCTCGACGCGCTGGTCGAATCGCGTGCGCATCCCGCCGGCCTCGTCGGTGGTGACGAAGGTGCGGGCACGACGTGGGTGATCGATTTCAGCTCGCCCAACGCCGCGCGCACACTCGGGTTCCACCACCTGCGCGGGACCGCGGTCGGGGCCGCGCTCGCGCGGCTGTACGAGGCCCGCGGGCACCAGATCGTGCGCCTCAACCACCTCGGCGACTACGGCCACAACATCGCGCTGCTGCTGCACAAGCTCGACACGACGGGCGCGGCCGGCACCGGTGCTGGTGGTGCGATCTCCCCGCAGCGCCTGCAGGCGCTCTACGTCGAGGCGAACGAGGACGAGGCCAGCCACCCCGACGAGGTGGGGCGCGCCTCCGCGGCGTGGCTCGAGCGCCTCGACGCCGGCGACCCCACGGCGCTCGAGCGCTGGGAGCTGATCGTCGACGCCACCACGGCATCCCTCGACGCCACATACGCCAGGTTGGGGATCCACTTCGACGAGTACCGCGGGGAGAGCCGCTACCGCGAGTCCGCGCTCGAGGTCTCGGAGAAGCTCGTCGCGGCGGGTGTGGCCGAGGTCGACACCGATGGCGGCTCGGTCTTCGTTCCGCCGGCGGACGGCCACCAGGCCATCGTCCTCGTGACCAAGCGCGGCGCCTCGACATATGAGAGCCGCGACGCCGCCGCCGCCATCGAACGCCACCGCGACTTCGACTTCGATCGCTGCGTCTACCTGACCGACATCGGTCAGGGCGGACGGTTCGCCGCTGTCTTCGCAGCCCTCGTGCGGGCGGGTTACGACTGGGCCGCATCGTGCGACCACGTGGGGTTCGGTCAGATGCGTCTCGGCGGCCAGAAGGCCAAGACCCGCGAGGGCCGCGTCGTCAGCCTCGACGAGGTCGTCGACGAAGCCATCGAGCGCGCAGCTGCGCAGGTCGCGGAACGCACCGACGAGCTCGCCGATCCTGCGTCGGTGGCGGAGGCGGTCGGCGTCGGGGCGGTGCTCTTCAGCCAGTGCCGCATGCGCCGGCCGGCCGACTTCGAGTTCGACCTCGACGACGCGGTGCAGTTCAAGGGCGAGACAGGGCCGCGGATCCAGTACGCCTACGCCCGCATAGCGTCGATCCTCGCGAAGGCCGGTACGACGCTCGACGCCGCGCTCACCGACGGCGACCCCGCGCTGCTGGTGCATCCGGCTGAGACCCGGGTGCTCCTCGCGATCGGGGCGGTCGGGCCGTCGGCACGGCGGGCGTACGAGGCGGACGATCCGTCCTACCTCTGCGACGGCCTGCGCGGCGTCGCCGACGCGTGGGCGAGCTACCAGAACGCCGGCCGCGACGACACGGCTCTGCGCGTACTGTCGGAGGACCAGACGCTGCGCCGCGCCCGTCTCCGGCTCGCCGCCGCGGCGGCGGTGGCGGTGCGCGACGGGCTCGCCGTCCTCGGCGTGAGTGCCCCGGAACGCATGTGAGCGCGAACCAGGCGACGACGAGCCCCGACCGATGACCGAACCGACCTCTGCCCCACCCCCGCCTGTGCCGGCGCACTGCTTCCGCCATCCCGGTCGCGCAGCAGCGGTCACCTGCGCAGGTTGCGGACGCCCGATCTGTCCCGACTGCATGGTCGACGCGCCCGTCGGGTTCCGCTGCCCCGAGTGCGTGCGCCGCGCCGGCGTCCCCGCCGCTGCGGCCGCCCCCGGTGTTCCGCGACGTGCCCGCAGCGTCGGCGCACGCCAGGCACCGTGGCGGCTGACCGGCACGCGGGGTCTGTCGGTGACGGTCGTGCTGATCGCGGTCAACGTGCTGGTCTTCCTCGCCACGTTCAGCAACGTCGACGAGGCGGCGTACGAATGGGGCCTCTTCTGGCTCGTGCGGACGGGGCCGACCACCTACGTCGGTGTCGGCACCGGTGAGTACTGGCGCCTGCTGACGTCGATGTTCCTCCACGGCGGGATAGCGCACGTCGCCATGAACATGCTCGCTCTCTACATCTTCGGGATCCAGATGGAGCGCATCGTCGGGCGCCTGTGGTTCCTCGCTCTCTATCTGACGACAGGTGTCGCAGCGGGGGTGTCCTTCCTCCTGCTGTCGCCGAAGGGCTTCGCCGTCGGCGCTTCGGGCGCGATCTTCGGGCTCTTCGGTGCGATGCTGGCGCTGATCATCGCCCGCCGGCACACGACAGAGGGCCGCGCGATGCTGCAGCAGTTCATCGGCCTGCTCGTCGTCAACCTGCTCTTCAGCCTGATGCCGGGGATCGCGTGGCAGGCCCACCTCGGCGGTTTCCTGGCGGGGTTCGCGCTCGGCTGGGTCCTCGACCACAGCGAGAACATCGCGGTCCGCATCGCCCCCTTCGCCGGCATCCTCGCCGTGTCGGCGTACGTGGCCGTCGCCGGACCATTCTGAGGCCGGCCCGCGGGTCAGTTCGTGGCGAAGGCGCGCAGCTGCTCGACGACCTCGGGTTGGACCGAGGGCCGCATGCGCGAGGCCGCTGACTCGAAGTCGGCTGCTGATATGCGGGCGACCTGCGGGTCGCGGTGCAACGCGGAGTAGCCCGCTTCACGGCACAGGGCGGCGAGGTCGGCTGCCGAGAAGCCTTCGCTGCGGCCGGCGAGGGACGCGAGGTCGACGTCGTCGCCGAGCGGCATCGAGCGGCAGGCCGCGGCGAGGATCTCCGCCCGCGCTGTCGCATCCGGCAGCTCCACGAACACGTGGCGTTCGAGCCGGCCGGGACGCAGCAGCGCGGGATCGACCAGGTCCGGGCGGTTCGTGGCGGCCACGACTGCGACACCGCGCATCGGTTCGATGCCGTCGATCTCGGTCAGCAGGGCGGCGACCACGCGGTCGGTCACACCCGAGTCGGTCGACGCCCCGCGAACCGGCGCCAGCGCGTCGATCTCGTCGAGGAACACGATGGCGGGAGCCGCCGCACGGGCACGCCGGAACACGTCGCGCACGCCTGCCTCGGACTCGCCGACCCACTTGGACAGCAGCTCGGCGCCCTTGACGGCGAGGAGGTTGGCCTCCGCCTCGCCTGCGAGCGCCCGCACCACGAACGTCTTGCCGCACCCGGGCGGACCGTAGAGCAGGACACCCCGAGGAGGGCTGAGACCGAGCCGCGCGAAGGTGTCGGGGAAGCGGACCGGCCACATGACCGCCTCCGTCAGCGCCTTCTTGAGTTCGGCTGCGTCGCCGACGTCGGCCCACGTCACGTCCCCGGTGTCGAGGTGGGAGCCCCCCATCGTCGACGGTCTGACGTGGTCGAGCGCCTCGGCGAAGTCCGCGGCGCACACCTGTGCCACGAGGCCGGTCACCGCGGCAGCCGACGCCTGCAGGCGCCCGGCGGCAGCGAGGCCGGCCTGCCGGCAGAGCCGGTGCAGGTCGGCGCCGGCGAAGCCGGGCGTCCGCGCGGCGATCGCGACGAGGTCGACGTCGGGCGCGAGGGGCAGCGAGCGGGTGTGGACCTCGAGGATGCGGCGGCGCACGTCGCGGTCGGGCAGCACGAAATCGATGCGGCGTTCGAGCCGGCTG
>JAIBAC010000207.1 GCA_019695375.1 Acidimicrobiia bacterium
CACGAACACGCTCACGCCGAAGGCGTGCATGTAAGGGTTCGGGGTCGAGCGGTACCCCGCCGTGCAGGGACCGGCGCCACCGAGCTCGCCTGCTGGGCGGCGGCCGGGCTGGAGCAGCGGCGGATCGGCCGCCGTGGCGGCGGGAACGGTTACGGCAGCCACGACGGCCGCCGCGAGCATCATCGTGAGCCGGTGCGCCCACCCCCTCCGACACCTGACCATCGACACACCCCCCGAACCCGCGATGGCCGCATTCAACCGCTGCCGGCACCAGGCCGCAACGGTCGCCGGCAGCGCAGCAGAGGCACCGGTGCATAGGCTTGGGCCCGCATGAGGATCTTCTGCACGAACGACGACGGCGTCGGCTCCGTCGGCCTCGCCGTCGTCGCCGACCGCCTCGCCCGCGACGGTGCCGCCGTCGTCATCGGGGCGCCCGACTGCGACATGAGCGGCTGCGGCACCGCGATACAGCGCCATGACGTGCGCTCCGAGCTGCGTGTGAGCACCCACAGCTACCCCGGATACCCCGACGTCGAGGCCCACGCGGTTTCCGCCACGCCCGCGATGACGGCGATCCTCGCCGAGCGGGGAGTCTTCGGCGATCCGCCCGACCTGGTCCTGTCCGGTCCCAACTTCGGCGCCAACGTCGGTACCGATCTCATGCACTCGGGTACGGTGGCGGCGGCGTCGACCGCTGCGAGGCGGGGCATCCCCGGGGTCGCGGTGTCGCTGGCGCTCGACTTCAAACGCGCACGCGAGATCGAGCCGCACTGGGAGACCGCCGCCGAGGTCGCGGCAGCGGTCGTCGGGGTTCTCGGGGGACTCGAGTTCGACCTGCCGGTGCTCGTCAACGTCAACGTCCCCGACGTCGAGCTCGACGCGCTCAAAGGGGTGCGCCACGTGGTGCCCGCCGACGGCTCGCACTACAGGTTCCTGGGGTTCGAGGAGACCGTCGACGGCGACGGTGTCCGCCACCTCGTCCCGCGCTTCGAGGCGGACGAGTTCAACGACGAGACGACCGATGTCGGCGCTCTGCGCGCGGGCTTCGCGACGCTCACCCACCTGGCCGCGAGCGGGATGCGCCCCCTCGACGACGCCGCCGGCCTCGCGGCCGCGGTGGCCGAGCGCCTCGGTGCGCCCGTCGACGCCGCGTTCGATCGCCGCGGTCTCGCCTAGGCGCCGCCGGGCTCTGCTGCCCGATCGAGCCGCTGTTCGCCGAAGAGGCTCACGTCGGGGTCGAAGGGGTCGCGAAGGACTGTGCCGCAGTGCTCGCAGTGGATGCGGAAGTCGCTCTCGAGGGGCTCGTCGAGGTAGCTCCACACCCAGCCGCCCCACTCGCCGCCGCCGGTGTAGATGTGTTCGTTCGGCGCGACACCGAGGCGGTTGAGCACGTCGAGGCAGCACCGTGCCGAGCACGTGTGCCAGACGACGGCGTCAATGCCTGCACGTGTGTCCCCGCGCCGTTTGATCACGTGGTAGCGCGTCCCGGCTCCGATCCCCCGACGCCGCATACCGGCTCCCGAGTTGTGGCTTCCCTCACTCCCAACATCGGCGCGGACACGGGGTTCTCCGAAGTATCTGGCGCTCCGGAGGAGACGGACGGGGCTGTCGACTCGACACGTTCAGCGGCGGCATGGGCCCGGTGCTCACGCTCTACCGCGCCACCGGGGCCGGCGCTGCGGCGCTCGGTGCGGTACCGAGACGCTAACGGCTTCCGAGATCGAACATCGTGACAGGGGCCGGTCGACCACCGATCGCCTCGTAGAACGCCAGTGCGTGCCCGTCCTCGTCATCGGCGGCGACGAACACGACGTCGATGCCCTGCTCGGCGGCGAGGGCGACCAGAGCCAGGGCGAGCCGTCGCCCGATGCCGCGGCGCTGTCGATCCTCCCGGACGGCGAGGTCGTAGATGAAGAGTTCGCTGCGCTCGTGGCGGGTCATGGGGAGCTCATGGGCCGTGATCCCGCCGACGGCCGCCCGACCGTCGAAAGCGCCCAGCACCCAGAACGCGTCATGGTCGAGAAGGGCCGTCAGGTATGCGTCGGACAAGGGCTCGGCACCAGCATCGAAGACCTCGTCCATCACGGCGAAGACCCGCCGGGCCCGCTGGAGATCAGTGGGTCCGAGCCGCTCGATCGACACGCCGCCGTACGTCATCTGGCGTCGCCTCTCGGATCGACCGGGCCATGCCATCGCCGGCCGCCTGCGCCGCGAGAAGGCCGCGTCGGCAGGCACGAGCGGTCCTGACGGGATTTGAACCCGCGACCTCCGCCTTGACAGGGCGGCGAACACTCCAGACTGTTCTACAGGACCCGGTCCGCGCCTCCGGCAGCTCCCTGCAGCTCAGGGGCTTCCGGGCGCGCAAGTGCGCCACGTTACCACGAGCGCTGGAGCAGCGCCCCCAAGGGGATTCGAACCCCTGCTACCGCCTTGAAAGGGCGGCGTCCTGGGCCTCTAGACGATGGGGGCCGGGCCGGTGGGCCGCGAAGGATTCGAACCCTCGTCTCAAGGATTAAAAGTCCTGCGCTCTAACCATGCTGAGCTAGCGGCCCGGGCGCATCCTAGCTGTGGCCGGCGGGGCTGCCCGTGGCCGATGGGCACGCACAGCGGTCGGCAACTACGATTGTGGCGCTCCCGCCCAGGGTGGCAGGGGTTTCCGCCGGCACCCGGCTGGGCCGTGCGGACCGACGACGGGTCCGGGCACCGCTGGGACGGCCCGGAACCACACACAGAGGGACTCGAATGGCTCGCCTCCGCATGTTCGCCAGTGTCAAGGAAGTCGCCGGTGTCGACCAGATCGAGGTCGACGTGTCGACGGTCGGCGGGCTCGTGGCCGAGGCCGACGGACGTTTCGGCAGCGACTTCGTCCGTGCGCGGTCGGGCGCCAAGCTCTGGCTGAACGAAGAGACCGAGGTCGACGACCTCGCGACGCCGATCGGGCGCGAGGACGTCGTCGCGATCATCCCACCGGTCTCTGGTGGTGACGACTCGAAGAAGCGGAGCGGGTCGACGCGGTCCCGTACCAACGGCACCTCCAAGGCGGCACCCAAGAGCCCGGGCACCCGCGCGGCGTCGAGGCCTCGGACCGCCAAGCGGTGACATCCTCCTCGACGCGGGGCCGCGGGCAGAACGCCCGTTACTCCACGCCCGTCGTCGATCAGTTCGGGCTCGTCGTGGCGGTTGCCGCAACCGCACTGTGGGCCGTCTGCGCACTCCCGGCACTCGGCGGAGGCGCGGCCCGCGCCGATGTCCCCCTCACGATCGCCGTGTCGGTCGTCATGCTCCTCGCCGCCGTGCAGTGGCTGGCGCTTCTGCGCCGCTTCGGGGCGTCACCGCCGATCCCGGCGGCGCTTGTCGGCATCACCGTGACGCTCGTGGCCGCGGCCGTGTCCGGCCAGCTCGGGGCAGTCGTCGGGCTCGTCGCCGGAGTGGTGCTCGCCTACTGCTGGCGCATCGTCCAAGAGACCGACTCGCGCCTCGCCGATGTCGGCTACGCCACGCTCGGCGTCGTCGTGTTCGGCTTCCTCCCCGCACAGATGCTGCTCTTGCGCCGCCTCGACGCAGGGCCCTCCGGCTTCTACATGTACCTCGCGATCGTCGTCGTCTTCGAGATCGTCCAGTCCGTCCTGTCGCGTCCCGCACGTGACGGCACCCGCGGTGCCGACATGTCGACGCTCGCCGCCGCGGTCGGGGCGACCATCGCCGGCGTCGTGGGCGGTGCCGTCGCCGGTACGCCTGTCGGGGCCGCCGGAGGTCTCCTCGTCGGGGCCGCCACGGCGGCAGGAGCAGCCGCGGGCCGCGCTTGCCGCGCGGCGCTCGCCCCCGCCCCCGAGGTCGACGGCAGGCGGGTCCGGCGCCGCCCGCTGCTGCTCGACGCGCTCGCCCCCCACCTCTTCGCGGCTCCGTTCGCGTTCCTCGCGTTCCGGATGGTTGCCGCGGGATGAAACCGCGACGCCGGGTCGTGTTCGCAGTCCTCGCGATCGGCGTCGTGGTCGCGCTCGCCGTCGCCGCCGACCTCGTCGTGCGCTCGGTCCTGACCACCGCGATCACCGAGACCGTGCGCCAGCGCAGCGGCGCCGAGCGTGTCGAGGTGGAGCTGCACACCGTCTCGGCCCTGTGGTCGGTGGCCACATCCCGGCTCGCCGGCGTCGACGTGGACCTCGTCCGGCCCGAGCGCGACGGCTACGAGGTGGACGAGGTCGTGCTCGAGCTGAAGTCGGTCAGCTACAGCGCCGCGTCGGGGTCGAGCCCGTCGACGCTCTCAGGCCGCTCGGGAACCGCGGTCCTGCGCATCACCGAGGGCCAGCTCGACGCGGCCGTCACACGCAGCGGTCTCCCGGCCGAGGTGGACCTCGTGCAGAACGGTGTCGAGGTGACCACCGAACTGCCCCGGATCGGTGCCGTCACGGCCACGGCGTCGATCGACGTGCGCGACGGGGCGCTCCTGCTCGACCTGTCGGAGGTGTCCGCGCGTGGGATGACGGTGCAGGTGCCGTCGGCGCTGCCCGAACTGCGGATACCGTTGCCGACGGTGCCGCCCGACACCCGGCTCGAGGCGTACTTCGTCGTCGGAGGCCGCCTCGAGGTGCGTGTCGTCTTCGGTGAGTTCGAGGTGGTGGACGGGGAGTTCCGGGCCGGTGCGGCCCACGAGCCCGGTCTGGATGCGGCGTCTATGCTCGCCAGCGTTTGACAAGAAGGACCGCAGTCGAACGGACCGGACAGGTCCGAGAAGAGGCGATGATGGCGTTCACCCTCCCCGAGCTCCCGTACGCCAAGGACGCGCTGGCGCCCCACATCAGCGCGGAGACGCTTGAGTACCACCACGGCAAGCACCACAACACCTACGTCACGAACCTGAACAACCTGATCGACGGGACCCCGATGGCGGAGTGGTCCCTCGAAGAGCTCGTCACCCGTTCCGGCGAGGCCCCCGCGGACAAGCGCGCCGGCCTGTTCAACAACGCCGCACAGCACTTCAACCACAGCTTCTACTGGAAGAGCCTGCGCCCTGCCGGCGGCAGCGGCCCTGAGGGTGCGCTGGCCGCCGCCATCGACTCGACCTTCGGTGGCGTCGACGCGTTCAAGGAGCAGTTCACCAAGACCGCCGTCACCCACTTCGGCAGTGGTTGGGCCTGGCTCGTCAAGGAGTCAGGTGGTGCTCTCGCGATAGTCGGCACCCACGACGCCGGTTGCCCGATCACCGACGGCGCGACGCCGCTGCTCACCTGCGACGTGTGGGAGCACGCGTACTACATCGACTACCGCAACGCCCGCCCGGCCTACCTCGAGAACTTCTGGGCGCTCGCGAACTGGGACTTCGCCGCAGACAACTTCGCTTAAGCGCTCCCTCCACGCCTGCCGACAGTCCCATAGGGGCGGCACCGGCTAGCGCGTGACGGGGTGTGAGTGAGCTCGAGGCGACGGACGGCGGCAGCGGGTCTGGCCGCGGCCGTGGTCCTGTCGATGACGACGATGGGAGATGCCCGCGCCGAGACGGCGCCGCCGTCGTCGACGACCACTACGACTACGACGGCGCCGCCGACGACGGCGCCGCC
>JAIBAC010000023.1 GCA_019695375.1 Acidimicrobiia bacterium
GGTCCTGATCGGTGTGATCTCGTATCTGGTCGCGCGTTCGGACGGTGCCCGTCTCCCTCGGGCGGCCTTCTATGCCGTGGGGATGCTCGTCGTCGCGGCGGTCGTCGCCGCGGTCAAGAACGCGCTCTCAGGTCACTGAGGCGGCGCCGTTCGCGGCGGCGTCAGGCGGAGCGGCGACGGCGGCGGATGATGCGGCGGCGCTCACGCGGGGTCGTCCCGCCCCACACGCCTTCCTTCTCGCGCCGGGCAAGGGCGTGCTCGAGGCACACCTCGCACACCGGGCATGCCGTGCACACGGCGATCGCCTCGGCGGCGTCCTCCTCCTCGACCTCTTCCACCTGCGGGTAGAAGATCTCCGGATCGAGGCCTCGACACTTGGCGTGGTCCCGCCAACTTCCCATCAGTGGATCCTCCCACTGCGACGGTGGTCGCTTGCCGGCTCGGTCGAGCGACGACTCTCGGTTCCTCGCTCGGACGCTCCGGACAAACCGGCCCCCCTTTGGACTTCCTTGTTCCGCCTGAGTGCAGTTGTCGGCACGGATGCGCCCGAACTGAAGCGATTTCTCGCAACTTTTCGCCGGCAGAACCGCACATTTCGCCCGCAGCGGGGCGAATCGGTGCCGCGTCAGGCGCCGAGGTAGGCGGCCTTGACGCGCTCGTCCTCGAGGAGGGCGGCGCCGGTGCCCTCGAGCGTGATCGCTCCGGTCTCGAGCACGTAGGCGCGATCGGCGATCGCGAGCGCCTGGTTCGCCATCTGCTCGACGAGCAGGATCGTGGTGCCCTCCCGCGCGAGCTCCTCGATCAGGTCGAACACGGCCTTGATCATGATCGGCGCGAGGCCGAGGGACGGCTCGTCGAGGAGGATCACCTCGGGCTTGCCCATCAGCGCCCGCGATATCGCGAGCATCTGCTGCTCCCCACCCGAGAGGAGCCCGGCGGGGCGGTTGCGGCGGTCACCGAGGACGGGGAAGCGCTCGTAGATGCGCTCGACGTCGGCCGCGATCCCGCCGCGGTCGGCGCCGGTGAGCCTGATCGCGCCGAGCAGGAGGTTGTCCTCGACGCTGGACTCGCCGAAGATGTGGCGCCCCTCCGGCACATGTGACACGCCGAGGCGCTGCACCTTGTGTGCGGGCAGCTTCGAGATGTCGCGGCCGCGGAAGGCGATGTGGCCGCGGGTGCTCTGCAGCGGCTCGCTCACGCCCGAGATCGTGCGCATCGTCGTGGTCTTGCCCGCCCCGTTGGCGCCGATGATCACGACCACCTCGCCCTCGCGCACCTCGAAGCTGATGCCCTTGAGAGCGACCGCGGCGCCGTAGTACACCTCGAGGTCGTCGACGGTGAGCACGACGTCGCCCGGCGCCGGCCGTGCCTGCGGTGCCGCGGTGAGGTCGATCATCGGGGTCCCGTCGGCGCCGACCGTGGCCTCGGGATGCTGGGCAGCCACGGCCGCCCACTGGGGGTCTGCGACCGGGGCCTGTGGCACCGGAGCGGGTGCGGGCGGCGCCGGTGCGTGCACCTGCGCGTTCCAGCCCTCCCCCGCCGTCGCGGGGGCCTGCGGCCACTGCGGCGGCGCAGGCTGCTGCTGATCCTGCGGCCACTGCGGTGCAGGCTGCTGCTGATCCTGCGGCCACTGCCACTGCTGCTGCGGCGACGGAGCCGGGCCGGACCAGGGCTGTTGCGGCATCTGCGGCGCCTGCGGCGGCACAGGTGGATGCTGGGGCTCGGGAGCCTGCGCGTCGCTCATACCTCGGCCTCCGCTCCCAGGTACGCCTCGATCACCCGCGGATCGTTCTGGATCTCGATCGGGGAGCCCTCGGCGATCTTGCGACCGAAGTCGAGGACCGTGATCGAGTCCGACAGCTCCATGACGAGGTCCATGTGGTGCTCGATCAGCAGGACCGTGATCCCGTGGGCGTTGACGTCGCGGATCAGCGCCGTGAGCTCGTGCGTCTCGGCGGGGTTCATCCCGGCTGCAGGCTCGTCCAACAGGAGCAGGTCGGGGTCGGCGGCGAGCGCCCGTGCGATCTCGAGGTAGCGGAGCTCGGCGAGGGCGAGGCTGCCCGCCTTGTCGTGCGCGCGGCCGGCGAGACCCACGTACTCGAGGAGCCCGAACGCCCGCGACGCCGACGCGCGACCGCCGCCCCTGCCCGGAAGCGGTGTCATGCCGACGAGGACGTTCTGCAGGACGGTCATGTCGCGCCAGACCTGGAGGTTCTGGAACGTGCGCGTCATCGCCCGGTGGGCGCGCTGCTGGCTGCGCTCCTCGGTCACGTCATGGCCCTTGAAGAGGACGCGGCCCTCGTCGGCCTGGTAGAAGCCGGTGATCACGTTGATCGTGGTGGTCTTGCCCGACCCGTTCGGTCCGATGAGCGAGTGGATGTTGCCGGGCCACACGACCATGTCGACGGAGTCGACGGCACGCAGGCCGCCGAAGATCTTCGACGCGGCGCGCAGCTCGAGCATCGGCGTGCCTGTCAGCGTCGCCGGGTCGTGGCGCGGGCGTGGCACGCGGTCGGCGTCGGTGGTGTCGGGGTCCTTGGGCTTGCGCGGTGGCCGGCCGCGCTTGAGCGACGCCTTCTCGACGCGGCTGCGGGCGTTGCGCAGCATGCCGACGGCGCCGTCAGGCGCGAGGACGACGTTGAACACCAACAGGGTGCCGAGCACGACACCGGTCGCGCCCGGCAACGAGCTGATCGGGTTCCCGGGCGGGAAGTTGTTGAACACCCACGGGATCACGACACCGAGGCCGACGGCGCCGATCAGCGGTCCCGCGATGGAGCCGAGGCCGCCGAGGACGACGTAGAAGACGAGCGTGAACGAGGCGAGGAAGCCGAAGTCCGACGTCGTCACCTGCGCCTTGTTCGGGTCCTGGCTCAGCAGGGCACCGCCGAAGGCGGCGAGGGCGGCGGAGACCACGAACGAGTACAGGCGGTACGGGTACACCGAGATGCCGCACGCCTTGGCGGCGATGTCGCTCTCGCGGATCGCCTGCCACGCGCGGCCGAAGCGGGACCGCACCAGGAACCAGGTCAGTGCGATGACCGCCACGGTGCAGAACGCCACGAACCAGTAGAAGCGGATCTGGTACGCAGCAGCGGGCGCGAAGCCGAGGTCGATGAGGCCCTCCTCGGGGTACAGACCCGGCAGACGCCGCTGCGGCGTGAACGTGTTCGTGCCGCCGGTCACGAGCGCCACGAACGTGGGCACGATGAACGCGAACAGGAACGTCACGATCGACAGGTAGAAGCCCTTGAGGTGCACGCACGCGACCGCGACGACGGCGCCCACGAGCGCACCGGCGACGACAGCGAGCGGCATGGCGAGCCACGGGTAGACGCCTGCGTTGGTGAACGCGACCATGAAGATGGCGCCGGAGCCGACGAAGCTCGCGTGGCCGAGGCTGAGCATCCCCGTGTACCCGGCAACGAGGTTCAACCCCATCGCCGCGATCGAGAGGCACAGGCTCGCGATCATGGCGGACACGAAGAAGCGGCCCTGGTCGGTGTAGACGTAGGAGAAGATCGGCCAGTACCAGAGTCCGTAGACCGTGAGCGCGAACACGGCGAAGCCGATCCAGGGCATGAGGCTGCGCCGTCGAGCCTCGCCACCGGGAGCCGCACCCGCCGGTGGCCGGTCTGCGGGCTCGCTCACGAACTCGGGCGGCAGGTCGGCGGCGACACCCGCCGCCGAGGCAGCGCCGGCACCGCCGGTGTCGATGACGTCGACAGCGGCCGGCGCGACGACCGGCACCGGGTCGGTGGCCGAGCCCGACCAGGCACCGGACGCCGTGTCGGGAGCGACCGGTACTGCGGCGCCGCTCCAGGGCGGCTGCGGCCGGCCGCCGTCGTGGGCGCCCGGCACCGTGCCGGGGGCGGCTCCGGGTTCGGGCCAACCGGGTGCCGGAGGGAACTGCTGCTGTGTCATCGTCGCCGCCCCCTCAGACCTTCTCCACCGCGACGCGGCCGTAGAGCCCACTGGGCTTGACGCCCAGAAGGACGAGGAGGCCGACGAAGACGACGAGATCCCCGGCACGGGCTGCGTCGTCGGCCGTGAAGCCGACGAGGGGCAGCAGCGTCGCGCAGAACGTCTGCACGAACACGACCACGAACGACCCCACGATCGCGCCGCGTGTGGACCCGAGGCCTCCGAGGACGGCGCCGATCAGGGCCGAGAACGACAGCAGGATGCTGTTCTCCTCCTTGATGAACTGCGTCGGCGCGATCAGGACTGCGGTCACGGCCGCGAGCAGACCCGCGATCGCGAAGCTGATGAGCACGATGCGTCCTGTGTTGATGCCCATCAACGACGCAGTCGTGCGGTCCTGGCTCACGGCGTGGAACGACCGGCCCAGCATCGTGCGCGCGAGGAGCAGTTCGATGCCGAGCATGAGCCCGACGGCGACCGCCACGAGGAGAAGGTCGCCGTAGGTGATCGGGACCCCGCCGATGGTCGCGAGCGTGCCGGGGATCAGGTCGGGGATGCGCTGAGGGCCGGTCGCGATCGACGCCGAGATGATCGCCGGCATGAACGTGACGCCCAACGCGAACGTCGAGATGATCCAGCCCAGGTTCTTGTTGGGGTCGAACTTGGCGGCGGCCGGGGTGCGCAGGACCTCGAGACCGAACCCGATCGCGAACCCGAGCGCGCACAGGATCTGCAGTGCCGTCACGGGTACGACGAACCAGAACACGATGAGCAGCACGAGCGAGACCGCCATCACGAGCCAGCCGGTGTTCTCGCGCGCGTTGAACCCGCCCAAGGGGGCGATCGCGAACACGTCGATGAACACGCCGATGCCGATCCCCACCACGATCGTGATCACGAACGCGACCCAGACGTTGAGGCCGAGCTGGTCGGGTGCGGCGAAGAGGTACGCGATGTACCCGGCGGCCACGATCGTGCCGCCCTGCGCGAAGTTCACAATGCGCGTCGTCGCGAAGATGATGTTGATCCCCAGCGCTACGAGCGCGACGGACGCACCCTTGGTGGCGGTGACGACGATGATCTGCATGATCTCGCTCACGTGCCACCCCCACGGTCGCCGTTGTCCCCTTGTGCCCTCACTTGCCCAAGTCCCTGTTCCGGTGTGCTCTGCTCTGCCGTTGCCGTCCTGGTCTGTGCCGCGCCGTGCCGTGCCGGGCGCCCCTCAGTGGGTGGGGCCCGGCTGGTTGTTCTGCTGGATCGCCCCCCACGGGCCTGCCACCACCTCGGCCATCACGTCGGGGTGGCGCCGCGTGTTCGCCTCCAGCGTCGGGTACACGAGGTGGGTCGGACCCACGTAGCCGGGCGGGAGGACGTCGGTCCACTCCTTGCCGAGCGTGTACGTGGGATCGGCCGGCGTGCCGGCCCGCTCCAGGGTGACGATGATCACGTCGTCCCTGTCCCGCGCCAGGTGGTTGTCGGCCGTGAACTCGAAGTCGATGGACGCGAAGCGCTGGCGTCCGGCGTTCTCGATCGCCTCGATCATCGCCTTGCCGTCGGTGGAACCGGCGCGCTGCACGGCGTTGGCGAGGATGTACATGGCGTCCGCCGGCGTCTCCTCCCCGCCGGTCGGCCGGTTCTGACCCGGCTCGTTGTACTGGGCCATCCACTTGGCGATCTCGAAGCTGGGCAGGTAGCTGAGCCCACCGACGTGCCACGCCGTGAGCGTGCCCGGCCGGGCGGCCTCTCCGGCGAGCTCCGCCCACTTCTTCTCGCCGAGCGCCGCCGGTGAACCCATCAGGTGTGGTCGCTGGCCGGACTTGGCGCCGTCCCAGTCGACGTATTCGCGGCCGGAGTCGGCGAACGTCTTCACCGCGTTCGCGGTGTCGGTGGCGAGACCCCACATCCACACCGTCTGCGCGTCACCCATCTCCGAGATGCGCGGGCCGAAGTTCGTCTCGCCGAGCTGGTACCCCGCCGTGCCCGTGATGCTTATGCCGTAGCGGCCCATCGCGTCCTTGAACTTGCGCACGGTGGCGTTGTCGTCGCCGGAGCCGCCCAGGGTGCTGTCGTAGAGGAGCCCCGCCCGCGTGTAGCCGCGGGTCTCCTTGCAGTACTTGGCGAGGGTGTCCATCGCCCACGTGTCGGGCAGGAGGAACTGGAAGATCGGCCGGTACGCCTGCTCCTGGGGGTAGAGCAGGTTCTCGTCGTACATGTCGGCGAAGGCGGCCGCGATCGGGACCTGATCGACGGCGATGCGGTCCTTGAGCTGGAGCAGCGGCGCTGCCGGGATCGCCCAGATGATCCCCGCGATCTCGCGGCCGCCCACGATCTGGTTGTAGGAGTTGATCGGCTGCTGGGGGTCGGCGGCGCTGATGTCGTAGACGACGACCTCGACCTTGCGGCCGCCGATCCCGCCGGTGTTGTTCACCTGCTGCACGGCCGCGTTGAGCGACCGCGTCGCGATCGCGCCGATGAAGCTGCCGATGCCCGAGAACGGCCCGATGACGGCGAGCTTGAGCGTGTCGGTGCCGCCACCGAATCCGCCCGAAGGGTTGCCCGGACCCCCGATGGGTGCGCCACCGTAGCCGCATGCCGCGATCGCCGAGGACGACAGGAACGTGGCGGCACCGAGCGTGAAGCCCGACTTGAGCATCCAGTCCATGAGACGGCGGCGCGAGATCTCGGGGTTGCTCACCGTGTTGCGCGCGATGAAGTCGAACTCACGGTCCTCGGCTGCCGACACTCTCGCTCGCTCCCCTCTCATTTCCGGCACCTCAGCCCTCGAACCGGTTGAGGTTCTCGAGCGACGGCGCCGTGCCCGGCACGGCGACGAAGAAGCCGCCCTGGGTGCGGACGTCGGGGAACTGCTTGCCCACGTACGTCTGCGCCGCCGACGGCTCACGGTTGTAGGCCGTGATCGCGTAGTCGTCCTCGTCGACTCCGACGCGGTTCTCGAAGGTGTAGCTGCCGCCGACGCCGTCGAAGCTCATGCCGGCGAGGGTGCGGCGGATGTCGCTCGCCGACGTGCCGCCCTTCGCCGCGGCGGCCACGATCGCGAGGGCCGCGTCGCAGCTCACGATGTCGGCGACGCCGAAGTCGGCGGCGGTCTTGCCCGACGCCTCGGTGCGCCTGTCGTAGAACGCGCGCACCGCCGGCGTCGGGTTCCACGGCCCGCCTGCGAGGCCGGTGGACAGGGTGCCGATCCGCACCGGTGGCGCGATGGCGTTGATGTCCTGGGAACCGAGCGTCGGCGTCGCCGCGGACGGTGCGATGAACACCTGAGCGCCCGTGCCGGTCACGTGCAGTTCGTTGATCATGCGGTACGCGCTGGTCGAGTCGCCCATGACGAAGATGGAGTCGGGGGCGGTCTCACCGGCCTGCAGCGCGAGGGGCCGCAGCGTCGGGTCGGCGACCCCGAAGCCGCCGTCGAACACGAGCGTGCGGCCGCGCTTGGCGAACGCGTCCCTCACCGCCTGAGCGGAGGCCTGCCCGTAGGCGGTGTCGCGGTCCCACAGCAGCGCGGTCTTCGTGTACTTGCGGTCGTTGAGCGCGAAGTCGACCATCTTGTCGGCGACGTCGGGCGTCTGCAGCGCGAGGGAGAACGCGTTGGGGTTGTCCTGCACGAGCGCCGGGGTGCCGTCGTAGGCGAGCACGACCGGAAGGCCTGCGGCTGCGGCCGCCTTGAGTCCCGGGTCCACCGACGGGCCGAAGCTGCCGTAGACGATCGCCGCCGCCCCCTGCGCCTTGAGCTTCGCGATCGCGGCGGCAGCTCCCTCGGGTGTGCCGCGGTCGTCCTCGACCTTGACCTCGATGTCGTCGGAACCGACGAGCACGGGCACCACCAGCGCGCCGTTGGCGAGCTGCTGGAAGTCCTTGCCGTTCCCCGACGACGAGATCACGAGACCGATGGTGAGCTTGGAGTCGAGGTTCTGGCCGAACGACGGGACGTCGGGTCCGGACGGGCCGGCGAGCGGTCGGCCGGCGAAGTTGTTGCCCGTCAGGTCGCGGGGATCGCCGCTGAACGCGTCCGTGCCGCTCGAGCACGCCGCGACCACGAGCGCGGCCACGGTGCAGAGCACGACGACAGCACTGCGCCGAGCCCGTAGGGATCTGCTGCGCGAGGTCATGTCTGCAACCCCTGCGCCTCGAACACGAAGATCAGCTGGCCCTCGGCGTCCTTGCCGTCGGACGACGCGAGGCCCTGGAACGAGGTCCAGTTCTTGGCACGCTCGATCCCCGCCTTGGACAGGGCGGTCTGCAGGTCGCCTTCGACCTGCACGTTGCCCACAGCGCCGACGAGCAGCGGAGTGCCGGTCACCGCCGGCTGGAGCTGCACGACGGCGCCGTTGAGGCCGTCGCGCACGGCGGCGAGCGAGCCCGCCAGCGTCACGCCGACGTCGGCGGCGTCGTCGGTGCCGATCGACGTGACGACGAAGTTGAGGAAGGTCGCGAGGTCGGCGGGCAGCCCGGCCTTGAACTTCTGGTGCTTGGGGTCGCCGACGCCGGGGAGGATCAGGTTCGACAGCGCGCCCACCGCGGTCGCGTCCTTCTGCTGCTCGTCGGGGTCGGTCGACGTCGTCGAGTCCGGCTTCACCTGGTCGCAGGGCGTGTCGAGCGGCGGCGGGATCGGCCGCGGCGTGCCGCTGCCGTCGGAGTCGGTAGCCAGCGTTGCGGGGCAGAGGGCGTCCTTGCGGTCGAGCTGGTAGGCGATGATGTTCATGGCCTCGTACAGCTTGGGGCCCGTGTCGGTGTTCTCGAGATCGGACACCTGGTAGCCGGGGTCACCGCGCAGCCAGTTGTCGAAGTTCCAGCCCGGGTTCGTGAGCAGCATCCCGATCGCGGTCGTGGCGGCCTCGACCGAGCCGAGCGACCCGGCGTATGCGACGTTGCAGCCGAGGCCGAGGAGCTCACCGAGGTTGAGCGAGAGGCCGTCGGCCTTGGTCGCATCACCCGTGGTCAGGCACGTCGACTGCTGCACGGGGATCACGTACGGAGGGCGGTCCTCGTTGAGGTTGTAGTCGATCCCCGCCGTCGCGGACCCATGGCGGTCGACGTTGCCGAGACGCACGTTCAAGGCGAGCTGCGCCGGTTTCGCGAGCGCGCGGTTGAGGCCCAGGTTCGAGTTGGTGACGAGCACGTCGCCGATCGGGACGTCGAGGATCAGCGGTGTGTTGCCGAAGAGCACCTCCCACAGCTGGACCGGCTTGCAGTTGGGATCGCTGGCGCCGCCGGGCATGTCGGTGCAGAACTCGTCGGGCGGCTCCGGCGGACGCACGGGCGGGAAGCCGGCAGCGGAGGCCATCGCCGCCATCTGCTGCTGCGCGCCCGACTGATCCCCCTCGCACGTCGCGGTGCCGCCCGTGAAGAACGCGAGGAGCTGCGACAGGCACCCGAACTTGATCGACACCCGCGGGAACTTCAGGCGCGCGGTGTTCTGGAGGATGTCCTTGAGCGTGACATCGTCGAAGGGCACCGGACCGCACGCCTGCTCGACGAGGTCGTGGACGCGGTTGTGGTTGGTGTCGGTCGAGTCGTTGACGGCGTCGAGGGTCGACTGCGGCACCCCGAAGTTCACGGCCGCCACGATCTTGCAGACGGCGAGCACGTCCTTGTTGGGACCAGGTCCACCCGAGTCCGTGAAGCCGGGCAGCAACGACCCCTTCTTCCGCGCTACGACCGACATCGCGGCGCTCGTGTAGTACTCGGGGTGCTGGTCGGGGTCGGGCCAGACGAAGCCCTCGAAGTCGGGGAAGAGGCCGTCGCCGTCGGCGTCGGTCTCGAGACCGACGGCGAAGCGCGCCATCGACGCCCAGTTGTACAGCGACCCGAGGTAGGTGCCGTCGTCGTTGCGGTGCGTGGCCTGGAGGTCGGATCCGAGCTGGCCGGCACGCGTGCGCTGGATGCGCTGGTAGATGTAGCGCCCGGCGGCGGGGTCCCAGGCGGCCGCGATCGCGAAGGTGTCGCGCAGCGCCGGGTTCGGAGGCAGCTCGGGCAGCTGGACCTGGCTGAACGTGCAGCCGCCCTCGCGGTTGACGGGTAGGTCGCGGCACATCGGCGTCGTGTATGCGCTGGTGCCGAGGATGTCGCGGATCTGCGCGAGGCCGGGCGCGAGGTCGTCGCGCACGGCGTTGCGGATCGCGGTGAGCCCGGCGAGGAGGTCCGCGACCCCGGGCAGGACCGTGCCGGTGATCCCGTCCTTGAGCTTGAAGAGGCCCTGCTGGATGATCTGGTCGACGCCGCTGGCGGCGAAGGGGAGGCCCTCGGTCGGGCTCGTGAGCTTCTCGAATCCGGCCAGGAACTGCTGCAAGGCGTCGTAGAGCTGAGTGGTGGAACCACCGCCGAGCTGCTGCTTGTCCTGGACCGAGTCGGGCAGCTCGGTGCCGATGCCGGGGACCGCGGTGATGCGCGCAGGCTGCAGGTCGAAGTCCTTGGTGAGGCCCTTGACCGTGATCTGGTAGCTCGCCGGGGTCGTGGGCGGGAAGAGCACGTTCGATCCCTGCACCACCGACGCGGTGCCGTTGCGGGTCAGCTGCGCGCCCTCGACCTGGAGGTCCTTCCAGTTGGCGTCGTCGAAGAACCACGGTCCGAGGTTGACGGTGAGCGGCACGAACACGAACCCGACGTCGGTGACCTGCATGCCCGACGTCGAGTCCTTGTAGTTGACCTCCTGGGCCTGGCCCGTGATGTTCTCGACGGTGATCTTCATCTCGAGGGTCCCGCCCTTGCCGCGCAGGTCCTCGAGGTTGCGCACCTTGGCGCCGTCGAAGGTGTACTCGGTCTTGACACGGATCGGGAGCTGACGCTCGCCGCGTGACGTCATCACGGTTCCGTCGGAGTCGATCACCTCACCGTTGCCGGAGTAGTAGACGCTCGTCGGGTTCTGGGGGCTCTTTACGTCGGCGGAGACGAGGACCTTGCCGTCGGCGACCTTGATCGTGGAGTCGGGCCCGGCCGTCGTGTCGGTCGCGGCGGTGGGCTGCTGCACGTTCATGGTGCCGGTGCCCTGCAGGCGCAGGAACGTCTCGTCGCGCACCTCGCGCACGTCGCCGTCGATGCCGAGCTTGGCGGTCACGACCTCTTGCTGGATGACCTTGGAGTCCTCGGCCTGCGCCCCGACGAGGGGCAGCGAGATCGACGGGATCACGACCATCACGAGCGCGATCGCGAGCCAGCGCTTGCGCCGCCTCGTCAACGGGCGCTCAGCCGACCGGCGTAGCCGACCCATCACGTGCCCTTCCCACATGTCCTCGCGCAGTGCGCCTGCATCCGGCCACCCACGGTGATACCCCGCGGCGTGAGCGAAGGCAAGTTCACCCGCTCGAGGAAGTGGAGCTCACCCGTACCACCGTACGGAGACCCGGCTCGCACCTCTCGTCTCCTCGGACTCAAACCCGATCACCCTCGTCCTAGGGGCGGCTTCGCCAGACCACCTCGCCGTTCCTGCATTCGGCGCGGCGCAGTTGACTCCCCGCAGGACGACGCTGTTTGCTGCACCGCAGTGCCACCCGACGAACGAGCCTCGAACGAGCCTGCACCCGGAGCAGCCGAATCGGAGCCGCCGCGCCGCCACGCTGCCCCGACCGGCACACGTGCGGCGATCCTGTCCGCCGCGCGCCGGCTCTTCAGCACGCACGGCTTCGAGGGCACGTCGATCGCCGACATCGCGTCGGCAGCAGGGCTCGCCCCCGGCACGATCTACATCCACTTCGAGAACAAGGCCGACCTGCTCGCGAAGGTCGTCCAGGAGACGCGGTCCCCGCCGCTGCCGACGACTCCTGAGGAGCTCGCAGGCGCGTCGAGACCAGAGATGTTCACGCTGCTGGCGCGCATGACCACGCGGGAGACGGAGCGGCGCGGGGAGTACCTCATGGCGCTCGCGTCGGACGCGAGCCGCACCGTCGAGGTGCGCCAGGACTTCTACGCCAACACCCTGCTCGGCGTGTACGAGTCGATGGAGGCTCTGCTCGCGAGCCTGCCCGAGACCGAGGGGCTCGTCCCTGCCGATCTGCGCGTCCTCGCGCACGTGATCCTCAACGCCGCGATCTTCACCACGATCGAACAGGGGTACCTCGGCGGCGACGAGCTCCACCACGTAGAGACCGAACGGCTCGAGGCCGTGGTGGGAGCACTGGCGGCGCTCGCCCTCGACAACGCCGCAGATCTCACGCCGGGCATGCAGGATTCGCACGAGGGGAAACGGAACCCGTGACGACGCGCCCCTGTTCTGCCCGTCCCCGCGACCTCCCTGGGTGATCCGATGGTCCGCATGACAACCTCGATCGTCGCCGCGGTCTGCGCCGCGGCCCTCGCCCTGGGGGCGTGCTCGGCGCCACGGACCATCGGCGGGAACGGCAGCTTCGGTGGCGAAGGGGGCGGCGGCGCCGTGACCGGCCCGTTCCGCGTCGGCCTCGTGGGCAACTTCAGCGGTGCGCTGAGCTACGTGGGCAGCGCGATCAAAGGCGGCGTCCAGTACTCGTCGGACGTGCTCAACGAGGGCGGCGGAATCCTCGGCCGCAAGGTCGAGTCGATCGAGTGCGACAGCCAGTTCTCCAACACCACCGCCGCCAACTGCATAACGAAGCTGGTGAGCGTCGACGACGTCGACATGCTGCTCCTCGACACACCCCAGGGCCTCGACGTGCTCGGCAACGACGCCATCGCCAAGCTCGGCGTGCCCGTGTTCGTCACGATCTCGGGTGACATCGACCCCGCCGCGACGCCGAACGTGTTCAGCGTCGGTGGAAGCGGCACGGACGCGATCCAGCCCGGTGGCGACGTGGACGTGCTCGTGGACTTCCTCACCCACGAACGAGGGTTCCGCCGGCCCGCGATCGTGGCGAGCGAGGACCCGATCTCCGACGTCGCCGTGCAGGAGTACACGAACCGCTTCGACGGCGCCGGGGCACGGGTCGTGTCCACCGAGCGCTTCTTCCTCGGTGACGTCGACATGACGACTCAGGTGCGGGCCGCGCAGAGCGCCGGCGCCGACGTGGTCATGTGCATCGGTCTCGGCGCCGACTGCGCCCGCGTGCGGATGGCGATGGACCGCATCGGCTTCAAGGCGCAGTTCGCAGGGACCGTCGCACTGTACATGCGGGCGTTCCGCGAGCTCACGAAGGACCTGTCCAACGACGCCGTGTTCACCACACCGCACGGCCAGACGAACGACATCGACCCCGCCTTCCTGCAGTGGCTCTTCGGATACCTGCGCCGTTACGGGTTCAAGACCTTCGTGATCGGCGGCTCGGTGTCGCCGGACTACCCCGGCCTCGAGCTCCCGGCGTTCCAGGCGGTCGACATCTACGCCAAGGCCGCCAAGGTCGCGAACAGCACCGAGCCCGACAAGGTCCTCGCCGCCCTCGTCCGGCCCGAGGGATACAAGAGCGTCGGCGAGACCCACACGTGGTCGGCGACCCAGCACAACGCGACGGTGGACCCGCCGCGTGAGCCGTGGGTGACCCGCTTCGTCAACGGCCACATCATGTGGGACTGGGACAAGCGCTCGATCCCGGCGCTCGAGCAGGCCCGCTACAACTGGGAGGAGCAGATGTTCAGCGGCTCCTACGACAGCGACGTCGACTTCCTGCTCAAGGCGACGACGGTCTGGCTGTCGGAACTGCACGCCCACGAGGCCGAGCTCGTCGCCGCCGAGGGCCAGGCGAAGTTCGACCAGCGCGTGGCGGAGACCGAGCAGGTCCGCAAGACCGCCGAGTCGCTCCAGAGCGAAGGCAAGGCAACCCGGATGCCCACCCTCGGCAACTGAGCCCCCGACGTGGGGACGCAAAACGCGCTCACAACGCGATCCACGTCCCCACGTCCCAACACCCGGCACCCGACCCCCGACGTGGGGACGCAAAACGCGCTCACAACGCGATCCACGTCCCCACGTCCCAACACCCGGCACCCGACCCCCGACGTGGGGACGCAAAACACGCTCACAACGCGATCCACGTCCCCACGTCCCAACACCCGGCACCCGACCCCCGACGTGGGGACGCAAAACGCGCTCACAACGCGATCCACGTCCCCACGTCCCAACACCCGGCGGTGAGCCGATTTCGCAGCGGTCCGGCCATGCTGACAGCATTCAGCGAGCGCTGGGAGCCCGGACTTGAGTGACGCCGTACAGATCCTCGTCCAAGGGCTCACGCAGGGGATCGTCTACGCGCTCCTGGCGATGGGCCTGGCCGTGGTATTCCGTACCTCGCGCGTGCTCAACTTCGCCCACGGCGAGACCCTCGTCGTCGGTGTCTTCGTCACCTACGTGCTCGCCACGAACCCCCTGCGGCCGCTCCCCTACCCCGTCGCGGCCCTGATCGGGATCGTGGTCGGCGTCGGGGTCGGCCTCGTCGTCTACCTCGTGGCCGTCAGGGGTTCGGCAGCGGTCAGCGGCGCCGTGCTCGCAGTCATGATCGCGGCCCTCGTCGCCCGCAGCCAGGGCGGGTGGGTCTGGTTCCTCGGTCTCGGTGTGGCCGCCGCGTCGCTCGTACTGCTGCGTGGCCGCCTCCAGGAGGGCCTGTCGGGCTCGATCCGGTGGGTCCTGGGGACGATCGCGATGGCCACCCTCCTGCAGGAGGGCCTCGTCGCGATCATCGGCTCGACCGGGGAGGCCGTCGTCGTCCCCGGCCCCTTCAGCGGGCTCGGCACCCTACACGTCTTCGGCGTCGTCCTCCCCGGCGACCAGCTCGCGACCGCGGCATGTGCGCTGATCCTGGTGATCGCCCTCGACCTGCTGGAGTCCCGCACCCGCTACGGGCGCGCCATGAAGGCGGTCGCCTACAACCCCGACGCCGCTGCGCTGATGGGCATCGACGTCCAGCGGGTCATCTACGGTGCCTTCGGCCTCGCCGCGGCGGTCGCCGTCGTCGCCGGGCTGCTGATCACACCGCTCGTGAGCCCGAAGCCGACCGACGGGCCGATGTACACCGTCGTGGCCCTCGTGGCGGCGCTCGTCGGTGGCATCGACCGCGTGCGCTCCGCCGCGCTCGGCGGGATCGTGCTCGGCGTGACCGAGGTGCTCCTGCGCGAAGGCCTGTCCGACATCGCCGGCGGGCGACTGCTGCCCCTGCGCGACGCGTTCGTGTACGTGATCCTCATCGTGGTCCTGCTGGTCCTGCCCCGCGGGATATTCGGCACGCGCAAGGTGGAGCGGGCCACGTGACGGACCTGGTCGCAGGCACGCGCCGCTGGCCCTACGGCATCGCCCTCCTCGCCGTCGCGCTCGTCCCCGCGCTGCTGACCGACAACCCCTACTACCTCCGTCTCGGCATCCAGTACGGCGCCATCTACGCGATCGTGCTCGCCGGGTTGAACGTGCTCATCGGCGGTACGGGACAGGTGTCTCTGGGCCACGTCGGCATCTTCGCGACAGCCGCGTACGCGGGCGCGTACGTCGGGGCAGCCGGCCTCCCGTGGATCCTGACCGCCGTCGCAGCCGTCACAGCCGCGCTCGCGGTCGGTCTCGTGATCGGGTTCCCGGCGCTGCGACTGCGCGGCGCCTACCTCGCGTTGACCACCCTCGCCTTCGGCCTGCTGGCGATCCAGCTCATCTCGGCGATCCCTCGTGTGCTGGCCGGCGCGGGCGCGACGGCGACGGTCGTCGACGTTCCGCGACCGGTGCTCGGACCGATAGTGCTCACAGGCAACCGCGGCTACTACGTGTTCTGCATCCTGCTCGCGGCGCCGATGGTCGCCCTCGCCCGCAACGTCTTCTGGTCCCAGTCAGGACGCCAGCTCCAGGCCGTGCGCGACCACGAAGGCGCGGCATCGACCCTCGGGATCTCGATCGTGCCGGCCAAGCTGGGCGCCTTCCTCTTCAGCGCCGCGCTCGCAGGCCTCGCCGGCGCCCTGTACGCGTCGTTCGATCCGCTCCTGTCACCGGACAACTTCAAGGCCGAGGACTCGATCACGTTCGTGATCGCGCTGCTCGTCGGTGGCCTCGCGGCACCGGTCGCCGGTCCGGTGCTCGGAGCTGCCGGCTCGATCGTCCTCGTGTACCTCGGCCAGACGTACTTCCGTTCGTACCAGGCGTTGCTCACTGCGCTGGTGTTCCTCGCGATTCTCGCGTTCGCACCGCGTGGGCTCGGCGGGCTGCTGCGACGCACGCCGCTGCGCCGGCTCCTACCCGGAGTCGGCGAGACGCTCGTCCAGAGCGCTGCCAAGGCCCGCGCCACCGACGCGCCGCGGTCACCGATCGAGGCATCTGACACCGGCGCAGACGCGACCGCCGTCGTCGCGGTCGGCCTGAGCGCACGAGAGAACGGCGACACCACGACCGTCGCGCACCCGGCGGGCACGGTGCTCGTCGAGCGTGCGCCACTGCTCGAAGTGCAGGACCTCGTGAAGAGCTACGGCGGCGTGCGCGCCATCGACGGCGTCGACTTCCTGGTGAAGTCAGGGGACATCCACGTGCTCATGGGACCCAACGGATCGGGCAAGTCCACGTGCCTCGACGTCATCTGCGGACTGGCCGCCGCGGACTCGGGACGTGTGTTCCTGTGCGGCAACGACCTCACCTCGATGCCCGCCCACGCGCGGGCTCGTGCCGGAATCGCGCGCACGTTCCAGGAGATCCGGCTCTTCCCCGGGATGACCGTGCTCGAGAACGCGATGCTGGGCAACCCGTCGAGGTACCGGGCGTGGCGCCAGCTGCTGCGCACCCGCGGCGTCGCCGCGGAAGAGCGCGAGCACGCCGCCGAGGCCCTCGCCCTGCTCGAGGCGTGGGGTCTGGGCGAGTTCGCGAGCCGCGCCGCGTCGGACCTCTCCTACGGTCAGCGCAAGATGCTCGAGCTCGCGCGGGCGGCCTCACGGCGACCGCGGGTCCTCCTCGTCGACGAGCCGTCCGCGGGACTCAACCCGCGTTGGGTCGCGTCGATGGTCGAGGCGCTCCAGGCGCTGCGCGCCGCCGGTCACACCCTGCTCGTGGTGGAGCACCACCAGGACGTCATCGCCGACCTCGCGGACACGGTGACGGTGCTCGACAGCGGCGTCGTCATCGCCGAAGGCCCGCCAGCCGCAGTCCAGCGCGACCCTCGCGTGGTGGACGTGTACCTCGGCCCCGGCGCTGCGAGGCTGCCATGACGACACCGGGATCCGACCGCGAGATCTGGGGGCGTCAGGCGCCCGCCGGCCAAGGGCCGGCGAGTACCGGCCCACCGCTGATCCCCAGAGAGGTCCTCGAGTTCCACGACGTGACCGTCCGCTACGGACCGGTCGTGGCGGTCAGGGAGCTGACCGGATGGGTGGGCAACGGCGAGGTGGTGGCGCTCCTCGGCTCGAACGGGTCGGGGAAGTCGACCGTGCTCAAGGCGGCATCTGGCCTGGTGCCGGCGTCAGAAGGCCGCATCGCGTTCTGCGGTCAGTGGGTGCAGCGTTGGAAGCCACCGGAGATCGTGCGTCTCGGCCTCGTGCAGATCCCTCAGGGTCGCATGGTCTTCGGCGACCAGAGCGTCGAGGCGAACCTGCTGATCGGTGCGCATTCTCGCGGCAGGACCGGCACCGAGGTCCGTGAGGACCTCGAGATCGTGCTCGACCGCTTCCCGATCCTGGCGGAGCGGCGACTGCAGCTCGCCGGCACCCTCTCCGGCGGCGAGCAGCAGATGCTCGCGATCGCACGCGGGCTGATGGCACGGCCGCGGATGCTGATGCTCGACGAGCCGTCCCTCGGCCTCGCGCCGATCCTGCAGGAGCAGCTCTTCACGACGTTGAGGACCCTCGCCGACCTCGGCCTGGGCATCCTGGTTGTGGAGCAGCTCGCGCACCTGGCACTGGAGATAGCCGACCGCGGCTACGTACTCGACCGCGGCGATCTCGTGGCCTGGGGCACCCCCGACGAGCTGCGCGCCTCCGGCCGCCTCGTCGAGGCCTATCTGGGCCGCGGCGCCAATACGTGAAGGAACCGCGGTGGCGGGCCGATGCGTTCTAGCACCGATGCCCCTTCGATCCGGATTCCCATGAGCGACTACCCCGCCCCTGGCCCGCCACAACCACCGCGGCCACCGGTGTCACCTGAGACGGCCCCTCTGCCGCCCACGGCACCTCCGATGCCGGCGGCCTACGCAGGCGCAACCACGCCTGCGCCACCCGCGCCGGAGCGGAGATCTCGTACCGGTCTCTGGGTCGGACTCGGTGTCGGTGCCGGCGTGATCGGCGTCGCGGTCGTGGTGTCGTTGTTCATCCTCGCCTGGAGCGGCTCGAGCGTCGGCGCCTCGTCGCCTGCGGCCGCGCTCGACGGCATGGTCAAGGCGCTGCAGAACAAGGACATCGCGAGCGTCCTATCGGGTCTCGCACCCGGTGAGCTCACCGGGGTCGACGAGCTCTGGCGCGAGACGCAGACGAAGACGGCCGCGCTCGGCGGTGACGTGCCCAAAGCCACGGGCGACGTGATCGTGTTCGAACCGCGCACCGTCAAGTGGGACGTCGAGGAGCTCTCGGCCAACACCGCGCGCGCCACCCTCTCCGAGGTCGACATGACGGTCGGCTTCGACGCCGCGGTGCTCGGCGACGTGACGGCCGCGCAGAAGGACAAGCTCGAGGGCCTCGGCGCCGACCGCGTCGACGGCACCCGCTACCTCTGGGACGTGACCACCGACGACCTCCCCTCCGACCCCGTCACGGTGATGACCGTCAAGCGCGACGGTGGCTGGTTCGTGAGCCCGCTCTACACGGCCGGCGAGTACGCGTACGGCTCGAGCCGCAAGGCGCAGCGGAAAGGTCCCCCGGACTACGCGTACGACCCCGACAAGGTGACGTCGGGTGCCGGATCGCCCAGCGACGCGGTTCGCGCACTCGCGGCCGCTGCCGGCGCAGGCACCGAGAACGACCTCGTCGCGCTGTTGTCCCCACGCCAGCTCGCGTTCGCGCAGGTGTACCACGCCTTCGGCGACGAGCAGGTGAGTGGCTCGGACGTGACCATCGACGGCCTGGTGCTCGACGAGGAGCCCATCGAGGAGGGCCGCACACGCGTCCGCGTCAAGAGCGTCGACGTCACGTGGTCCACTGGGAAGGTCGAGATCGACGGCTCGTGCTGGCGGGCGGAGACGGAGGGACGCAAAGGCCCCCGCACCCGCGAGGGCTGCCTCGCGGACCTCTTGCCCGCCGGCTCGGAATCACTCGCCCACCTGCTGCCCGACTCGCTCGCGGTCGTGGCCATCGAAGGGGACGGCAGGTGGTACGTCGATCCGCTGCAGTCGGTGACGACGATCATCGGCGACGTCGTGAACGAGCTCGAGGCAGGCGACGTCGACCAGGTCCAGGAGCTCGCGCGGGATCTCAACGAGATCGACTACGACAGTGCCTCAGGCTGAGGTCGCGTCTCAGGCCGCGGTGTCGCCGGTCGCGGCGGCCTCGGCCACGGCTTCGTCGGGCGCGACGTCGTCGCTCTCGTCGCCGGCATCGCGCTGCGCCTCGAGGTCGTTGTCGCAGTAGGGGCACACGATCCAGCGCTCGTCGCGGACCCGGGCGCCGCAGCCCCAGCACGATGCCTGCGGGAACTCCACCCACAGCTGCCACTTGACGAAGTCGGTGCCGAGCAGGATCACCGCCACGACGGGCCCGAACGCCGTCAGGCCATAGACGGTCGTGGTGCCCGGGATCCAGCTCACAACCCATTCGGCAAGGGATTGCGCCTGGCCCACGAACGCGAACGCGAGCGTGGGCGCCAGGAACAGGAGGCCGAGCACGACGAGACGCCGCAAGCTGCGCGTCACGAAGTACGCGAACCCCAAGAAGACGATCGTGAGCACCCAGGGCACGACCCGGCGCGCGACCCCGGCACCGGTGGTCGTCGGCCCCGGGGCGATCCAGAGATAGCCACGCACCACGAGGAACGAGACCATCGACGTGGCCCCCGCCATCAACAGCACGTAGACGCCGCTCCAGTAGAGGGCGGCGAAGCGGCGCTGGCGGTCGCGGCGGTTGTGAGGACGGAGCCAGGGGCGCCGCCTGTCGAGGAAGCGTCGCACCTCGCTCGCAGGCGGAGGTTCTGCGTCGTCGCGCGAGACGTCGCCCCCACCATCGCGCACCTCCGCCGGTGCGCCGTCGTCGTCGTCGAAGTGGACTGCGAGCGCGACGTCGACGTCGTCGGATCCTGACACGGTGTCGCCGGCGGACGCGTCGCCGGCTACGTCGTCACCACCCGTCTGCGCACCGACCGGCTCCGTGTCGGAGTTCTGCACGGACACTCCTCGTCTCATGTCCTCGCCCACCCATGCTTCCACTTCTCAACGCTGCAGCCGCGATCCTCCTCGCACGGCGGGCGGCACGCGATGCGGACACCCCTCTACGATGCGCCCATGTCGAGCTTCTCGTCGGCGCAACGTTCCGCCGTGCTGGACCGGCTCCGCCACACCGAGTACGACGTGGTGGTCGTCGGTGGGGGCATCACCGGTGCCGGCTGCGCGCTCGACGCCGCGAGCCGCGGGCTGCGCGTCGCCCTCCTCGAGCGTCACGATCTCGCGTCCGGCACGTCGTCGAAGTCGTCGAAGCTCGTGCACGGCGGCCTCCGGTACCTGCAACAGGGTGATCTGCGCCTCGTGTACGAGGCGCTCGCTGAGCGGCAGCGCCTCATCGCCAACGCCCCGCACCTCGTGCGCGAGCTCGACTTCTGCGTACCCATCGTGGCGCGCAAGGCCGCCGCGATGCGCAAGGTGCTGTCGACGGGGCTGTGGGCCTACGACCTGACCGGCGGCTTCCGCATCGGCAAGCTTCACCGCGGCGTCGACACGGAAACGGCGCTCGCGCACATGCCGAGCCTCGACCCATCGCATTTCGACGGTGCGTTCTTCTACCCGGACGCGCAGACCGACGACGCGCGGCTCACGATGACGATCGCGCGCACGGCGGCGGTGCGCTACGGCGCCGACGTCGCCACCTACTGCGAGGTCGAGGGCTTCGAGAAGGACCCGTCCGGGGCGGTCGGAGCGGCTGCTGTCCGTGACGGCCTCGGCGGCGACCGCTTCGGGGTCCGTGGCCGCCATGTGATCTGCGCATCCGGCATCTGGTCCGATGCCCTCCGGAACGCCGACGAGGGACGCGATCCCGCCTCGATGCGCCCGGCCAAGGGCGTCCACGTCGTGGTGCCGCGGTCGCTGGTGCGCAACACCAAGGCGTTCATCGTCCCGGTGCCCCACGATCGCCGCTCCGTGTTCGTGCTCCCGTGGGGGCCGGTCGCGTGGATCGGCACCACCGACACCGACTACACCGGCCCCCTCGACGACCCCCAGGCGACACCGGAGGACATCCGCTACTGCCTCGATGCCGTGAACACGTGGATGCGCGAGCCGATCATGGATTCCGACGTGGTGGCAACCTTCGCCGGTCTGCGCCCGCTCCTCACCGACACCCACAGCGAGCGCACCGCCGACCTGAGCCGCCACCACGCCCTCATACCGGGCTCACCGAACGTGGTGACCATCACGGGCGGCAAGCTCACCACCTACCGGCGCATGGCCGCCGACGCTGTCGACTACGCGGTCGAGAAGGCTGCGCTCTCGGCTGGGCGCAGCGTCACGCGCCGCCTCGCGATAGACGGCAGCGCCGGGTTCGCGGCACTCGCCGCCGACCCCGGCGCCGTCCTGGGTGGTCTCGACGCCGAGACCGTCGAGTCACTCCTGCGCCGCCACGGCTCCCATGCCGAAGCCGTTGCCGAGCTCGCCCGCACGGACCCCGGCCTCGGCGAGCGTCTCGTGCCGGAACTGCCGTACCTGCGTGGCGAGGTGGTGTGGGCATGCCGCCACGAGGCCGCGCAGACGATCGCGGACGTGCTCGAACGCCGCGTGCGCCTCTCCATCGAGCATCGCAGCCGCGGTCTCGCCGCCGTCGACGACGTCGCTGCGCTCATGGCCGCCGAGCTCGGCTGGGACCCGGCGCGCCGGGCGGCCGAGGTGACCGTCTACCGCGCGCGCGTGCAAGCGACGCTCGGTGCCGAGGATCTCACATCCGATCTGGAAGGGAACATCGCATGAGAGTCCGTCTCGGATCAGCTGACGCAGGGAGCCCGCTGTCGGACGCGGTGTTGCAGCGCCTCGAAGCGGCCGTCGGCCCCGACCACGTCCTCGTCGAAGGTGATGCGGTCGACGACGCGGGACACGACTGGTGGCCGCTGACCCTCGTCTGGGACCGCCAGGGCGACCGTCCGGCGCGCCCGGCAGCCGTGGTCCGGCCCGGGTCGACCGAGGAGGTCGCCGCAGTGCTCACCGCTGCCTCGGCGGAGCGCACACCCGTGACCGCATTCGGCGGCCGCTCGGGTGTGTGCGGCGGCAGCCTTCCCGTGCGCGGCGGCATCAGCCTCGACCTGACACGCCTCGACGAGATCGTCGACATCGACTCCGAGAACCTGATGTGCCGCACGCAGGCCGGTGTCTTCGGTCCCGACTACGAGGCCGCACTCGCCGACGCCGGCCTCACCGGGGGCCACTTCCCGCAGTCGATCGACTTGTCCACGGTCGGCGGGTGGATTGCGTGCCGTGGAGCGGGCCAGTACTCGAACCGATACGGCAAGATCGAGGACATCGTCCGCGGGCTCGAGGTCGTGCTCGCCGACGGTCGCGTGCTGCGCACCAATCCCGTGCCCGCGGCAGCCACCGGCCCCGACCTCATGCGTCCCTTCGTCGGCTCGGAGGGAACGCTCGGCATCATCACCGAGGCCACGATGCAGGTGTGGCCACGGCCGCGGGCGACCGAGAAGCGGGCGTGGTCGCTGGGGCGCTTCTCCGACGGCCTCGACGTGCTGAGGCGTACGCTGCGCGCCGGCGCGCACCCGGCGTGCCTCCGCCTCTACGACGGACCCGAGTCGGCGCGCAGCTTCTCGCTGCCCGACGACCGCAACGCCCTGGTGCTCCTCGCCGAGGGCGAACCCGACGAGGTCGCGTGGCAGGTCGAGGTCGTGCACGACCTCGTCGGCGACACCTTCGACGCCCGCACCGAGGATGCTGCTCTGGTGGATCGCTGGCTCGAGCACCGCAACGACGTGTCGGCGCTGCACGAGGTCGTCGCGCGTGGCATCGTCGTCGACACCATCGAGGTGTCGGCCCCCTGGTCGCGTCTGCCCGGCATCTACGACGCCGTCCAGAAGGACGTCCTTGCGGTCGACAAGGCGCTCGTGTGCACAGCGCACTCGTCACACGCCTACCCGAGCGGCGGCTGTCTCTACTTCACGTTCGCGGGGATGCCCGACCCCGACCCCGAGGCGGTCGACGCCTTCTACGACGCCTGCTGGGACAAGGCGATGGCTGCCGTCACCGGTGCCGGCGGCGCGATAAGCCACCACCACGGCATCGGCCTCGTGCGCGCCCGCTTCATGCAGCGCGAGCTCGGCGAGACGGGCATGGGCGTGCTGTCCGCGATGAAGGCTGCGCTCGACCCCCACGGGATCCTCAACCCCGACAAGCTCGGCCTCGGCAGCATCCTGTGGCAGGGCCGGCACTGATGGCAGACGTCCTCGTCGTCGACCTCGGCACGACCGGTGTGCGCGCCGTGCGCGTCGACGCGTCGGGTGCCCTGGGCCGCCACCACTACGTCGAGTCGCCTCCGGCCGTACCGGCGCCGGGGATGGTCGAGCACGACCCGTGGCGGATCGTCGCCGACGCCGAGGCCGCCGTCGCCGGTGCCGGTGCCGGTGCCGTCGCCGGAGTCGGGATCACGGTGCAGCGGGCCACCACCGTGGTCTGGGATGCGTCCACGGGCGAACCGGTCGGGCCCGCGATCAGCTGGCAGGACCTGCGCACCCTCGGCGAGTGCCTCACCGCCGTCGCGGCGGGCCTGCGGATGCCGCCGAACGCGTCGGGCACCAAGTGCCAGGTGCTGGTCCAGGCCGCCCGCGAGAAGGGAGTCGCCGAGGCCGACATCCGTTTCGGCACTCTCGACACCTGGCTCGCGTGGTGCTGGTCCGGCGGCACGCTTCACGTCACGGACCCCACCAACGCCGGTGTCACGGCGATGACCGACGTGACTGCGACCGGCTGGGATCACGACGTCCTCGACGTCCTCGGGATCCCGCACACCGCGATGCCGCGCATCGTGCCGACGAGCTCGGTCGCAGGGCGCATACGTATCGGTGCCAGCGAGGCGGACCTCGCCTGCCTCGTCGGCGACCAGCAGGCGTCGCTGGTCGGCCAGGGCGGCATCGAGGCCGGTGTCGCCAAGGCCACGCTCGGGACCGCGGCGATGGTCGACGTCAACACGGGCACGACTACTCCTCCAGTCGACGTGACAGCGACGTATCCCGTCGTCGTGGCGTCGACGCCCGCCACGAGCTGGTACGGCCGCGAGGCGACCGTGATCTCCGCCGGCGACGCGGTGCGCGGGCTCGTCGAGCTCGGCGTCGCGTCCGAAGCCGCCGCCGTGTCGGCGCTCGCGTCCGAGGTCGACGATTCCGGCGGTGTGCACTACGTGCCGGCCTTGCTGGGCCTCGGAACGCCGTACTGGGACTACGGAGCGAGAGGCGTCCTCGCGGGCATGTCGCTCGGAACCGACAGGCGCCACCTGTGCCGCGCCGTGCTCGAGGGGGTGGCGTGGCGTGTCGCCGAGTGCGTTGATGCGGTCGCAGCCGACACCGGGGTCACGATCGACGCGCTCCGCGTCGACGGCGGCGCCGCGCAGTCCGACGTGCTCTGCGCCGCGATCGCCGACCGTGCCGGCATCGGTGTCATGCGCTCCACCGAGCGTGAGGCGACCGCCTACGGCTGCGGGCTCCTCGCAGGTGTGGCCGTGGGCATGTGGGACATCGACACCGTGGCGGCCCTGCCGTCGGTGGAGCGCACGTTCGAGCCGGCCTGGGATGCCACACGCCGGGCAGAGGCCGCCGTCGCGTGGGACGCTGCCGTGGACGCGTCGCGCGGCTGGATCGAAGGTCTCTCCCAGCTCTCGTTCTGACGACCCACCAAAAGGCGCTCGGCGCTTCCTCCTACGGACACCACGAACCACGTCCACCCATCGCGGACGTCGAGGGAGGAAGCACCTCGGCCTGCCACACCCCGACGTGGGGACGCAGAACGCGTCCACACCGCGATCCACGTCCCCACGTGCGATCCACACCCCGACGTGGGGACGCAGGACGCGTCCACACCGCGATCCACGTCCCCACGTGCGATCCACACCCCGACGTGGGGACGCAGGACGCGTCCACACCGCGATCCACGTCCCCACGTCTACCCTCGCGCTACCGATTCGGGAGATGCATGGCGCCAGAGAACCACCGGTTCGCCCAGTACATCGACGGTCGCTTCACCGAAGGCTCGGGCGCGCCGCTCGAGGTCGAGAACCCGTACACGGAGAAGACGATCACGACGGTCGCGCAGTCGGGCGCGGCCGACGTCGAAGCCGCGGTCGCCGGGGCGCGCCGCAGCGTCGACGACGGGTGGGGCCGCATGAGCCGTGACGACCGGCGCCGTGTGATGACGCGGATGGCCGACGCCCTGGCCGCCCGCAGCGACGACCTCACCGACCTCCAGATCGCCGAGTGCGGCATGTTCCGCCGCATGTGCAGCTACGTGAACACCTCGCTGCCGCTGCAGTGGTGGCACGACTACGCCGATCTCGCCGGGCGCGAGTGGGACGAACCGATGCGGCCGGTGACGTGGCACACGGCCACGGGACCCAAGTACGCGAGCGGCTGGGTCTACCAGGAGCCCGTCGGCGTCGTGAGCGCCATCGTGCCCTTCAACTTCCCGTTCTTCGTCGCGACGCACAAGGTCGCTGCGGCGCTCGCCGCCGGCTGCAGCGTGGTCCTCAAGCTGAGCGAGCTCACCCCGCTCGCGTGCACGCTCATCGCCGAGGCCGCCGCCGACGCCGACCTGCCCGCCGGTGCGCTGCAGTACGTGATCGGCGGACCCGAGGTCGGCACCGCGATGGTCGAGCACCCCGACGTCGACTGCGTCAGCTTCACCGGCTCGACCAAGGTCGGCAGCGCGATCGGCGCGCGCTGCGGCACCGACATCAAGAAGGTCGTGCTCGAACTGGGCGGCAAGTCCGCGGCGATCATCCTCGACGACGCCAACCTCGACGAGGCGATGATCGAGATCGTGGGGGCCTTCAGCCACGGCGGCCAGGGCTGCGCCCTCACCACGCGGCTCGTGGTCCACGAGGCAGTCGCCGACGACGTCGTCGAACGTCTGACGGCGTTCGCTCGGTTCCTCACGCCCGGCGATCCGGCGGAGCCGTCCACGACGCACTCGCCCCAGATCACAGCAGCCGCCCGCGATCGCGTGCTGGGCATGATCGAGGCCGGCAGCGCCGCGGGCGCCGAGCTCGTCTTCGGCGGCGGCCCGATCAGCGACCAGCCGTCGGGCCACTGGGTCGAACCGACGCTGTTCGACCGCTGCCCGACACGGGCACGGATCGCGCAGGAGGAGATCTTCGGGCCGGTGCTCGTCGTCCACCGCGTCGCAGACGACAGCGAGGCCGTGGCCGTCGCCAACGACAGCGACTTCGGGCTCTGGGGCGCGGTGTTCACCCAGGACATCCGCCGCGGGCTGCGTGTCGCCCGCGGTGTACGCACGGGCTGCATGGGGATCAACGGCGAGGTCGTCAACAACGATGCGCCCTTCGGCGGTGTCAAGAAGTCCGGCGTCGGGCGCGAGTTCGGCGCCTACGGCGTGCGCGAGTTCCTGGAGCCCAAGTCGGTCACCTGGTGGAAGTGACGCAGTTCTGGGACGTCGTGCTGGCCGAGACGGCGGCACGCGAGCCCGACCGACCCGCCTACGTCGACGCCGCGGCGGGTGCCGATGCGGTACCGCGGGTGGTCACCTACGCCGGGTGCGAGGCCGGTGCTGACGGGTGGGCGGGCACGCTGCAGCGCTGGGGTGTGCGACGTGGGGACGTCGTGTGCCTCCTCCTCGCCAACTCCCCCGAGTTCCCGATCTGCTACGCGGGCGCGACGCGCATCGGCGCCGTGACCTCGGGTGTCAACGTGCGCCTCGGACCGTCCGAGGTCGGCAGCATCGTCGCGCGCACGCGGCCCGCGGTCACGGTGGTCGACGATCCGGGAGCGCTTCCGCCCGAGGTCGCCGCGATCGCCGGACGTGTCGTGACCCGCGCCGAGCTCGGCGACCACTTCGCGTCAGCCCCACCGGCGGGACGCGCAGGACGCGATCCCGCAGACACGGTCGCGATCGTGTGGACCAGCGGCACGACCGGTACGCCCAAGGGAGCGTGCTACAGCCATGCCGCGCTCGCCGCCCTCGCGGAGGCCGACACGGTGCTGTCGCGCCACCACGACGTCTACCTCGCCGCGATCCCGCAGGCGCACGTCGGGTTCACGACCAAGGTCTTCGCCCACGCGGCGCGTGCGACCACGCAGGTGGTTGCCCCGCCGCGCTGGGACGCCGCAACCGCGCTGCAGCTCCTCGACCGGCAGCGGGTCACGGTCGCAGGAGGCGTGCCACCGCAGTGGAGGCTGATGCTGGACCATCCGGACTTCGACACCACCGACCTGTCGGCGGTGCGACAGGTGGTGCTCGGCGGAGCGTTCATCGAGGCGAGCCTCGTGCGCGAGATCCGCGAGCGCCTGCAGGTGCCGGTCGTGGCGCGCTACACCTGCACCGAGCTCGCGGGGACGTGCGGGACGTCCCCCGACGATCCCGACGAGGTGGTGGCGCACTCCGTCGGGCGCCCGCTGCCCGGCGTCGACCTCCGCCTCGTGGACGCGGGCGGCACTGAGGTGCGACCGGGTGAGGTCGGCGAGGTGTGCTCGCGGTCACCCACGATGATGGCGGGCTACTGGACCGCTGCGGGCACAGCGGGTCTCGACGCGTTCGACGCCGACGGGTACTTCCACACCGGCGACCTGGGCAGGGTGCGGCCCGACGGCAACCTCGAGATCGTCGGCCGCCGCAAGGAGATGTACGTCCGTGGCGGCTACAACGTCTACCCCGCCGAGGTCGAGAACACGATCGCACGCCACCCCGCGGTCGCGCAGTGCGCCGTCGTGGGCACGGGCGACGCGCGGCTCGGCGAGGTCGGCGTCGTGTTCGTGGTCGCGGCCGACCCCGCGTCCCCGCCCAGCCTCGACG
>JAIBAC010000208.1 GCA_019695375.1 Acidimicrobiia bacterium
GCCATCGCAGGTAGGCGGGGCTGCGGTTGGTGGCCAGCGGTGCGGGCGGGGTCGAGGCCAGCGCGGCGCCGACCTCGTCGTCGTCGGCGAACGCGTCGTGGGGGGATCGGCCGAAGGTCGCCGGCTCGGACCACTTGGTGGCCGAGACCCGGGCCCGGGCCAGGCGGAGGAGCGCCCCCGGGCGCCGTGGCCGCACCCGGACGGCAGGGCGGCCGACGACCTGCCAGCCCATCTTGAGGTAGCCGGGGCGGCTGTTGTCGTTGGGGGTGTTGAACACGAAGGCGACGCCCTCGGCCGCCAGCTCGTCGAGCGCCTGCAGGGTGAGCACCCGGAACAGGCCCTGACCCTGGGCGTCGGGGTGGGTGGCGGTGTCCACCGCCCGCACCGCGGGCACCAGGGTGCCGTCGGCCCGCCGCCATTCCCAGCGGAGGAACGTGCGGAAGGCGACGACCCGGTCCCCGTCGGTGGCCACCCAGGCGGGGGACGTTCCGAAGGGGCTCTCGCGGTGTTTCCAGTGGAAGAACGGGCCGTGGCGCTCGTCGTCGTCCCAGCCCAGCGCCTGGCGCCCCAGGTCGAGGATCGCGTCGTCGTCGGTCGCCGTGGCCCGGCGGATGACGGGTGGCGTGCTCACCAGTCGGCGGTGGTCGGCCATTCGCCGGCGAGGAGGCGATCGGTCAACACGTCCGGGGCCAGGTGCTGCTCGTACCAGCGTCGTGCGCCCACCTCGAGGCGCCGACGGTAGGCGTCGTCGCCCAGCACCGTCTCGACCCCCTCGCGGATCGCCTCGAAAGTATCCTCGACCATGTGCATGTGCTCACCGTGCCGGAGTGGGGCGGGGAGGCGCCGTGAGATCGGGGTGGAGACGATGGCCTTGCCGAGGGCGAGGAACTCGCCGAGCTTCCAGCCGAGGCAGCGGTGCACGGCGGGGCAGTTGAACACGAGCGCCGACCGTCGGGTCCGCTCGAGGTAGTCCATGAGCGTGATGCGGTCGGTCGCCAGACCGCCCTCGAACTCGACGTCGACGCCCTGCATGGCTTCGAGGAACCGGTACCGCGGTTCGTTCGCCTCCTCGTGCTTCGGCGGCCAGCGCCGGGCGCGGAAGAACACGTAACCCGAGTCACTGGCGGGGCTGGGCGTGTAGACGGCCATGGGCAGCTTGGTGATGGCCTGGAAGCGGACCTGCCTGAGCGTGGTCAGCAGGGGTGCGCCCGCCATGGCCATGCGAACGGCGATCCGGTACGCGGTGGGCTTCGGCCAGAGCCGGATGCCGAAGATCGGGCCCAGCGGCACGAGGCCTGGGAACGGCTCCGTGTCCGGCGCGAGGTTCACCTTCCCGTAGCTGTCAGCCCAGTCGACCATCGCGGGGTTGATATCGGGATGGTCGTTCGACGACACGAAGACCCGCCGGCCGTCGAACTCGAGCGCGATCCCGTCGATCTCCGGCACGCCCAGTTTCCGGAAGCGAAGTCCATCGACATCGGCGCGGGAGAGCAGGCCGCCGAGGACGTATGTGTAGTAGGGCACCTTGAAGTGCGGATGCACGACCAAGTCCGACACGGCAAGAAGACCCTACGCCACTCGGAGAGCGAAGCCTGTGTTCCATGCGCCCAGGCCCCCGGTACGGGATGGTCCCCTGGACTACATTCGACACATGCGGCGCGCTGGGGGCAAGCATGGATTCCGTCCTTCTCTCAGGCACTCCTGGTTGCCCCGGCCTGTCGTCGCTCGGGTCTCGGTTGGCCTGTGTGACGCCCCATGGCCTTGAGCGCAGTAGTCGCAGCGCCTCGAGGCGCTGTCACTGCTCGGGTCGACGCGCTCGACGGCCTCAGAGGCTGGCTCGCGGTCGTCGTCGCGACCTCTCATGCCGTCGGCGTGCTGGCCCCCGACGCGAACAGGCTCTCCAGTCTCCTTGCCGCCGATTTCGCCGTTCGGATCTTCTTCGTGCACAGCGGGTTCGTTCTCGCGCTGAAGTACTTTCGTTCGCACGACCGGCGGTGGCCTGAGGTGATGCTGATTCGCCGGCCCTGGCGCCTGGCTCTGCCCGTTCTGGCCGCCGCCCTCGTCGGCTGGGCACTGATGTCGATCTGCCATCCGCTTCCGAATCGGATCGCTGCTCTTTCGGGGTTTGAGATGGAGTTCTCCCGACGAATCCTCACCCCCGCGTCGGTGCTGCGCCAGGGCTTGATCGATCCGCTCCTTCTCGGCCGGAGCATCATCCCGGGGGCATGGTGGACGATGCCAGTGGAGCTCTACTGCTCGCTTGCCCTACTGGCGGTTCTCGTCCTCTGGGGTTCGATGCCGCGTGTCGTTCGTCGCACGATCGTCACCCTCTATGTCCTTCTCGTCTCTGTAGTCGTGCTCTCCCGACGAGCTGCTCCAGTGCTCGTCTTCCAATCGCTCGATGGGGCGGTCCGGCTGATGGTGATCCTGTCGGTGGCCTTCGTCTTTGGTGCACTTCTGGCTCGGCTGTCGGCGAGCGAGACCCGTCCCATCGAAAGGTTCGGATCCGAGCACCGCTTGCTCGCCGTCGCCGGAACGGTCCTTGCCCTTCTGGTTGGTGTCGCCCCATCGATCCTGCTTCCTGTGGTGTTTCAGAACCACTCTGTACTTCAGATCCTTCACCTGGGCTGTGCAGCACTTGTCGTGGCTGCGGTGCTCGCTTGGTCGACACCCAAGCGTCTGCTCCAAGCGCCGATCTCGTCGTGGCTGGGCCGCATCTCCTTCGCCGTCTATCTGATCCACATCGTCGTGCAGCAGACCGTGATGGCTCAGATCCTGGTCGGCCTAGAGGACCTTGGCCTCTCACGACCGCTGTCGTCCCTCATCGCGCTCGTCGTTTCGTTCGTCGTCGTCTTCGCTTTGGCGCAGGTGCTGACCATGACCGCAGATCGAGCAGCCATAGGCTTCGGCAAGCCCTACCTATACCGGCGCTTCGGGCTTGGGGCTGGAGGGACCCCAGTTCCCCCTCCCGCAGGTTCGCCGGAGCTACCGCTGAACGGGGTTACCGCGTCGCTACCTGCCGAATCCTGAGCACGCTGTCGTGCGACCACGACGTACTGGCGGAACGCGCCTTCGCGTGCCAGGCCCGGCCTGACGCACCACACTGCCGCGCGCAGGACGCGCATCTTGACCGTCGTGAGGGGCCAAGACCCTGTGACGGACTCGACGCTGAATCCGGCCGCTTCGAACATCTCGATAATCGTGGCCCGGGTGAAGAAGCGCAGATGGGTGCGGTCGAGGACGCCGGCCGGTACGTAGTCCCACCTGCCCTTCAGGGCGAGCTGGGAGAGGGTGGCCAGGTTGCGGATGTTCGGTATGGACGCCACGAGCGTCCCGCCCGGCTCGAGACGGGCCGCGAATTCCTCGCAGGCTCCCCAGGGGTCGACCATGTGTTCCAGAACGTCGTTGCAGACGATGCATGCGAACCGTCGATCGACCTCGGGTAGACACTGGGGAAAGGTTCCGCGAACGACGTGGTCGATCCGTCCGGCGGCTTCCGCGGCCGCTTCGGGGTCGGGCTCGATGCCCCACACGACCGAGCCGGGTCGACGCGCCTTCAGATGGCCGGCAAAGCGGCCTTCTGCACACCCCACGTCCAGGTAGGAATCCACCGCTGGGATGTGGGGCAGCATGTCGAGCCGCTCGGAGGCGAAGTAGCGGTCGTTCGGTGGGGTCATGGTCGCCCTGTGGCGGGCGTCCCTCGAACCGTGGGGCGGGAGGAACGCCGTGGACGGAGGGTCCTCAGCAAGGCACGGGCGGTCGTCGGATCCGGACGGGCGGCAAGGGAACGCAAGAGACTCCCGAGCGCTCGCCGACGCTGGCCGAGCGTCGAGCGGTAGACGCCAATGCGACGCAACCGGAACGCCCGGGCGCGCCGATGGCGGGCGAAGTAGGTGCGGTGGCGCTCGAGGAGGAGAAGAGAACCATCGAGTCGGGCCGCGACGCCGTGGATCCCCCGCACCTCGTCGTGGCGGCGCACGAGGTAGCAGTACTTCGGTTCGGTCGACACGCGGCAGGTCGGCGCGAGACGCAACCACCAGTCGACGTCCTCGCAGGCGAGGAAGTGCTCGTCGAACGGGATGAAGTACTCTCGGCGAAGCGCGGTGGTCCCGACGCCGGGGGCGAATCCCCAATCGAGCACGGCGTCGTAGGCGTGACCCTCGAGCATCGGCCCGCCACGGCCGCTGTCCTCGGGATAGCCGCCCCAGCACAGGGTGACGGGCGCTCGCTGCAACCCGTCCAACGCGACCTCCAGGCGATCGGGTGTGTACCAGTCGTCGTCGGCGAGGAACGCCAGGTAATCGGCCACAGCGGCTTCGGCACCGGTGTTGAAGGCGCGTGACGGTCCCCCGTTCGGCTCTTGGCGGACGATCCTGACCCGAGGATCAGGGTGGGGGGGGACCGGCGGGTCGCTGGCATCGTCGACCACCACGACCTCGAAGTCCTGGACGGTCTGGGCGAGCACCGAATCGATCGCCTCGGCCAGGAAGGCGGGGCGGTTGTGGGTAGCGATGACCACCGAGAAGAGCGGCGGGCGATCCGCCGTCACCGCATGGATCCGGTCGTTCGACGCCGGCTCGGTGCGCCGGTCATAGGAAGGAGCGGTCGATACACCGGCACGTGACCTCGTTGTGGCCCGTGCGCAACGAAACCGCCTTCCCTGACATGCGCACAGACATTAGGGCGGCACCTCTGGGTGCCGCTAGCGTCCCACTCAGCGAGTGGTCGGAGGCGAATGCCGGTGGAAGTGCCCGAGCGATGACGACGGTGAGTCCCCTGCGTGTTGCTGTCGCGGGTCTCGGCGCAATGGGGGCGAACCATGCCCGGGTGGTGGCGACACACGGGAGCACCGAACTCGTGGCGGTCTGTGACATCGACGTCGAGCGGGCCGAGGCCGTGGGGCACCGGTTCGGCGTCCCGTCCTTCACGACCTGGGAAGCACTACCCAGCTGCGATGCCGTGATTGTCGCGATGCCCACGGGTGAGCACGGTGCCGTGGCCACGGCCCTGTTGAACGAGGGCACCCCTGTCCTGGTGGAGAAGCCGCTTTCGGACGATCTGGAGACCGTCCACCGTTTGCTCGAGATCTCCGCGGCTCGCGACGTGCCGCTGATGTGTGGCTTCGTCGAACGCTTCAACCCGGCGATCCAATGTGCTCGGTCACTGCTCGATGGACCCCCGATCCACCTCCTCGCCACCAGGCACTCGCCCGTCACCCCTCGGGCCACGGCGAGCGTCGTGCACGACCTGTTGATCCACGACCTCGACACCGCGGTCCTGCTGATGGGGCCCGAGGTGAATGCTGTTGATGCGCGCTCGTGGATCGGGTCGGGAGGTGTCCTCGAGCTCACCGACTGCACCCTCGGGTTCGGGGGCGGTGCCGTGGCGACGTTGTCAGCCAGTCGCATCAGCCAGCGCAAGATCCGCACCCTGCAGATCACAACCGCGACGGCCCAGATCGAGGTGGACATGTTGCGCCACGATGTCACCGTCTACCGCCACCGCTCCCACGAACAGCTGGACCTCGAGGGCCCGACCTACCGGGCCGACACCATCATCGACATCCCCTTCGTGCA
>JAIBAC010000024.1 GCA_019695375.1 Acidimicrobiia bacterium
CGCCGCGGCCGCGCGTGTGCTTTCCACGGCGCGAGCGGCTGCGGATGTCCCACAGCCACCACAGGCCGAGGAACACCAGCGACCCGATCGTCAGTGCCGTCGCCACCCAGCGTCCACCGGCGGCGGTGAGCTCCACATGGGTCTCGCGGACGACCTCGCCGCCGTTCGACGGCGCGACGCGCACCACGACGCGGAACGTGCCCGCTCCTGCGGTCTCGACCGGGAACTCCTCGGTGTGGCTGCGCGAAGCGTCGAGGGTCACGATCTCGCTCGTCGCACCCTCGATCGTGACCGCCGACTCGGGCACGAACTCGATCGCGACAGTCACCGGGAACGGGTTGTCGTTGCGGAGCGTGATCGGGACGCGGGCGCTGGCCGAGGTGAGGGTTATCGAGACGTCGGCGGGAACGTCGATGCCGTCCACGACCGACGTGAACGCGCCGTCGACGGCCGCCGCGTAGGCGGGGGAGGCGCCGGTGCTCACGAGTGTGGTGTCGGGGCCGCGCAGGTACGTGCGGGTGGCGTCTTCGAGCACCTGCGGAGCCGGGCCCTGACCGGGTACCAACATCGCCGTGAGATCGTCGAGGCGCACCTTCGACGCCGACAAGGCGGCGTACGCGGCGGCGGCTTCGGGTGGCGGGCCGGCCTCGTCGCTGACGGTGTCGAGGGTGAGGTCGGCGTCGCCGTCACGGGCGACGGGCACGCGCTGGAAGAAGCCGGCGAGCCCGACGGGTGTGACGAAGTCCGCGGCGATCAGGCGTGTGGAGACCTCCGCGAGCAGCGCCGGTGCCGGACGCCAGCTCGCGTCGGGCAGCAGCAGCGCGCCGCGGGTCTCCGACGGTGAGTCCTGTTGCAGCACGAACAGGTCCGCAAGCAGGCGCTGCGCCGCTGCCACGGCTCCCCCACCGTCGGCGATGTCGTCGCGGAGGCCCGGGTCGGCACGCGCGAACGTCGATCCGCCGACCCCGTTGACGCGGAAGCGCTGGGTGAGCGTGGTCTTGCGCTTGGGATCGACGACGACTCCGGGATCGACGACGATGCCCGTGGCGCCACGGTCGGCGATCGTGTTCAGGTCGGCAGGCGCCGCGTGCTGGCCGACGGCGACGGCGACCGACGTCGTCGCCGCGACCCCGGGCAGCGTGTCGGCCAGCACCCGCCGTCCCGACCCGTACTGCGGGTCGACCGCCGACGGCATCGCGGCCCAGGCGTCGGTGGCGACCATCGCGTACGGTCCGCCGAGGACCTCGTGGCCGGCCGCGGCCTGCGCGAGACGCTGGAGCGGGCTCGTCGCTGTGAGACGTTCCGTTCCCACGACGCGGGCCGCGTCGAGTGTCGCCGGCACAGGCCAGATGGTGACGGGTACCGATGTCGCTGCCAGTGCCGCTCCCATGGCCGCGACGAGATCGGCCGCGTCGCGCTCCTCGGTCGCGGCGGCGCCGGGGTCGGGGCTCGGCGGTGGCGCTTGGTACACGGGCCATATCCACGAGAACAGCAACGGGTTCCGCGCAGGCGAGGCCTCGCCGCGCACCACGAACGTGACCGTCGACGACAGCTCCTCGGAATCGTCGACCTTCCGGACGCTTATCGTGAGCGGGTAGACGCCCGGGCGTGCGAGCACCACCTGGTCCGCCGTGTTGCGTCCGCTCGCGACGACCCGCAATGACAGCGACGCGGTGGTCGCGGTGGCGCCGGCGACGAGCGGTTCGGTCGTGAAGTCCAGCGCCGTGGGCGATGCCTTGCCGCGGGCGGCCTGCGCGAAGGCGTCCCGCGACGTGATGGCGGGGCCGATCTTGAACGCCACCTCGAGGCCGTCCACCGGTGTCGACGCGGGCACGGCCGCCGACACGTCGAGCTGGCCGCCAGGGCGGACCACAGGTGTGATCGCCGTGAGCGTCACCGGGACCGCCGGGGGGTCCTCGGCGCTGGCGGACGCCGGCCCGAGGCTGCAACCGAGGGCAGCGACGAGGCAGACGATCAGGGCCGCGCGACCCCGATTCGGGCCAGCCGTCATATGACGGCACCCCGGTCTGCGACGAGGTCGTGCTCGAGCACGTAGAGGCCTGCCGGAGCGATGGAGAACCCGCACGTCTCGTACAGCACCCGAGCACGCTCGTTCGTCTCCTGGGTGTTGACGACGCATGACCGCGATCGCCTGCGTGCGAGCCAGCGGACCGCGTCCCAGACGAGCTCGCGACCGATCCCGAGCCCCTGTGCCTGCGGCGCCACCGCCAGGCGCTGGAGGAATCCCTGGTAGCGGCTGCGCCCGGTGATGCAGTACCCGACGACGTCACCGGGCGCGAACCCGCGTTCGGCGAGCACGGGGTTGGTGGCGGCCACCGCGACGCGAAACCTGCTCTGGGGGGTGGCGCCGCACGCCTCGAGGAGCGCGTCGCGGTCGAAGGACCAGAACCGGTCGAACGCAGCGTGGTCGACGGCGAGCGTGGCCGGCAGGTCGGTGGCGCGGGAGCGCCGGTACTCGACACCGGGCGGTGGAGGTTGGCCGCGGCCGCGTTGAGGTGGCCGCTGGAGGTCGCAGATGAGGACGTGGAGCTGCTCGCGCTCGCGGAACCCGGCCTCGAGGTAGGGGCCGATCTCTGCAGGGGACAGCGCCGGAGTCACCACGACACGGAAGCCGGCGTCACGAAGCGAGTCGCAGCAGTGGTGGACGAAGGCAGGCGAAGGGGGCAGGTCGCCCGGGCGGACCGTGATGACGGCGACGCCGTCGAGGTCCCTCCACTGTCCGAGCTGGGCTCGTTCGCCGTTCCAGACGTGCATCTCGGGTGGCACGTGTGGCCCCGATCCTCTCGACGCGGGCAGGTCACGTATCGCCGCTCAGCCTACGATCTGGTGAGTGTCGACCGCACTCGTGTACCACCCGGCGTTCCTCGCACACGACACGGGACGGTGGCATCCCGAGCGCGCCGCTCGTCTCGACGCCATCGAGCGGCGGATCCGCGGACGTCCCGAGCTGAGCGAGGCCGTCGAGGCGGTCGACGCGGTCCCGGTCGACCCGGAGGCGCTGGTGCGTGTGCACAGCGCCGACCTCGTCCGGCTGATCGCGACCGTGGACGCGGCAGGCGGGGGTCATCTCGATGCCGACACCGTGATGTCGGCGGGTTCGCTCGCCGCGGCCCGGCTCGCAGCGGGCGCCGGCGCTGCCGCGGTCGATCGAGTGCGTGCAGGTGCCGACGGTGCGTTCTGCCTCGTGAGACCACCCGGCCACCATGCGGTCACCGGGCGTGCGATGGGTTTCTGCCTCTTCAACAACGTCGCCGTGACGGCGGCGCAGCTCGTGGCGGGCGGCGCCCGCGTGGCGATCCTCGACTGGGACGCGCACCACGGCAACGGCACGCAGGAGATATTCGAGGCCAGCGCCGACGTGCTCTTCGTGTCCATGCACGAGTACCCCCAGTATCCCGGCACCGGTTCCGTGCGGGAGCTCGGCGAGGGGGCCGGCACAGGTTTCACGCTCAACTTCCCGTTCCCGTCGGGCACCGGGGAGACCCCCTACCTCAAGGCCTTCGACGAGGTCGTCGCCGGAGTGCTCGAGCAGTTCGGCCCCGATTGGATCCTGGTGTCCGCGGGATACGACGCACATCGCGCCGATCCGCTCACCGACCTCGGACTGACGGCCCGTTCGTTCGGGCGCCTCACCGCGCGGACCCGCGCGCTCGCCGCCGACCTGTGCCCGCGGCGCGTGGTGCTCTTCCTCGAGGGGGGTTACGACCTCGCCGCCCTCGCCGACTCCGTCGAGTCGACGCTGGCCGAGATGACGGGGGTGGCCGCCCACGTCGACGAACCCGCAGCCCCCGGCGGCGACGACGGCGCCGTCGCCGTGGTCGAAGCGGTGCGCCGCCTCGCCGCCGAACACTGGGACGTGTAGCCGCTGAAGGACGGGCGGGCACGCGCCGATATCGCGTTGACGCCCGATCACCGGAGACAAATGGCCACCGTCGACGATCTGTTGAGGACCCTCGTCGAGCACGGCGGGTCCGACCTGCACCTCAAAGCCGGCACACCTCCGCACACCCGCGTCGACGGGAGCCTGCGGCCCTGCTCGGACGAGGCCCTTTCCCCGGCTGACCTCGAGCGCATCGCGTACGAGGTGATGCCCCGCGACCGCGCCGACGAGTTCTCCAAGACGAACGAGGCGGACTTCGCGCACTCCATCAGCGGTCTGGGCCGCTTCCGCGTCAACGCGTTCCGCCAGCGGGGATGCGTGTCGATCGTGTTCAGGCGGGTCCAGAGCGGGATCCCGGGCTTCGAGCAGCTCGGGCTGCCGTCGGTGATCCGCCGGCTCGCCGAGGAACCGCGTGGTCTCGTGCTCGTGACGGGACCGACCGGGTCGGGCAAGACGACCACGCTCGCGTCGATGATCGACCACATCAACGAGACCCGGGCCGTGCACGTCGTCACGATCGAGGACCCGATCGAGGTCCTCCACACCGACAAGCTCTCCCTCGTCAACCAGCGCGAGGTGGGGATGGACACGGCGGACTTCGCGTCGGCGATGAAGCGTGTGCTGCGCCAGGACCCCGACGTCATCCTCGTGGGCGAGATGCGTGACCCCGAGACCGTCTGGGCGGCGCTGGCGGCGGCCGAGACCGGCCACTTCGTGCTGTCGACGCTGCACACCACCGATGCGACCGAGACGATCAACCGCCTCATCGACTTCTTCCCCGCGCAGCAGCAGAAGCAGATCCGCCTGTCGATCGCAGGGTCCCTTCGCGGTGTCGTGAGCCAGCGTCTCGTGCCGACCGCCGACGGCAAGGGGCGCATCCCCGCGGTCGAGGTCCTCGTGATGACCGGTCGCGTGTTCGACCACATCGTCGACCCCGAGAAGACCCATGACATCCACGAGCTCATCAAGGACGGTGAGTACTACGGGATGCAGACCTTCGACCAGGCGGTCTTCAAGCTCTTCGCCGAGGGCAAGGTGACTCTCAAGGACGCCGTCGCCAGCGCCACCAACCCCCAGGACTTCAAGATCATGCTCGAGCAGGCGGGCCTCCTCCAGACGACGCGCCGCGCGGAAGGCGAGGCCGCCGCCACGGTGCCGTGAGCCCGCGCGCAACCGATTCGGCTGCGCTTCGGAGGCCGCGACGGCAGACGCATCTCATGGGGGCCGGAAGCGCGCCTCTCCTAGGCTGACGCCGATGGCCCCCCAAGAGACCTCCCGCAGCGCGACCACGGCTGCGCGCCAGCGTCGCGGCGTCACGTCGGCCGACCCGCTCAGGCGTGTGCTCGACGATCCCGTGGTGCGCACCCTCAGCGGTGCCTTCGGGGCGGCGGGGCGCGAGCTCTACCTCGTCGGCGGGAGCGTCCGCGACAGCCTGCTCGGCATCGCTTCCGGCGATCCGCCTACGGACCTCGACTTCGCCACCGACGCCCGACCCGACGACATCGAATCGATCGTCTCACCGCTCGCCTCCGACATGTGGACGATGGGGCGCGAGTTCGGCACGATCGGCGCGCTCGTGGGTGGACGGCACGTCGAGGTCACGACATACCGTGCCGACGTCTACGCGGCCGGGTCGCGCAAACCGGCTGTGACGTTCGGCGACGACCTCCGTGGCGATCTCCTGCGACGCGACTTCACGGTCAACGCGATGGCCATCCGCCCGGAGGACGGAACGCTCGTCGATCCCTTCGGTGGGGTCGGGCATCTGGCCCGGAAGGTCCTCGCCACTCCCCGCGACCCCCGCATCTCCTTCGCCGAGGACCCGCTCCGCATGCTGCGGGCAGCGCGCTTCGTCGCCCAGCTCGGTCTCGGCCCGACCGAGGAGGTGCGTGCTGCGATCACATCGGGCGCCTCCGACCTCGAGCACATCTCGGCGGAGCGGATCCGCGACGAGCTCAGCCGGCTGATCACGCGACCGAAGGTGACCGAGGCGTTGTGGCTGCTCGTCGACACGGGCCTCATGGACCACTTCCTGCCGGAAGTGCCGGCCATGCGCGTCGAACAGGATCCGGTCCACCGCCACAAGGACGTCCTCACCCACTCCATCGCCGTCACCCAGAAGACGTCTCCGCGTCTGGTGGTCCGTCTCGCGGCGCTGCTGCACGACATCGCCAAGCCCAAGACCCGCTCGATCGGTCCCAAGGGCGTCCAGTTCCACCACCACGACGTGGTGGGGGCGAAGATGGCGCGGCAGCGTCTGCGCGCCCTGAAGTACCCGAGCGACGTCGTCGACGCCGTGTCCCAGCTCGTGTTCCTGCACCTGCGCGTGCACACCTACAGGATGGGTTGGAGCGATTCGGCGGTGCGGCGGTACGTGCGTGACGCCGGCCCGCACCTCGCCGACCTCAACGAGCTGGTGCGCTGTGACTGCACGACCCGCAACCGGCGTCGTGCGCGGGAGCTGCAGGACCGCATGGACGAGCTCGAGAGGCGCGTGGCGGTCCTCTCGGAGCAGGAGGAGCTCGCCAAGATCCGCCCCGAGATCGACGGCCGCGAGGTGATGGAGCACCTCGGGATCGGACCCGGCCCGGTCGTAGGTGAGGCGCTCGAGCACCTTCTCGGCATCCGTCTCGACGAAGGTGAGCTGGGCCGCGAGGAGGCGCTGAAGCGCCTCGACGCGTGGTGGCGTGAGCGCGGCGAACACCCAGCTCAGACCGGTGATGGTGACCCGAGCGCAGATGCCGGTGACGGAAGCGGGGTGGGCGGCGAGGCCTGATCCCGTCGCCGGAGATTCTTCAATCCTGGCCGGGACGCTGCTAGCGTTCGCGCCTTGTAACTGCTGAGCGGTCCGTTCGGTGGTGGAGGCACAGCCGTCTCCCCGCCAGACGTCCCCGAACCACAGTGTGTGGTTCACACAGTCCGCAGGAGGCCGTGCCGAGTGCCTCGCGGACGGGTGGCGTAGGAGCCCGCGTCCATCGGCGCCGCGAACACGGCGCCCGGGTCACCGCCACCGGTCAGTACAAGCGACAACTGAGGTTGTTCATGCTTCGCAGGCCCATCCGTGTACGAACCCTCGCTGCCGCGACCATGCTCGGTCTGGCGGCGTCGGCGGTCGTCTGGGCGCCGCAGTCCGCTGTCGCCGACACAGCGTCGGACTACGAGGCCGCCAAGGCCCAGCTCGACAAGCTGGCAGCGCAGTCCGACCAGCTCGTCGATCAGTACAACGAGAGCCAGGCGCGGCTGTCCCAGCTCAAGAAGGACGTCTCGGCGGCGGAGGGCCGCCTCGCCGAGAAGCAGAAGCAGTTCGACGAGCAGTCGGCACGGTTCCACAAGCAGGCGGCGGCCGTCTACAAGTACGGTGCCAACACCAGCGCCGAGAGCTTCCTCGCCGTCTTCACGATGGCGGACGCGTCCCAGGTCCCGACGGCGACGCGCTACTTGAGCCAGGTGCAGAACGAGACCCGCGACGCGATGTCCGCCTTCGGAGCCGCCCGCGACGACCTCCAGGCAGAGCGGGACGCGCTCAGCGCCAAGCAGAAGGAGCAGCAGGAGCTCGTCGGCAGCCTCGATCAGAAGCGCAAGGAGATCGAGTCCTCGGTCTCCCAGCAGCAGCAGATCACCGACAAGTACAAGACCGAGCTCGACGCCGAGCGCGCCGCCGCCGCGGAGCAGGCCCGCCGCGCCGCTGCCGAGGCGCAGCGCCAGGCCCAGCAGCAGGCGACCACCCGCGGTCCTGGCGGCACCCCTGCGCGCGCCCGTGGTGGGAGCAGCGCCAGCTCGGGCGGCGGTGGCGGCGACTACTCCGGGCCGCCTTCGGGTGGTGCGGGCGCCGCGGTCGCCTACGCGCAGGCGCAGCTCGGCAAGCCCTACTGCTGGGGAGGCGCCGGCCCGAGCTGCTTCGACTGCTCCGGCCTGACGATGATGGCGTGGCGTGCCGGCGGCAAGTCGCTGCCGCACTCCTCCGGTTCGCAGGCGAGCATGTTCCCGTCGGTGTCGAGCCCCGCGGCGGGTGACCTCGCGTGGCGTCCGGGACACATCGCCCTCGTCGTCGGTGGCGGCTCGGTGATCAACGCACCGCACACCGGCGACGTCGTCAAGTACGCCGGCACGGGCGGCTACTCGAAGTTCGTACGCCCCTGACCCCCACGTGGGGACGCGGATCGCGCTGACACGGCGATCTACGTCCCCACGTCGATCTCCGGCGCCGCGCACAGCGGGAGAACTGCGGGTGAGGAGCCCGTAGTATCGACCCTCAGATGTACGCAGTCACCGACTACTCGCTGGCACGCCGGGCGGTGCTCGAGGACCTGCGGGCCGGACGCGTGACGAGGTCCGACGTCTGCGACGCCCAGCAGGAGCTGCTGCGGGCCGCACGCAACTACGGCGAGCCCGCGTCGGCGCCGTGCCCGGTCTGCGACGAGGACATGGTCGTCGTCGCGTTCGTCTTCGGCGACCGCCTCGCGCGCAACAACGGCCGTGTGGTCGCAGCCGACGAGATCTCACGGTACGTGGCGATCGACGGGGTGCGCTGCTACTGCGTCGAGGTGTGCCTCGACTGCGCGTGGAACCACCTGAGACGTTCTTACCTCGGGGCGCCTGCGGCGGATGCGTCCGTCGACACCGAGCCCCGGGTCACCTGAGGCGGCGACCGTGGTCTCGACACCGACGAGGTCGCGCCGGCCGCGACCGGCAGTGCCGAAGAGGCGTCGAGCGCCTGCTCGCACGGTGCCCGACGGCGACACACGCCACCGCCGCCGCAGCGCGAGACCCGTCTCGTCGCCCGCCACGTCGGCGAAGCCGCGGCGCGCGTGGAGGCGACGCTGGCTGCGTCTCGCTGCCTACACGTGCGGCGGCATCGGCCTCGCACTGCTAGCCGTCGCCGGCGCGGCCCTCTACTGGGCCTCGACCGTCGAGCTCCCCGACCCGGTGCCTCCCGCGCAGACCACGTTCGTGTACGACTCCAAGGGCAACCCCCTCGTGGAGTTCCGCACCGAGCAGGACCGCATCGTGGTGCCGTACGAACAGGTGCCCGCGCACATGGCGGCGGCGGTGGTGGCCCGCGAGGACCGGCGCTACTTCGAGCACTCCGGCGTCGACCTGCAGGGGATCCTGCGGGCAGCGTGGTCCGACCTCCGGGACAAGCCGACCCAGGGCGGGTCGACGATCCCCCAGCAGTACATCAAGAACGTCTACCTCAACCCCGAACGCACCTTCGCGCGCAAGGCGCGTGAAGCGGTGATGGCGCTCAAGCTCGAGCAGCGCTTCTCCAAGGAGGAGATCCTCGGGATGTACCTCAACACCGTGTACTTCGGACGTGGGGCATACGGGGTCGAGGCCGCCGCGCGGTCGTACTTCGGCACGACGACGTCCCGGCTCGACGTCGGGCAGTCCGCGTACCTCGCCGGGATCCTGAGCTCACCTGCGACCGCAGACCCGCTCGAGCATCCCGAGGAGGCGATGCGGCGCCGCAACGCGACCCTCGACGCGATGGTCGAGACCGGGGCCCTCGACGCGGCGACGGCGGCGCAGATCGCGCCGACACCGGTGGTGGCGATCCCCAAGCCCGAGCGGCGCACGGTGAAGGCGGCAGGGGGCAGCGCGTACTTCGCCGAGTACGTCCGCCGGCAGCTCGTGGCCCAGTTCGGCGAGGACGCCGTGTACCGCGGGGGACTGCGCGTGGTCACGACGCTCGATCCCGACGTGCAGGCGTCGGCGGAGCAGGCGGTGCGGGAGCGTCTCGACCGCGACGGCGACCCCGACGCGGCGGTGGTCACGCTCGACTCCGACGGGCGTGTGCGTGCGATGGTGGGCGGCGACGACTACAACGAGAGCCAGGTCAACCTCGCTGTCGGACGCGACGGCGGCGGCACCGGGCGCCAACCCGGATCCACGTTCAAGGCCGTGGTGCTGGCGGCCGCGTTCGACGCCGGCATCTCGCCGCGGGCGCGCTACTCGGCACCGCGGTCGATCCGCATCCCCCTCGATGACGGCACGGTCTGGGACGTGTCCAACGCAGGTGACTCCGAGGGCAGCGGCACAGTCGACCTCATGAGCGCCACGGCCGGTTCGATCAACACGGTCTTCGCCCAGCTCGTGATGGACGTCGGTCCGGCCGAGGTCGTGGCCATGGCGCACCGGCTGGGGATCACGAACCCGCTGGACCCTGTGCCGTCGATAGCGCTCGGCGCCGGTGAGGTGAGTCCGCTCGAGATGGCACACGCCTACGCGATCTTCGCCGCCCGCGGCGAGGACCCCGGGGTGCACCTCTTCGAGTCGGTGACCGGTCCCGACGGCACCGCCCGCTACCAGTTCGCGCCGTCGCGCCAGCGGGTGCTCGAAGAGGGCGTCGCGGACGACGTGACGGCGGCCCTCGCCGGTGTCGTCGATCACGGCACGGGCACCGCAGCCGCGATCGACGACGGCGACGTCGCCGGCAAGACGGGAACCACCCAGGACTACGGCGACGCCTGGTTCGTGGGCTTCACACCCGAGTACACGTCCGCGGTGTGGGTCGGATACAAGGAAGGGCGGTCGCGTGCCATGGACGACGTGCACGGCCAGCGCGTCTTCGGGGGGACGTTCCCGGCGCTGATCTTCCACGACCACATGCAGCGTGTCATGGAGGGGGTGGACGACCCCGGTGACCTGCCCGGCCAGGATGCCGGGCGGTCGTCGAGGGGCGACTCCGACTCGTCGGGGCGTAGGCGCGGTTCGGGCTCGGCTTCGCACAGGCGGGGGGGTGGATCGGCGTCCGACCGCGCCGACGCTCCCCCCAAGTCCGGCGCCGGTGGAACGACGGACCCCGGTGACGGATCCCAGGACAGCGGCGGTGGTTCCGGTTCCGGTGGCGGTGGCGGCTCGGGCGGCGGTGGCGGCAGCTCCGGTGGTGGTGGCAGCTCCGGTGGTGGTGGCGGTTCCGGCGGTGGTTCGGGTGGTGGCGGCAGCTCCGGTGGTGGTGGCGGTTCCGGCGGCGGTTCGGGTGGTGGCGGCAGCTCCGGCGGCGGCGGCGGATCCTCCACAGGTGATTGACCTGGCTGTGATTACAGGAGCGCAGGGGTGCCGCGTCGTAGAATGGCGGCGTAACCCACTGCCGTAGGCGCCGGCAGCCCTTCGAGGGCGCTGGACGCGAGGAGGCAAGCATGAGCAGCTACGGGTCACGGCACCCGCTCGACGATCCCCACGCGGGCGCGAAGCAGACCGCGGTGCCCGAAGGGGCCAAGGTCACCGTCCCCGCGGTGCGTGCCGCGAAGGGCACGCGGACACCGCTGGTGATGACCACCGCGTACGACGCAGCGACGGCGCGCATCGCAGACAGCGCCGGTGTCGAGGTCATCCTCGTCGGCGACTCCCTCGGGATGGTCGTCCTCGGACGCGACAGCACCCTCGGAGTCAGCATCGACGAGATGGTGCACCACACGGCTGCGGTCGCGAGCCAGCGGCCGCGGGCCCTCGTCGTCGGCGACATGCCCTTCCTCAGCTACCACGTCTCGATCGAGGACACGGTGCGCAACGCAGGCCGCCTCGTCGTCGAGGGCGGCGCCGAGTGCGTCAAGATCGAAGGCGGCCGCAAGCGCCTGCGGATGATCGGTGCCCTTCTCGACGCCGAGATCCCCGTGATGGGTCACCTCGGGCTCACCCCCCAGAGCGTCAACGCGATGGGTGGTTTCCGCGTCCAGGGCAAGGTCCGCAAGCAGGCCGAGGAGCTCCTCGCCGACGCCGCCGCGCTTGCCGAGGCGGGGGTCTTCGCGATGGTCCTCGAAGGTGTCCCGGCCGAGCTGGCAGAGCTCATAACGGCCGATGTCGGCGTGCCCACGATCGGGATCGGTGCGGGGCCCCATTGCGACGGCCAGGTGCTCGTCATCCACGACCTGCTCGGGCTCACGGACGGTCACGTGCCCAAGTTCGTGCGGTGCTACGCCGACCTCGGAGCGCTCGCAGTCGACGCTGTCGGGCGGTACGCCGACGATGTCCGCAGCGGCGCGTTCCCCGCGGCGGACGAGTCGTACAGGTTGCCGTCGGACGTGGCAGCGGCGCTCGGCGCGTCGCCGATGCCTGCGGGCACGACGGAGAACTGACGCTGCGCCGCCGCGTGCGATCGTCCCGTGCGGCGGCACTCGGGCTCGCGGCGTCCGTGCTGGCCGTTTCGGCCTGCGCCGGAGGGGGCTCGCCGCGCCGGGAAGAGAGTGGTCCGAGCGAGCTTGCGCGACTCCGTGCGGGCGAACGCGTCGTCGAGCTCTGCCTCCTCGTGGCGGACACCGACGCCACGCGGCGTCAGGGCCTGTCTGACCGCGACTCCCTCAGCCCTTACGACGGCATGCTGTTCGTGTTCGACCGCGAGGGCCCCCACAGGTTCTGGATGAAGGACACGACGATCCCGATCGATCTCGTTCCCCTCTCGGACGCCGGGGTGCTCGGCCGCCCGATCCCGATGGAACCGTGCCCGGGGGGGACGGTCTGTCCCGAGTACGGCCCCGACACCCCCTACTCCGGGGCGTTGGAGCTCGGCCGCGGCTACCTCACGACCGTCGGCATCGACCCTGCAGCGGCGCCGGTCACGTTCGAGCGGACCGGCGCCGCCTGCGGTCCCGTCAGAGGCCCGTAGAATCTGTCGCAGGCACCGTGGGGAGATCCGATGAAGAGCCGGTCGAGACTGCTGGCAGGTGCAGCGGCGGGTGCACTCGTCCTGATGGGATGCGGGAGCCCCGCGACCGAGGGTGAAGCGGAGATCCCCACCCGGCTGGCTGCCTACGACCTCGCCACCGGCGACAGCTCCTTCGTCTACGAGATGAAGATGGACGGCACGATGGGCTTCGGCGCCGCGATGCGCGCCTCCATGGGGCAGACGGACTCGTCGCGCTTCGAGGGCAACCAGCCGGTGTCATTGCAGGTGAGGATGGAGCTGACCCAGACGATCACCGAGGATGCGTCCGGCCGCAAGGTGACGGTCAGGGTCGACGACGTCGAGGGCCACATGAAGGCCTTCGGCGCCGAGCAGGACCTCACACGCAGCATGGTCGTGGGCTCCGGCGGTGGAGAGCTCACCTACACGTTGAAGCCCGACGGCTCGACCGACCTCCCTGGTGGGAACGCACTCGGAGGCATGGGTGCCGGCCTGCTGGGGGGCTCCAACATCGGCCTCAGCTGTCCGCGCCTGCTGACTGGTGGCGCCGAATCAGGCCAGGAGTGGCAGGCCGACCAGCAGATGCCGCTGGCGGGTGTCGACGCGTCGGTGCCTGCGGTCAACTCGCTCGAGATCGACGGCACCGAAGCGACCATCACCTCGCGCACGGACGGGCCCTACGACCTCAGCATCGACATGAGTGAGCTGGCCAAGTCCAACCCTGCGATCACCAGCGCCGGGGCCGTCACCGGTATGACGATGCGGGTGTCGGGTACGTCGAAGACGACGACTCAGTGCGTTCTCGCCCTGCCCGAACAGGAGCTCGTGTCTTCGACGACGGACGGGCACATGAACCTGACGACGTCGCTCGTGGGCACCCCGGCGAGCCCGCGCCAGAGCGCGCTGACCGAGGGTGAGCTCGTGCACATGGACGTCGACATGGCGTCGTCGATACGGGCTGCCTGAGCATCTGCCCGTCCTCGAACCGCCCCGGCCGGGCCGTCCCGGCCATGACGCGCCGAATTGGGAGGCCCCCGATTCCCCCGTACCATGTCCCCGGTCCGCCCTGTCGTACCCCGGGAGCCAGTGTGCGCCGCATCGGTGTCCTCGCGGCCTGCTTGGTCCTGCTCGCCCTCTCGGCGTGCACACGCCGCGCGACGACCGAACCGACCGAGACCGAACCCGACCCCGCGGCCCACTGGTCCGCGTACGCGCTCGCGACCGGTGCGCGGCGCTACGAGGCGCGCGTCAAGCTGAAGGGGACGATCCGCCTCGGCGAAGGCTTCGTCCAGGCGCTCGCAGCCCTGTCGCCTCCGAGCACGACGCCCCCGGCTCCCGAGCGTGACCTGCCTGTCGACGTCGAGTTGACCGCGGCGCTGAACGCGTCGATCAGGCCCGAGGGCGAGAACCGGCTGGTGACGATGACATACGAGCGCGTCGCCGGCCGCGTGGACGTGGCCGGAGTACGCCGCGACGTGACGGCCGCCGACCTCGCGGCCGCACGCGGCGGGACGGCCTCCTTCGCGTACACGATGGCACCAGACGGCTCGGTCACCCCGGCTCCTGTACCTCCGGACGTGACCACGACGACATCGACGACCGTGCCCACCAGCACATCCGCGGCAGCGGCGCCGACCGAAACCGCGCCCGCTGTTCCGCCGGCCGTGCCGGCTGCGCCGGTGCGCCGCGGCCTCGAGCTGAGCTGTCCGCATCCGCCTCCCGGTGGAGCTGACCCAGGCCAGAGCTGGAAGATCGCCGAGGCAGTGCCTCTCCTGGGTGCCGCGGGGGCGCTCCTCGCGACGAACACCTACACGCTCGAGGGCGGCAACAGCGCTGTCATCTCGTCGCGCATGGACGCCCCGCTCGACACGAGCGTCGACCTCGGCCAGCTCGCGGCGACCAACCCCGTGTTCGCCGTGCTCGGCGGGGCCGCGGTGCCGGCATCGGCCAAGCTCGGAGGCAGCGTCGTGACCACGACGGCGTGCGAGCTGACGTGGCCGGAACAGGAGCTCCTGGCGCGGACGCTCACGGGCCACCAGCACCTCGTGCTCTCGTTCCCCGGCCCCGCCGGCCCCCCGGCGGCGGTGCTCGGTGCAGGCCAGTTCGTGGTCCTCGACTTCGACGTCACCAGCGAGTTGCGGTCGGTGTGAGCGGTCGCGTCCGGCACACGATCCGGCCCCTGGGAGCGGTGGTCCTGCTCGTGTTCGCAGCTTGCTCCGGCTCGGCCGGCGCGCCACCGGTGCTCGACGGATACGACCTGCCGGTCGCGTCCACCCCGTTCCGGCTCGGGCTCGACGTCGACGGCACCGTCGACGTCGGTGGACCCAACGACACGTCGGCGCTGTCGCAAGTGGTGGACACGAGCGGCTTGAAGGTGTCGGCTCGCATGCGCCTCGACTACGACCAGGATGTGGCCGAATCCGGCAGCGGCAGGACCGTGACCATGCGCGCCACTGCCATCTCGGGCCGCTTCACGTCCTTCGTCGCGAGCCGAGATCTCGGCGACGCCGACCTGAAGGCCGTCGGGCACGACGGTACCGTGACCCTCGAGGTGGCTCGTGATGGAACGCTGCAGGGAAGCGACGGGTCACCCCTGGGCGGGTTCGAGCTGCCAGTCGTGGCCGATGTGCTCACGGGGTGGGCGTGTCCGCCGTTGCCGGAGGGCGGGGCGGCACCGGGATCCACGTGGCCGGTCACGGTGGAGACGCCCGGAGGTGCCCGTCTCACCGGCACGGCCACCTACTCACCCGGAGACGTCGCTGGCCGTCACGTGCTCGAGACCAGTGCCGAGATCGCTGGTGACGTCGAGGCCGGCGGGGTCGACCTCGAGGCGGTCGTGGCCGCGGCAACCGGTGCCGACCTGCCCGACCTGCACCTGTCGCCCATGAACCTCACAGCGCACGTCCAGACGCGAAGTCGCTGCCGTCTCGATGCCGAGGACCTGTCGCTCGTGTCCTCGGTGATGGACTCCACCGTGGAAGTGACCGTCCACGCGACCAGTGACGCCCGATACGACGCGATCCTCGACGGCACGACGATGTCTTTCGACATCTCGGCGAGTGCCGCGCCGGTTTGAGCGACACCAGCGCTCGTGCAACGGCGCGGCCCGTATCCTTGGCCGGCGCTGCGGATCTGTCACACCCCGGCGTTAGGTTGTCGGCGGGCCGAGATGAGACGACCCGATCCCGCCCGCTAGGCTCGGAGCTTCGTGACCACACGGTCACGACACTCGCCCTTGCCCCGTGAGGGGCCGCGGCCGCCTGCGGCCGTGTCCACGAGGAGTGAAAGATGCCATGCGGGTCTACGAGACCATGATCATCCTCGACCCCGACCTGGAGGACTCTGGCGTGCGCGACGAGGTCGAGCGCGTCAAGGCCCTTCTCGAGGAGAACGGGGGCCGGGTCCGAGACGTCGACTTCTGGGGAAAGCGGGAGCTGGCGTACGAGATCCGCCACAAGACGGAAGGCCACTACGTGGTCATCACGGCCGACGCCGAACCGGCCGCCATCGACGAGATGAGCCGTGTGCTCAAGCTCAACGACAGCGTGTTCCGGCACAAGGCGCTGCGGCTCCCCGACTCTGTGGCCCAGCCGCTGTCGTGAGCACGGCACCGGCACCTGGACGGGAGTAACCCATGGCATCGGACAACTCGGTCACCATCGTCGGCAACCTCGTCGACGACCCGGAGCTGCGATTCACCCGCAACGGCCAGGCCATGGCGCGCCTGCGCCTCGCCCACAGCCGCCGCTGGCAGAACCGCCAGAGCGGCCAGTGGGAGGAGGAGTCGCACTTCTTCACGGTGACGGCGTGGCGCGACCTCGCCGAGCACGCGTCGCAGTCGCTGAAGAAGGGGATGCGCATAGTCGTGACGGGAACGCTGCGGCAGCGCTCCTGGGAGACCGACACGGGCGACAAGCGCTCCGTCGTCGAGATCCAGGCCGACGAGATCGGCCCGAGCCTGCGCTGGGCGACCGCCGAGGTGCAGAAGGTGCGCCGTGAGGGTGCCGGTGGTGGCCCCGGCGGCGGCACCGCCGGCGGCGACACCGGGGCAGGCGACGGGTTCTCCGACCAGCCCTGGGACGAGGAGCCCCAGTTCTGACGCCGACGACCGGCTGAACGCGACCACCTACCGGAGGATTCACAGATGGCGAAGGCAAAGGCGAAGCGCCGCAAGGGCGGCAAGAAGGAGTTCGATCGCAAGGTGCGCAAGAAGCCGCGCGTGCCGGGGATCGAGGATCTCGAATACATCGACTACAAGGACGTGGCGCTGTTGCGACAGTTCATGTCCGAGCGTGCCAAGATCCGCGCCCGCAGGGTGACGGGCCTCTCACGCCAGAAGCAGTCCGAGATCGCGATCGCGATCAAGAACGCACGCGAGATGGCGCTGCTGCCATACGTGTCCCGCGGGCCGGAGGGCCGCGGAGGCCGCGACCGCGGCGGCCGTGGCCGCGGAGGAGGTGGGCCCCGATGAAGGTGATCCTGCGAACCGACGTCGCGAAGCTCGGCCACAAGGGCGATGTCCTCGACGTGTCCGACGGCTACGCCCGCAACTACCTGGTGCCCAAGGGCCTCGCGCTCAACGCGACCGCCGGCGCCGTGCGCCAGGCGGGCGACATGCAGCGTGCCCGCCAGCAGCGGGACGAGCGCGAGCGCGATGCCGCCGAGCTCCTCGCCCGCAAGCTCTCCGCCGCGCGGCTGCGGGTGAAGGCCAAGGCAGGCATCGACGGCAAGCTGTTCGGCTCGATCACCGCGGTCGACGTCGCCACGGCTGCCGAGAAGCAGGCGAACGAGGTCCTCGACCGGCGCCGTATCCACATCCCCGACTCGATCCGCTCGGTCGGCCTCCACGAGGTCGTCGTGAGGCCCCACCCCGAGGTCGAGTTCAAGCTCACGATCGAAGTCGTCGCCGAGACCTGATGAAGCCACACGCCCGGCTTGTCGCGCTGGTCACCGGTGCGCTCGTGTTGGCGGCTGCAGCGTGCGGCTCGTCGGAATCAGCGGCGCCCGCGCTCACATCGACGACCACCCAGGCACCCGCCAAGTGCGGCCAGGGCAAGATCCCGGCCGCGACACTGCCGCCGGCGATCGCGGAGAAGCCGCAGATCGAGGTGACGCGCGCCGACGCGAGGGCGACCAGCATCAAGACCGAGGACCTCGTCGAGGGGACCGGCGCCGAGGTCAAGGCCGACGATTGCCTGACCGCCAACTACGTGGGAGTCCTCGCCGCCGACGGCAAGGAGTTCGACTCGTCGTGGGACAAGAAGACCCCGAAACAGTTCCAGCTCGGATCGGGGCAGGTGATCCCGGGCTGGGACCAGGGCGTCCCCGGGATGAAGGTCGGTGGACGCCGGCGGGTCACGATCCCTGCCGCACTCGGATACGGGGCCCAGGGCCAGCCACCGGACATCCCGCCCAACGCCAACCTCGTGTTCGTCGTCGATGCCGTCGACGTGGGCCTGCCGTGCACGGTCGGCACCGAGGCGGTGCCGACCCCGCTTCCCGACGCCATCTCGCAGAAGCCCGAGGTCTCGGTGTCGCCGGAGGACGAGAGTGCGACCGAGGTCAGGACCGAGGACCTCGTGGTCGGGACTGGACCCGAGATCAAGGCGGGTGACTGCCTCGTGACGAACTACGTCCGGGCCGTGGCGTCGGATCCGTCCAAGACGGAGTCGTCGTGGGACAAGGGCAAGGGACTCCGCTTCGAGGTCGGCTCGGGCCAGGTCATCCAGGGATGGGAGCAGGGCCTCGCCGGGATGAAGGTCGGCGGCCGCCGTGAGATCGTGGTGCCCGCCGCACTTGCGTACGGGTCCAAGGGAGCCGCTCCCGACATCCCGCCCGACGCCAACCTGGTCTTCGTCGTCGACGCCGTCGCCCTCAAGTAGGCGACGGCGCCGGCGGCGGATCCGTCAGCCGATCGCCTTGGCCTTGAGGCGCTCGTACTCGGCGTCGTCGATGGCGCCTGAGTCCTTCAGCTCCTTGAGGCGGGCGATCTCGTCGGCAGGGCTCTGGGAAGAACCGGCGACGTTCTGGATGTAGCTGCGCATGGCCTTGTCCTGGGCCTGTGCGGCCTCGAGGGCGTGCTCGTTCATCTTGGACCCGCGGGCGATCAGGTAGACGAGGACACCGAGGTAGGGCAGGAAGATCACGAAGATCGTCCACAGGGCCTTTGCCCAGCCGCCGATGTCGTGGCTGCGGAAGATGTCGCCGAAGACGACGATCAGCAGCCAGATCCAGATGAAGAACAGGAAGAACCACAGCATCGACAGGAACACCTGTCCTGATCCGAACTCGGCAAGCAGCATCGCGAGACTCCTCTTGGGCAGTGGACGCAGCAGTCTGGCATGTTGTGCTCCGACGTGTAAATCCGTCTGAACCGTCAGAGCTCGTCGTCGCGGTACGAATACGACTCGAAGCGCGAGTACTGGTTCAGGAACACGAGCCGGATCGTGTCGGTCGGCCCGTTGCGGTGCTTGGCGACGATCAGCTCGGCCTCGCCGAGCGCCTGCGACTCGGCGTTGTAGTAGTCGTCGCGGTAGAGGAAGCACACGATGTCGGAGTCCTGCTCGAGCGAGCCGGACTCGCGCAGGTCGCCGAGCAGGGGGCGCTTGTCGGCGCGCTGCTCGGGTGAGCGGTTGAGCTGGCATGCCGCCATCACGGGGCACTCGAGCTCGCGGGCGAGGATCTTGAGGTTGCGGCTGATCTCGCTGATCTCGACCTGACGCGACTCGGCGCGGCCCCCACCGCTCATCAGCTGCAGGTAGTCGATCACGACGAGGCCGAGGGGCGCCTTCGCCGCCAGGCGCCGGCACTTGGCGCGGATCTCCATCACCGTCAGGTACGCGGTGTCGTCGACGTACAGGGGCGCCTCGGACAGGACGCCGATGGCAGCGGCGAGCTTCTGCCAGTCGCCGTCGGAGAGCTTGCCGGTCTTCATGCGGCCCGCGTCGATGCGCGCCTCGGCACACAGGAGGCGGTTGACGACCTCGAGCTGGGACATCTCGAGCGTGAAGAACGCGACCGGTTTGTGCTCCTCGAGCGCGACGTGCATGGCGGCGTTGGCGATGAAGGTGGACTTGCCCATGCCGGGGCGGGCCGCCACGATCACGAGGTTCGAGGGCTGCAGCCCCGCGGTGAGGTTGTCGAAGTCGCGGAAACCGGTGGCCGTGCCCGTGACGCCCGTGCCGCGGCTGTGGAGGTCCTCGAGGTGGTGCAGGCTCTCGTTCAGCAGGTCGCCGAGCGGTGACAGCGTCGACGTGATCCGGCGCTGGCCGATCTCGAAGACGGCCTGTTCGGCGAACTCGAGAACCTCGGGCGGATCGGCAGCGGGATCGTAGGCGAGCTCGGCGATCTCGCCGGACGTGTCGATCAGGCGCCGCATGGTCGCCGTCTGTGCCACGATGCCCGCGTAGTAGGAGGCGTTCGACGTGGCGGGAGTGTCGAGGGTCAGCGCTCGCAGGTATGACTGCCCGCCGAGCTCCTCGAGCGCGCCGGCCTGACGCAAGGCCTCGGCGAGCGTGACGACGTCGACGGGCTCACCTTTGCCGTACAACCCGACGATGGCTGCGAAGATCCGTCCGTGCAGCGGCTTGTAGAAGTCGTCGGCGCCGACGGTCTCGATGACGTCTGCGATCGCGTCGCGCGAGAGCAGCATCGCGCCGAGGAGCGACTTCTCAGCGGCCAGGTGCTGGGGCGGTGTCCGGCCTCCCAGCGGGGCCGGCTGCACGAACGTCTGGGCCACCGCGCTCCTGTCGAGTCGGGCGGCAGTCGGGGTCTGCCGCGGGCGGGACAATCCTGCCGTGCCGGGCCTGTGGAGCGGGTGTACACAACATGGGGAATGTGTCGGGACGGCCCGCCGCGGTCCACCGGCGACCCCCATCTTAGCCAAACATACGTTCGGTGGCGGTGCATGGGTGGCGACCGGTGCGTGCGCGCGGGCGACCGCCCGCGTCGCTCACCTCGCCTGAGGCCAGTACTGCGAGGCGGTGGGTTGGGATGGATGGCGCTCGCCGGCCTTGGGCGTGGAGAACTCGCGGAGGACGTTCGAGGTCACGGCCTTGACGACCGCGGAATCCTCGGCGGAGACCGGGGCCTTGGGGCCGCAGGCGTCGGCGAGCGCGCAGGTCCAGCGGATGGTCCCGGTCGCGAAGACCCCGCCGCCCGAGGGGGTGGACCAGTAGGACATGTCACCGAAGCTCGACTTGCCGCCGCACTTGACCGGGGAGTGGGCGAGGATCTGCAGGTTGTCGGGCGAGTCGGGGAACCAGCGGTCGTACTCCTCGCCCAGGATCCCCTCGAGCACCGTTGCCGCGGTCACGCCGGTGTTCTCGAAGACCCACGCCGTCGGGTCGACGATCTTGATGTCGGCCTGCATGGGGGCGCACTCGTACTGGATCCCCACGATCTCGGCCTCGGGGGCCGACAGGGGCGGCGATCGCCATTGGACCGTCGTCTCGGAGGGGTCGGTCTTGTTGATGGGGTCGCTCGTGTCGCGGTAGTTCACCATCCGGCGGTTGGGGCGGCCGTCCCAGCTCGGCTCCCACCGGATCTTCCGGTAGATGGCGTTCGCGCCCAGGATCGCGAGGTTGATGCCGGTGTCGCGGGCGCGCACGAGGAGGTCGCGCATGGGCCGCGAGTAGTACTCGTCGTGGCCGAGGCTCACGATCGCCGTCCGTCCCGCACCGAGGACCGCGTCGGGACGCTCTTCCATGTCCAGGTTGGTCCAGTAGCTCACGTCGAGGCCGAGCTCCTCCACCAGGGCGACGAGCGGGGCGTCGAACGCCACGAAGTCACTGGCTCCCCCGCCGGTGCCGTAGGGCCGGTCGAAGCTCACGATCTTCGCGCGCTTCTGTCCCTTGATGCCCGGGCACGTGTACAGGCTGCACCCACCCCAGGTGTTGTAGGCCTGGAACGTGGTCACCTCCGAGACGACGGCCAGCGGGGCCGTCGAGGAGTCGTCACGCACCACGACCGGCACGAAGCTCGAGGTCGCGTCGGATGCCTGCAACTTCAGCAGGTACATGCCCGGCGGCCAGGAGTCGTCAACCGCGATCGTGGCGGTCTCCTGCCAGCGCGCTTCGATCAGGTTGGTGGCGGGGTCGCGTGCCGGTTCCGGTTGCACGATGCCGGCGATCTCGGGCGACCGCCACACGGACCGCGCTCCCTTGCCTCCGTAGTAGCCGATGCGGAACGCTTCTACGACGAACGTCGGTGCCTTCGTGGACGCGTAGAGCTTCATGGACTCGCCCCGCTGCGTGCTCGTGCGGTCCAGGTAGCCGCTGATCCCGCTCGGGGATGCGTTCACGGAGTCCCAGCCGTCCGCTCCCGGGTGTGAGTTCTCCTCGACGACCCAGTTGGCGGCGGCTGTAGCGGTGTCCGCGGGCGTGGGGTCGACGACCTCGCCCACGGGCGCCACGGCGTCGTCGCCGGGTCCGCTGTCGTCGCCGCGTGTCGTCAGCACGAGGGCGGTGATGGCGACGACCACCACGACGATCAGTCCGGCGGCGATCAGGAGAAGGCGCCGGCTGCCGCTCGCGTCCGTGTTGCTCGCCACGCGTGGGGACGATAGATGATGACCGCCGTCTCATCGAGGACGGCGGTCGCCGACTTCGCCGGGGCACGCCGGCGTCGCTACGGTGCGGTCCGTGGACACCTCGTTCATCAAGCAGGTCGTGCAGGGGATCGTCCTCGCCCTCGGCCTCGCGCTGGCGGGCGGGAACGCGTTCGCGCTCTGGCACAGCCGGCGCGCGTGGCGTCGTTACGAGGCCGATCTCGACGTCTGGCGCAAGGCGGGCCGCAAGAAGTCCAAGGGCGGCAGCGGTGGTGACGCCCGCGGCGCCAAGCCCGAAGCACCCGAGCAGCAGGTGCGGACGGGGCCGGCAGTCGTGAACATCGTGATCGGTGTCGCGATCGCGCTGGTGGCGATCGCGAGCCTGACGTTCAACTGGTTGCCGTGATCTCGCTGCCGGCGGGCGCCGGTCGTGAGACGTTCGCCTGGTAGCGGCGTGGCACCACGGCGAGGCCGCCGAGGCAGAGACCGCCGATGGTCAGCGCGCTCTGGTACGTGGACTGCAAGCCGACGCCACCGGCGACGACCAGGAACACGGCCGTCGCCTCCGTCGTCCGTCCGTCCTCGACGAGCCTCACGAGGGTGTGCGCCATGCACCCTGCAGCAAGGCCGTAGACGGCTGCGGGCAGGAAGCCGGACAGGCCGAAGTTCCACAGGACGAGGATCTCGGTCGTGGACACGCCGAACGCGAACGCGATGCCGACGACGGCGGCGGCCACGACCGCGACGATGCCGGCTCGCCTAGACGTCGAGCGTCCGGTCAGCACCGGGGACGCGAGCGCCACGAGCACGGCAGCGACCTCGATCGGGCCTCCGAGCCACGTCGTCCTCAGGACTCCGAGCCCGCTGGCGGCCGCGGCTTCGGTGATGCTCGGGATCGCGCCGGCGAGAGCGACGATCACGACCGCCCACCACCATGTCGCGTGCAGACGCGATCGTGCCCCGACGGCGAAGGGAGCGACGACGACCACGGCCGCGAGGGTCGCGACGTCGACGACGAGAACGGGCGCGCCGAGAGCGACAGCCGCCGCCGCGCACAGGAACACGGCGACGGCCACGGCAGCGACGCGGCTCGACGGCCCCAGGGACCACAGCGCCACGCACAGCAGGACCAGCAGCGCGAGCGCGAGCACGAGGGCGGCGGCGAACGCGATGCGCGCCCCCGTCGAGACGACGGTGTACGGGCCCGCGATCGCCGAGATCCCGGGAATGTGCACGGCGGTGCGCGTGCCCATCCGCAGCAGCACGAGCTCGGCGACGACGGCCCAGGCGAGCCAGGTACCTATCTGGGCGGCACGGGGTGAGGCGTCGAGCGTCTTCACGGTGTGATCCTCCACACCACCACGCTCGCGATCACGCCGACGAAGAGCCCGCCGACGAGCAGGATCACGATCCACGGCGTGCGATCAGGCGGGACGGGCTCGTCGCCGATGTCGAGTGACACGAACTGCGAGACCGACTTCTGGCCGTTGCGGTCCTGGTGCTGACCGTTCCAGGCCGCCACCGCGATGTCGGTCTTGGTCCCCTCGGTGAGGTTGGGCTGACCCTCTCCGGGCGACGGGAACGCACGGCTGAAGACCACGGCCCAGCGGTTCCCGTCGTGCACACCTGCCGCGTTGACAGGGTGTTCAGGCGTTGCAGTGAGGGTCCCGAAGCCCTCGGCGACGAGGTTCTGCGCCGCTCCCGTGGAGTCGAAGGGGTTGCCGACGTACCGGGCGGGATAGCCGAGATCGTCGGTGATCGGGTAGTGGTCGGCGACACCGTCGGGGTCCTCCTCGGGCAGGGTCTGGGGGACGCCCGCCTCGGTGTCGGCGCGCCACTGCCAGATGTTCACGCCCGTGTCTGCCTGGCCCATGCACAGGGCCGGCACCTTCGAACCGGTCGCGGCCGGGAACTGCACGGCGGCGGCGTCTGCGAACAACGTCGTGCCGAACGTGGAGTCGTTCACGCTCGAGTCGGGCCACTCGACCCGCACGAAGAGCTGCCCGTTGTAGTGCAGCGCGCGCACGTCGACGGCCGGGATGGCGTCACCGCCGAAGGGGTAGGTCGTCGCCTGCGCGGTCATCGGGACGGCGACGCCGGGGATGCGCGCCCACGGGCCGCCGGACGGGTCCATTCCGGGGTCGGCATCGGCTTTGTAGGCGTTCACCGTGGCGAGCTGGGACACGGCGGGCTGGAAGCCGGCGATGTGGGCCACGGCTCCCACGACGGCGACCGTCGCGACGAGGCCGAGGCGCCGCCGCCAGCGACGGGCGCGTCCTCCGGTGCGGGTGTCGTCGTCCGCGTGGGTCGTGCGCATCAGGTGGCCTCCTCTCAGCGCCCGGGACCGAGGTCGACCGGGCACGGGCTTGCACAGGATCCGCAGGCGTCCTCTTCCTGCTCGGGTGGCGGCAGCGGCTCGTGCAGCAGCTCCGCCTCGACGCCGAGGTGCACCATGTCGTCGGGGATCCACGACGACAGCAGGCGCCCTGCTGCGGCGTGCAGCGGTGACGGCGCGCACACGGCCGTGCGAGCACCGAACGCCTCGGCGAAACGGCCGAGGTGGTCGCGCAGGAACACGGCGGCGCTACGCCGGCACTCCTCGGCGTCCTCGTCGCGGCCTGCCTCCATCGCGACGGCCTCCTTCGTCGCGAGGAACGACATGAACTCGCACTCGGCGAGGATGTGGTCGGGTCGCTCGCGTTCGATCCCGCCGATCACGAGGCCGTGGGCGCCGTAGAAGCCGGCGACGTCGGACATGATGTCGGTCATCCGGAACACGTCGCGGGACTCGTAGGCGCTCTCGTATGGGGGACAGTCACGCGACTCGATCAACGTGAACAGCTTGTTGTGGTGCGCGACCACGTCCTCACGATCGGCGCGTGCGACCTCGGCGAGCACGTCGGCGATCGCGGCGGTGGTGGCGTCGGAACCGATCCAGACGCCGTCGAGGAGCTGCGCGAGACGCCCGATGGCGGCGTCGTGCGCGTCGCTCGGGTACGAGAGGGTGCGGACGCAGAGCTCGTAGACCGCGGAGCGGGCGATGGCCTCGACGAAGGTCTGGTCTGGTGCGGTGGTCGCTGTCATCTCACCACCTCAGATCGAGTTGATCGAGCCGGGACGGGTCACGACTGGTTCGACGACCTTGACGCGTGCGACCTCGCGGCCCTTGGCGTCGTAGCCGACGACGGTGTCGTCGTAGATGGTGCGCGACCGGCCGCCGACGTTGAGCGTCTGCGCGACCGGCCCGGGAATCACGTCGAACGCGAAGATGACCTCGCGCGTCGCGCGGAACAGCTGCAGCAGCGCGAGCAGCTCGCGCGAGGGGTTCGCGTACTTCTCGATGGCGGCATCCACGCCGGGGCCGAACATCTGGCGCAGGTACTCCCGCGGCGCCCACCGTGGGGGGATGTAGTAGATGTTCGGCTGCGTCCCGAACTGCGGGTACAGCGGCAGCGCCACCTTCTCGACGTGGACCATGTAGTAGATGGGGTTCCTGGGGTCATGGGTCCAGGTCGCGTCTGCTTCGACCTGCACCAGGCCCTGCATCCGGATCTTGCCGATGCAGCTCGCCATGCAGCGTGTCTCCATCGGCACGCCGTCGCTGATGGGGTCCTGGCCCTCGATGCGGGGGTAGCAGGCGATGCACTTCTCCGACGTGCGCGTGGTGGGCCGGTACATCGACTTCTTGTACGGGCACGCGGCGACGCACTTGCGGTATCCGCGGCAGCGCTCCTGGTCGATGAGGACGATGCCGTCCTCCTTGCGCTTGTAGATCGCGTTGCGGGGGCAGGCGGCGAGGCACGCCGGATAGCTGCAGTGGTTGCAGATCCGCTGCAGGTAGAAGAACCAGCCCTGGTGCACGGGCAGCTTGGCGCCGTCGGGGCCCATCTTGGTGCCGTGGTCCTCGCCGTTGTTGGGCGCCTTCCACTCGTCGTCGTCGGGCAGGTAGCCCGTCACACGCTCGCTCGTGCCGTTCGCGGTCTCGAAGATCGTCTTGCCGTCGAAGCGGCCGTATGGCGATCTGACGTCGGCCTGACCGGTGCCGGCCCAGTTCTGGCCGCCCGGGTCGAGGGTCTCCTGCATCTCGAGGAGCTTGGCGTCCCACGAGCGCGGGTAGCCGCCGTAGGGCTTGGTCTCGACGTTGTTCCAGAACATCAACTCCTGGCCCGGGTAGTGGGTCCAGGTCGACTTGCACGCCATCGTGCACGTCTGGCATGCGATGCAGCGGTTGATGTTGAAGACGGCGGCGAACTGACGCTCGCGGTCCCCCCCGGCGTAGGGGTACTCCATCTCACGGCCGAGCTGCCAGTTGTAGACCTTAGCCACGGCTTGTCCCTTCGTCTGCGGGGGCGGCTCCCGCGGATGCCTCTCCGGCCTCGTCCCCGGGGACCTCGGCACCGAAGACCTCGTCGAGGACGGAGTCGACGTACGCCGGGCCGCGCCGCACGAGGATGTCGTGGGTGCCGGCGTAGAACGGCGTCTCGAACAGCTTGCGCAGCGCCGGGCGCGAGTAGCCCATGAGGGCGTACTCCTCGACGAAGGTGCGTGCCATCAGGAGGTCGACGTCGTGGTCGGGCGGGACCTCGAAGGTCAGTCCCACGAGCTCGTAGGGGTCCTCGGCCTCGAGCTCCTTGGCCGACGGTGCGGCAGCGGCAGGGCCGCCGGGGTGGAAGGTGACGTGGAACTCGGCCATGTCAGCCACCTCCGTTGACGTAGCCGCCGGAGAGGTACTTGTCCATCGCCGCGTTCTCGTTGCCGGGTGTGCGGCCACCGGTGCCGGGGCTCCACGGCCGGCCGTCGAGGCCGCCGGCCTCGGCGCGGGTGACCTTGACGAGGGTCTCCTTCGGCACCGTGTTGATGGCGTGGTTGTCGACGTCGAAGCCGAACACGTAGCCCATCCGTCCGGCGAGCTTGTGGAAGAGCGAGTCCGTCTGGTGCATGGGCGGCGCCCACCCGCGGGTGATGCTCTGCTGGCTGCCGGTGCGGAAGCTCGACTGGTAGCCGGTGTCGGCGAGGGCCTTGCCGTCGGCACGCTCCTTGGTGGCGCGCACGGTCTTGGTCGTCGACATCCAGAAGGCGTGTTTGAGCATCGTGACGCCGCGGGGATACGAGCGGTTGTACGTGAGGCGGCACAGCAGTCGTGACACCTCGAGGTACTTGGGGTTCTTGTCGACGCCGACGTAGGGGCGGTCGTCGGAGTTGGCGTCGACCCACACGTAGTCGCCGTCGTCGATGCCCAGCGCTTGGGCATCCTCGGGGTTCATGTGGAGTTGGGCGTCGCCGACGCCCGGCAGGCGCTTGTCCTCGCGGTAGGGGTCGCTGAAGTACGACGCGTAGATCCAGTGCCAGTCGGTCACCGCCCACGACGAGTGCACGCTGTGGCGCGACTT
>JAIBAC010000209.1 GCA_019695375.1 Acidimicrobiia bacterium
GCCCGATTCGGGGTAAAGGGTTTCGTCCGACTTTGCCGATCACCTCGGGACCGGAGTCCCCGACCGGCAACACGAGGTGTTCGGCATGCACAAGCGACCCATCTTCCCGCGCGCCCGCGCCCTGACGAGCGTCGTGGCGATGGCGGTCCTGACGGCGCTGACCGTCGTGGCCCAGCCCTCAGCGGGAGCGACGATGCCCACGATGTCCGAAGGCGACGACCGCGTGTGCGGGACCTGGGTCCTGCAGCAGGTGCAGTCCACCGCCGAGATCAACGCCTACGCGTCACGGATCGACGCGGCCCTCGCCATCCCGGGAGTGGTCGGGCTCTCGATCCGCTTCCCCTGGAACGTGGCGGACACCGACTTCGCCCTGCTCGACCGCGCAGCCGAGATCGCGGCTTCCCGCGGCAAGCAGCTCGCGATCCGGTTCATGGCCGGCCGTCACACACCCCAGCGTGTCTTCGACGCCGGTGCCGCCTACTACCTCAAGGGCGCCGAGAAGGTCCCGGCGCCCGTCAACGCCGACGGATCCCCCAACACCGTCTTCGAGCAGGCGTGGAACGAGTACGTGGGCAGGCTCGCCGCCTGGTCGCGGGCTCACGGGGTTCACCTGATGCACCTGGCGTGGTACGGCCAGGACTGGGCGGAGCTGAACAACGGCGCCGAGGTGCGCGCCAGCGCCGGCTACACGCAGCAGCGCTGGACCGACGCGCACGCACGCCTCGTCGCGCTCGGCGCACAGCACGCCGACGCGTCGCTCTCGGTCGAGCTGCCGCTGTCAGGGTACGGCCCGCTCTCCAACGGGCCGTCAGCGGCGCTCGCGGACGCCGTGATCGCCAACGTCGGCGGCGACAGCTCGCGCTTCTTCGTCCAGGCCAACGGCTGGAGCCCCGACGGGGAGTGGGGCGCCCCCTCGGGCGCCGTCGAGGCGGACTTCGACAGGATCTGGGACAAGACGGTGCACCGCGGCCTGCAGATGATCCAGCCCCAGGACTACGACTGGGCCGCCGTGTACCAGCGTCTCTACGACGTCGGCGCCAGCTACGCCGAGGTGTACCTGCCGAGCTTCACGATGGCGAACGCGTCGCGTCTCGGTGACGAGATCGAGCGGTTCGCCGACACGCAGTGCGCGCTCTGGCACCCTGAGGACCCGCCTGCGCCGACCACGACGGCGCCGGCGCCGACGACGACTGCGGCGCCGCCGACGACGGCGCCACCGACGACGACGAAGCCGCCGACGACGAAGCCGCCGACGACGAAGCCACCGACGACGAAGCCACCGTGGCTCCGGTGGCGCTGGTGGGCGCACCTGGCCTGATCCACCTCCCGATCGGGAGGTCCCCTGGAGCCACTAACTTGTGGTCGGGCAGGTGGGAGGACCCTGCTGCGCCGAGCCGACCCGAGGTACCGATGCGCTCCAAGTCCACGAAGGCCGCTGCCGCCGCGCTGGCGCTCGCCACGGTGCTGTCGATGGCGCTCGGTGCCTGCACTTCGTCGCCGAGCTCGCAGGAGACGACCACCACCTTCGGCGGCGACACCAACCAGAACGAAGGACCGGCGCTCACCGACCTCGGCGACTCGCAGGACCTGTCCGGCCGTGACCTCACGGCGGCGCGGCTGGCTGGCGCGGATCTCACCGGCCGCAACCTCGCAGGTGCCGACCTGACCGCCGCCGACCTCGGTGGTGCCACACTCGTGGGCGTCGACCTCCACGGTGCCATCCTCGAGGGTGCGAACCTCGAGTGGGCGAACCTCGAGGGTGCCGACCTCACGGACGCGAAGCTCGGCGGTGCCGGCCTCCTGCACGCCACCATGACCGACGCCGACGTCACCTCCGCTCAGTGGGGTGCCACGATCTGCGTGGACGGCACCGACAGCGACACCAACGGCGGTACGTGCGAGGGCCACCTGTGACCCGCGGTCTCGCCACCGCTGCAGTCGCGTGCGTCGCAGCGTTGACGCTCGCCGCGTGCTCGTCGGGCGACAGCTCCGGCGACGTCTCCGACGCCGGCGGCGAGGTCACGACCACGACCCTTGCCCCCAACCAGTACTTCAACGGCCCGGTGGTCGAAGCCGCCCCCAACCCCCTCGGCTTGAAGTGGAGCTGGAAGAACTTCGCGACGTTCCAGCAGCAGGTGATCAGCGTCGCCGGCGGCACGACCTTCTACGAGGTCGACTGGTGCGAGATGGAACCCACCCGCGGGTCGGTGACATACGACGACACCGACGAGATCGTCGAGGCCGCGCAGCGCCTCGGCTACGAGATCTACCTCAAGCTGCGCGTCGGGAGCTGCTGGGCCACCGGATCGACGAACGTCGAGACCCAGGGCGCACCGAAGGTTCCCTCCGAGATGCCGCTCGACCTCGACGCGTATGCCGCATGGGTGACCGAGACGGTGCGCCACTACAGCGCACGCGACGTCCACACGTATGCGATCGAGAACGAGGTGAACACCAAGAACCAGTGGGCGCCGGGCGCTGCCGACTACGCCACGTTGCTCGCTCGCGGCGCGGCGGCAGTCCGCGCCGGCGACCCGTCCGCGAAGGTCGCCGACTCCGGGCTCGCGAGCATCGGGTACGGCACCGTCCTCGCTGCCGACCAGCTCGCTGCCGGAGACGGCGCCGGTGCCGTCGCGACCTACTCCGCCTTCTACGCACGGCGGATCAAGAAGAGCGGCTCGGGCGGCCGCTTCGTCGCGGTCGGGTCGGTCCCTGAGCTCAGTAAGGAGCTCGCCGACGACGACGCGGTCCGCAACCGGTCGTTCTTCGACGTGACGGTCGCGGCGGCGGCCGCGAAGCAGATCGACGTGTGGCAACTCCACTACTACGAGCCGGAGGCGGAGCTCGCGCAGGTGGTGGCATGGGTGCGCCAGAAGGCGCCGGCGCAGGCGATCGGCGGCTGGGAGCTCGGCGTCGCGTGGCCCGGGGACGACTACGACCCGGCTCAGCACGCAGTCGAGACGACCCAGCTCTTCGCCGGCGCCCTCGCGCTCGGCGTGCAACCCGACATCTACCTGCCCGAGGCGTTCTCGCCCGACGCACGTGACAACGAGATCTGGCGGGGACTGTGGGAGCCGAGCGGGACACCGCGCCTGGCCGCGTCCGCGTTCACCCAACTGGCGCACGCAACCTCCGGGGACGGCAACACCTTCGCGCAGATCAGCACGCCGGCGCTCACCGGTCTCGCGGTGGGCAAGGGCGACAAGAGCACCCTCGTCGTGTGGTCGGCGTCGGGGCAGCCGAGCACGCTCACGCTGGCCGGATCCCTCGAGGGCGCCACGGCGTCCGACATCGACGGCCGGCCGCTGCCGCCCGGCGCCGCCGTGACCGTAGGCGCATCACCCGTCTACTTGGACGCCGCCGTGGCCGCGGCGCAGGCCGTCGCCGCCCTCGGTTGAGGTGGGCCGAAGGGATGGGCCCAGCCCGGGAACTGCGGTGTCAGGTGTCGAATACCCTGTGCGGATGAGATCGTCGGGGGCCGGAAGCGGCTGGGGAGACTCGGGAGAGCCGTGAGACGTTCGCGCCTGACGTCGACGCAGGTGTTCCTGCTCGTGAGCGCGCTGTTGATCGCGGCTCTCATCGGCGTCCTCGTGAGCCCGACGGTGCTCGACGGCAAGGGGCTGTTCCTGGCGGCGGCGGCCATCGGCGGTGCGGCCTTCGTCCTCCTCCTCGTCGAGGAGACCGAGCTCGCGATCCTGGTGCTGCTCGCGAGCCGTGCGAGCCTCGACCTCGTCGCCAACAGGCGTGTCGGTCCGCTCAACGTGGCCGCCGTGCTCGGGCTCCTGGTGATCGCGGCGGGTGTGCTGCACATGATCAACCGCCGCGAGGTCCCGTCGCCGCGGGACCCCATGTTCCCCTACGTCCTGTTCCTGCTCGTGTGCGTCGTGAGCCTCGTGGAGACACCGGACCGACTCGGCGGGGTCAAGGACCTGTTCCGCTTCACGAGCCTGTTCTTCATCTACCAGCTCGTCGGCTACGTGGGCAGGACCGAACGCGGGATGCGGCGTGTGCTCGCCGCGATCGCGATCAGCGGGATCGGCCCGATCCTCGTCGGTGCCTACCAGCTCGCGACCGGAAGTGGGTTCACGATCAAACAAGGCGCGTTCGTGCGCCTCGAGGGCACGTTCGTGCACCCGAACCCGTTCTCGCTCTACCTCGCCCTCGTGCTGCCGGCGTTGATCGCGACATGGATCGTGGTCAAGGAGTGGCGCCGCTGGCTCGGCGTGATCATCGTCGGCCTCACGATCTGTCTCGTGTTCACCTTCACGCGAACCGGCTGGATCGGCCTCGTCGCCGCCGTCCTGGTCATGGCGTGGCTGCGCTACCGCAAGATCCTCTTCGTGGTGCCCATCGTGCTCGCGGCCGTGCTGTTCCTGATCCCCGGCGTCGGCGACCGCTTCAGCGACCTGAGCTCGACGGAGTCCCCGTCGGGCACCACGACCAACTCCCTCGACTGGCGCTTCGCCTACTGGAGCGAGGCGCTGCAGAACGTCGGCGAGTCGCCGGTGTGGGGCCAGGGGCTCGGCTACATCAAGGAGACGACCGAAGAGGGCAAGGAGGCCCACAACGACTTCGTGCGCGTCCTCGTCGAGACGGGTCTCGCGGGGTTCGTGCTCTTCGTGTGGGCGGTCGGGAGGCTCACGAAGGAGTCGATCGCGGCTGTGAGGCGAAGGCGCGGGACCCCGCTGCGCTCCGCCGTCCGTGTCGCGTTCGCGGGCACGATGGTCGCGTACTTGCTGATGAGCCTGACGTCGAACCTCATCAGCCAGCCCGCCGTCCAGTGGTACTTCTGGTCGATAATGGCGCTCGCCATCTACCCGACCGATCCCACCGACCCCGAGTCGGTGGCGGCGACTGCCGGCGCCGCCGGGGCGGACGCGTCCCCGCGTCAGAGCGGCACGCGCACGGGGGTCGGCGCGCCGACGTGAGGGTTCTTCAGGTCAACAAGTTCCTGTACCGCCGCGGTGGGGCCGAGTCGTACATGCTCGACCTCTCGGCTGCGCTGTCGGAGCGCGGCCACGACCTCGAGTTCTGGGGCATGGTGCACCCTCAGAACCCGCGCTACCGCTACGACCACCTCTTCGTGTCCGAGACCGACTTCGAGTCGCCGCCGTCAGGGGCGCGCACCCGCCTCCTGATGGCCGGCCGTCTCATGTACTCCCCGGGGGCACGGTGGCGGCTCGGCCGCGTCGTCGACGACTTCCGCCCCGACGTCGTGCACGCCCACAACGTCTACCACCAGCTCTCGCCGTCGGTGCTGGCGGCGGCGGCCAAGCGCGGCGCCACCGTGGTGATGACGCTGCACGACTACAAGCTCGCATGCCCCGTGTACCGCTTCCTCAACGACACCGGCATCTGCGAGGACTGCGCCGGCGGGCGCTGGTACGAGACGACGCTGCACCGCTGCACCAGGGGGATGCTGGGCCCGAGCGTGCTGAACACCGCCGAGGCGTACCTGCACCACGGCCTCGG
>JAIBAC010000210.1 GCA_019695375.1 Acidimicrobiia bacterium
GCCCAGACCCTGCGGGCGTCGCTCGACCAGCTCGACGACGTGTTGGACGCACCCGAGGATCCCCGCTTCCAGCGCGCCGAACCCGTGGACGTCCCCGCGACGATCGCGGGCGCCATCGACGTCGAGCAGGTCACGTTCGGATACAACGCCCGCTCCGCCCCGACCGTAACCGGCTTCGACGTGAGCCTGCGCCCGGGCCAGCGCAAGGCGCTCGTAGGGCCGTCGGGGTGCGGGAAGTCCACCGTCGCCCGCCTCGTCGCCGGCCTGTACGAGCCGTGGGAGGGTGAGATCCGCTTCGACGGACGTCCCCGTGAGCGTCACGCGCGCGAGGTGCTGGCCGACTCGGTGGCCCACGTCGACCAGCAAGTGGCGATCTTCGCGGGGACCATCCGCGACAACGTGACCCTGTGGGACGACACGATCCCCGACACCGACGTGCTCGCCGCGATCGCCGACGCGCAGCTCGCCGACGCGGTTGCGCAGCGCCCGGGGGGCCTGGATTCGATGCTGTCCGAGGGCGGCGCGGACCTCTCCGGGGGTCAGCGCCAGCGCCTCGAGATCGCACGAGCGCTGGTGCGCAACCCCTCGGTCCTCGTGATGGACGAGGCAACCAGCGCGCTCGATGCCATCACGGAGCTGGAGATCGACAACGCGATCCGCCGTCGTGGGATCACGACGCTCGTGGTCGCGCATCGCCTGTCCACGATCCGCGACAGCGACGAGATCATCTGCCTCGAGCGCGGGAGCATCGTCGAGCGCGGCACTCACGAGGAGCTGACGGCCCGCGGAGGGACGTACGCGGACTTGGTGGCGTCGGTATGAGCACGCTCACCACCACCGCCGTCGACCTGACCGGGGATACAGCCCTGGCGGTGCGCACGGGCGAGGTCGCGGTGTTCGCGCGGATCGGCGACGGACGGCGCATACCCGTCACCACCGTCGCCGCCGGGACAACCGTGGCCGGCGCCGGCGGCATCGACGGCGTGACCGTCGTCGCCGTTCCCATCCCCGGCGCCGTAGTGGATCCGCTCCCGGGCGCGCTGGCGGAGCCGGACGTGCTCCACCCGTGGCTGAACGCACTCGCCCAGTCCGCCGCTGCGGGCAGGTGGCCGCTGCGCCGCGCACCCGCCACTGCCGCGGACCTGCCGCTCGCGCCCGGCGAGTGCGTGCTCAACGACACCGCCGACCTCCTCTGGGTGCGCGTGACCGGCGGATCAGCGCGGCTCTGCGGGTACCCGGGCGCGACCACCACCGCGTCGGACGCAGCGGTGCCGCTGCCCCGTGGCACCTGGCTCGAAGCCGGGCTCCGCTGCCGCATCGAGACCCTCGGCACCGGCGACGACCTCGACGCCGCCGACGCCGCCCGTGGCGCCACGGAGTTCACCCGTCTCGGGGTGCTCGCTGCCATCGACCGGTGGGAGGACGCCCAGCGCGGGCGCAGAGCTCGCGTCAGCGCCGAGGTCGATCGTGAGCACGCCGCGATCGCGGCATCGGTCAAGTCGCTCACCGCCGCCGTGGAACCCGCGGCGGCGCATCAGGACGTCGACGCGGCTCTCGTCCCCGCGGTGCGGCTCGTGCAGGCCTACGGCACCGAACCCGACACCGCCGCGCTGGGGCAAGCGCAGGACATGGTCGCCGGCGGTTCCGATCCGGTGCAGGCCGTGGCGACCGCGTGCGGCATGGGCGTACGTGAGGTGAGGCTGTCCGACGACTGGTCGCGGTCAGAGGGCCTGCCCATGATCGTCGAGGTCGCGGACGCGACGGGACGACGCGTTCCTGCGATCGTCGCGTGGCGGCGCGGGTGGCGCGCCAGCGATCCCTTCACCGGCGGCGATCTCCCCCTCGACGTGGCGGAGCTGGCGGGGACCACGGCCCGCGAGCTCCAGCCCCGTCTGCCGTCGATACCCCAGCGCCTCGCCGACCTCGTGCGCCTCGGCCTGCGTGGGTCGGCGTTCGACGCGGCCTTCGTCGTGGCTGCCGGCGTGGTCACCGCCCTCGTTGCGTTCTGGTCACCACGCCTGCTGGGGCGCCTCGCCGACCTGCTCGCCGAGCGGACGGCAACACGGGCCTACGTCGCTCTCTTCGCGATGCTGGCGGCCCTCGTCGTGACCGCGGCGCTGTGGCAGATGGTCCAGTCCCTGACGCTGCTGCGTCTCCGGGCGCGGGCGACCGCGCGGGCCACCGTCGCCGTGTGGGAGCGCCTGATCCGCCAGCCGGTCCGATGGCACGGCCGCTACGGGATCGGCGAGCGCATCGCCCAGGGCGGTGCCGTCAACAAGAGCTCGCTCGCGATCCCGGACAAGTCGGTCACCGCCGTGCTCAACCTCGTGGCCGTCGCCGGCAGTCTGGCCGCGGTCCTCTCCGTCGGTGCCGGCACCTTCACCCTCATCGTCGTGCTGCTGGCGGCGCAGGCCACGATCTCGCTCCTGCTGCTGCGGCGGTCGTCGCGGCACCTGCTGTCGAGCCTGAAGGCCAACACCGTGGCCTACAGCCACCTCATCGAGGTGCTGCAGGCGGTCCCGCGCCTGCGGGTGGCGGCGGCGGAGTCGAGGGCGTTGCGGTGGTGGTCGGAGGCGCAGTCGAAGTACCTGCGCGACGCCCGTTCGATGCAGGTCACGATGATGGCCGACGGCGTGGTGCGTGCCGTCTGGCCGACCCTCGTGATCCTCGTGCTCGTCGGCGGCGTCGGGACGAGCACCGGGTCGCTGGGCTCGTTCGTGACCGCGCAGTCCGCGGCGACGACCGCGACGACGACGCTGGCGGCGGCGATGATGGCGCTGGGCTCGTTCGCGATGGCGCGCCGCGTCCTCCAGCGGGCCGATCCCGTCCTCGCCGGGGTCCCCGAGGCGCTCGGTGACGGCGAGGACCCCGGCACGATCAACGGCGCGTTCACGCTCACCGACGTCCGCTTCTCCTACCCCGGGTGCACGCCGGTCATCGACGGGTTGGGCCTGACGATCGCGCCGGGCGAGCACGTGGCGTTCGTCGGCCCGTCCGGCTGCGGCAAGACCACGCTGCTGCGCCTGCTGCTCGGCCTCGAGGATCCCGACAGCGGCGTCATCACATGTGACGGCCACGACCTGGCGGTGCTCGACCGCACCGCGGTGCGTCGCCAGATCGGGTCCGTGCTGCAGTCGTCGAAGCTGCTGCCCGGGTCACTGCGCGAGAACGTCGCCATGGGGCGCCCCCTCAGCACCGCCCAGATCTGGGCCGCCCTCGACGCCGCGCAGGTGGGTGACGACATCCGCGAGATGCCCATGGGCCTCGAGACCCCGATGACCGACGGCGGCGGCACCCTCTCGGGCGGCCAGCAGCAACGGGTGATGATCGCGCGGGCTCTCGCCGGCGAACCGCGGGCACTGGTCCTCGACGAGGCGACCAGCGCCCTCGACAACCACTCCCAGTCCGAGATCACCAAGGTCCTCGACGGGCTCAGCATCACGCGGATCGTGGTCGCCCACCGGCTCTCGACGATCCGCCACGCCACCCGGATCGTCGTCATGGAGCGCGGCCGGGTCGCCGAGGTCGGCACGTTCGAGCAGCTCATGGCGCGCCCGGGCACGTTCAGGGACCTGATGCAACGCCAGCAGCTGGGCCAGGCGGCGGGGGCCGCGCAGGCGGACCGATGAGTGTGTCAGCTTCGCCCGCTCGGGTGACGAAGGAGAAGCCATGGCGACCGTCGTCTCGATCCACTCGTTCCGTGGTGGCACCGGCAAGAGCAACACCGCATCGAACGTGGCGGCCCAGCTCGCCACAGCCGGCCACCGCGTCGCCGTCGTCGACACCGACATCCAGAGCCCCGGCGTCCACGTCCTGTTCGGGTTCGACGACGCGGTAACCGGCACGCTCAACGACTTCCTGTGGGGCGAGCGTTCGATCACCGACGCCGCGCACGACGTCACGGCTTCGGTCCCGCACACGGGGTCGGGCGCGCCGGCAGGGAAGCTGTACCTGGTCCCATCGAGCATGAGGGCCGGCGACATCGCGCGGGTCCTTCGTGAGGGCTACGACGTCGGGATGCTCAACGACGGCTTCCGCGCCCTGGTGCGCGACCTCGACCTCGACTTCCTGATGATCGACACGCACCCGGGCCTGAACGAGGAGACGCTGCTCTCCATCGCCGTCAGCGACGTGCTCCTGCTCGTCCTGCGTCCGGACCGCCAGGACTTCCAGGGCACTGCGGTGACCGTCGACGTGGCCCGCCGCCTCGAGGTGCCGAACCTGTTCCTCGTGGCCAACAAGGTCCCGTCGGGCATCGACGGTGCCGACCTCGAGGCGCAGCTCTGCGACACCTACGGCGCACCTACCGTGGGTGTGCTGCCGCTCACCGAGGACGTGGCAATCAACGCGTCGGCGGGCCTGTTCTCGCTGAGCTCACCCGAGCACCCGTGGTCTGCGCAGATCCGCCGGATCACCGAGGCGGTGGGCGGACTCCGCTGATGCCCCGTGTCGGGTTGCGCTGGAAGCTCGCGGCCGTCTTCGCGGGCACGCTCACGGTGCTGTTCGCGCTGGCGACGCTCTGGGTGCTTTCGTTCGCGACGGGCATCGCACAGGACAGAGTCGTCGAGCAACTGCACGACACGGCAGTCGGCGGTGCCGCCGTCACCGACGCCGATGCCTTCCGCCGGCTCACGCAACTGCCCGCCGTCGCCGACACGTCCTCGGAGTCGGGGCTCGGCTATCCCGACGACCCCTTGTACGAGCGCAGCGCCCGCCGGCTGTTGGACCTGCGCACGGTGGTTCCCGAAGCGAGCCCGTACACGTACTTCAGGGACCCCACCGACGGCCGGCTCTACTTCGCGTCGTCCTACGGCTACTTCTCCCAGCCGCGCTTCGGGGTGCCGTTCCGGATGCCCGTCGCCGACGTCGTCGGCGAGTCGACGGCCGCGCTCATGGCGGCCGGCCTCGACGGCCCCACGGACCAGCCCGCCTACGACGACGGCTACGGGTCGTGGATCTCCACCTACGCCCCCATCCGCGACGGCGCCGGCGAGGTCGTGGGGGCGATCGGCGTCGACTACCCCCTCGAATACGTGCGCCAGGTCCGCGGCGACGTCGCCGGCCGGCTCCTGGTGATGTTCGCCGTCATCTACGCGGTGCTGATGGCGGTCGTGCTGGTCATCACGACCGGCGTGGTGCGACCGCTCAAGCGGCTGAACGCGGCCGCTCGGCGCGTCGCCGACGGCGAGTACGACCTCGACCTCACCGCGCTCGTCAAGACCCGCTTCCCCGACGAGATGTCCGAGCTCTCGAGCTCCTTCGCCGACATGGCCACCCGCGTCGCCGCCCGCGAGCGCTCGCTCAAGACCGAGGTCGAACGGCTCCGCGTCGAGGTCGACGAGGGGAGGCGGTCCGCGGCGGTGAGCGAGATCGTCGACACCGACTTCTTCGCCGAGCTCACCGGCAAGGCCGACGCCCTGCGCAAGCGCATGCA
>JAIBAC010000211.1 GCA_019695375.1 Acidimicrobiia bacterium
CGGCGCCCGCGGCGCCGAGGTGGCGCAGGTGTGTGAGATCGCCGACGAACTGCGGGCCCGCACCGTGGGCGACGCGGTCACATTCGTCGTCAACCGCAACATCAACTACACGAACGTCTGCACGTTCAAGTGCCGATTCTGCGGGTTCAGCAAAGGGCCGCTGTCGTTGAACCTGCGCGGCACGCCCTATCTGCTCACGCTCGACGACATCGCCGAACGGGTGCGCGAAGCGGTCGCCAAGGGTGCCACCGAGGTGTGCCTGCAGGGCGGTATCCATCCCGACTTCGACGGCGACTACTACGTGGCTGTCACCGAGGCGGTCAAGGCGGCGGCGCCCGGGATCCACGTGCACGGCTTCACGGCGCTCGAGGTGACCGAAGGTGCCCGCCGTCTCGGTGTCGGCCTCGCGGACTACCTAGTGCGGCTGCGCGATGCGGGCCTTTCCACGCTCCCGGGCACGGCTGCCGAGATCCTCGACGACGACGTGCGTGCCGTGATCTGTCCCGACAAGATCTCGACGCGGGAGTGGCTCGAGTGCCACGAGATCGCACACTCTGTCGGGCTGCGCTCGAACGTGACGATCATGTACGGCCACGTCGAGACCCCGCGGGCGTGGGCACGCCACATGGTCGCGACACGGGAGCTGCAGAAGCGCACCGGTGGTTTCACCGAGTTCGTGCCGTTGCCGTTCGTGCACATGGCGGCACCGCTGTACCTGCAGGGGTTGGCGCGGCCGGGGCCGACGTTCCGTGAAGCGGTCCTCATGCACGCCGTCGGGCGGATCGCGTACGCAGGCTGGATCGACAACATCCAGGTGTCGTGGGTGAAGATGGGCCACGCCGGTGTGCAAGCGGTGCTCCAGGCCGGAGTCAACGACCTCGGCGGCACCTTGATGGACGAGAACATCTCCCGCGCCGCCGGTGCCGAGCACGGCCAGGAGATGACGGCGTCCGCGTTCGCGGACCTCGTCGAGCCGCTCGGGCGGCCACTGCGGCAGCGGAACACCGTCTACGGGTCGCCTCCGTCCGTGGTAGGGGTTTGAGCCGCAGCGGGAGATACTTGGTCCGGAACTGACCGCCGTCACGGGGGGCCTCGATGGCAAACGAGGAGATGCGCGAGTACTGGAACGCTGACGGCTCCATGTCGTGGGTGCGTGCCGCCGACCGCTACGACGCTCAGCTCACGCCTTTCGTCGACGACATCATCGGCGCTGCCGCCCCGGCAGTGGGCGATGCGGTCATCGACATCGGCTGCGGGACCGGGGCGCTGTCGCGGGCGGCAGCCGGTGTCGTGGGCCCCGGCGGCTCGGTGGCGGGCCTCGACATCTCCGCGCCCTTCCTCGAGGAGGCTCGGCGCAGGAGCGCCGCGGTCGCCCAGGTGCGCTTCGCCGAGTGCGACGCCCAGACCGCAGACCTCGCTCCCTACGCTGCCGCGGTCGCGATCAGCCGCTTCGGCGTGATGTTCTTCGACGACCCGGTGGCGGCGTTCGCGAACATCGCACGTGGTGTGGTCGCCGGCGGGCGCCTCGCGTTCGCGTGCTGGCGCCCCGCGTTCGAGAACGAGTGGATCACCGTGCCGATGGGGGCGGTCGTGGGAGTGCTCGGCATGCCGGACCTACCCGGCCCCGGCGCCCCCGGGCCGTTCCAGATGGGCGACGCCGACTTCGTGCGCGCGACGCTGCAGGCGTCCGGCTGGGCCGACATCGAGATCACGCCGGTCGATCACCAAGTCGGAATCGGTGGATCGCTCGACCTCGACGCGGCGGTCGCGTTCCTCGTCGACGACGGCATCGGGCGGCGCATGCTCGACGGCAAGCCCGAGGACCTGCAGGTGCAGGCGCGACAGGCGCTGCGTGAGGCGCTGTCCCCCCACGCCACACCGGAGGGCGTGATCCTCGGCGCGGCGGCGTGGCTCGTGGCGGCGACGCGCCCGGCCTAGTGCTGGGGAGAAAAGGGATCGGCCCGCCGGGGCAGGCGGGCCGATCCGGTGGTTGGTGAGACGGGAGGGGACGATCCCGGTCGCACCGTTCGGGGCTTGGACGCTCGACTACGTCGAAGGGAGCGTTGAGCGCGGCCCCGTCGGAGGTGGCCTCGGCGGGGACCGAGGCGGGGGAGACCTCAGGCAGCGCGGCGGGCGAGCTTCTGGACCTGCTCGACCTGGGCGCTGACCTGCTTCTGGACCTGCTCGGTGAGCTCGCGGATCTGCTGGCGGAGCTGGTCGATGTTGCTGACGACCTGGTCGGGCAGCCTCGCCTCGATCTGCTCGCGTGCCTTCTCGTTGAGCTTGACGAGGGCGTCGAGCTGGGTGCGGAGCTGGGCGTTGAGCGAGTCGAGGCGCTCCTGGACGTCCTTGCTCGACGTCTCGACACGCGAGACCCACTGCTCGACCTGCTCACGGCGGTTCTGGCGCTGGTCGCTCACCTGCTCGGAGAGCTTCTTGACCTGCTCCTCGACCTGCTCGCGGGTCTGCTTGGCGCGCACCTGGAGCTGGTTCGACGCGAACGAGGTGACCCCGATCGTGGCGTATACGGTGTCGCGGGCGACTTCTTTGACATCCATGTTCGGATCCTCTCGGTTCAGGTTCGTGTGCCGGTCGTGCCGGGTGGGGGGACCGGGGGGCCGCTGGGCTCGACCGTCCGATCGAGAAGAACGCTACCACGCTCTGCAAACTATTGCAAGCATTTCGTTTAACACCGTCTAGCGAAGTGGTTTCCGCCCGGCGGCGCCGGCGGATACTTCGGTTCCCGGCGTCACCGCCCTACGCTTCGCCTGCACGTTCAGCGACCGGCCAACCCCATCGCGTGCCTTTACATGAACCCTGACCCTGATACCGCGCTCCGCGGCGAGCAGACCAGCGCCGAGCCCAAGGTGCTGATCGTCGTGCTCGGCGTGACCGGGGGCGCGCATCTAGAGGACTGCGTCGCATCGCTCGCGGCGCAGACCCACTCACGCCTGACGGTCGCCTACGTCGGCACGCACGAGGCGATCACGCGGCCCTCCGCGCGTGCGTTCGGGGATGCCCGCGTCGAGGTCGAGTCGATGGCCGCGGTCGGCGCCGCCGCCAACGCCCTGCTCTCCAAGGCGAGGCCGTTCGACATCGTCGTGTACGTGCGTGACGACACGGTGCTCGGCACCGACGCGATCGAGCGCGCCTGCAGCGTCATGTCCAAGACCGGCGCGGGGGTCGTGGGCGCCAAGGTCGTCGACGCCGATCGCCCCGACGTCCTCGTCGAGGTCGGGATGAGCTCGGACAGGTTCGCGACGGCGTACTCACGGCTAGAGGGCACCGAGCTCGACCAGGAGCAGTACAACGTCACGCGCCAGACGCTGTTCGTGTCGTTCGCGTTCTTGGCCGTCCGGTCCGAGCTCCTCGAGCTGGTGGGTGGCTTCGACCCCGGCATCGAAGGACCCGGCGCCGAGCTCGACCTCTGCTGGCGCGCCCGCCTCGCGGGCTACGAGGTCCTCTACACGTCGCTCGTGAGCGTCGGGCAGCACGAGACCGAGGTGCTCGAGGACCCCCACGAGCACGCCGACCTCGTCCGCCGCAACCGTCTCCGTACCGTCCTGAAGAACTACTCGCTCGGCAACACGGTCATCGTCGGCATCCAATCCGTGCTGCTCGCGTTCGCGCAGGCGATCGCGGCGCTGCTGACCAGCCGCAAGTGGAGCGACGCGTCCGAGTACGTCCGCCCCTGGAGCTGGAACCTGCGCCACATGCGCGAGCTGCGCAAGCTGCGCCGCGGCGTGCAGAAGGTCCGCAAGGTCAACGACCGCGCGATCACGCGGCTCATGCTGGGGGGCACGGCGCGCCTGCGCACCGCGTCGGACGAGCGCATCGCCGAGACGGGTGAGAGCCGCGGTGAGACGTTCGGCCGCACAGTCCGCTCGCTGTACCAGTCCCTCGGTGGCACCTGGATCGTTGCGTTCGGGGCGCTCGTGCTGTTCATCCTCGTGGCGGGACGGACACTGCTCGGTGGGTCGCTGCCCGCCGTCGACCAGCTCGCGCCACCCACCCAGTCGGGCTTCGGGCTGTTGGGCAACTACCTGGCGCCCTTCCGCGACGTGGAGCTCGGCACGCGTGCGGCCACCCCTGCCGGCCAGGCGTTGAGCGGCATGTTCGGTGTCGTCGCGTTCGGATCCGCGGCGCTGGCCCAGAAGCTCCTCCTGTTCCTCGGGATACCGGTCGCAGGCGTCATGTGCTCTCGCAGCCTGCGCCCCACGATCCGCGCCCGCGGCCCGCGTGCGATCGCGGCGGTCTTCTACGTGCTGGTCCCGCTCATGTGGAACGCGGTGGCGGACGGCAACCTCGGTGTGGTCGTGCTCGCGATCCTGCTCCCGCCGATCTGCCGCCGGATGGCGCACCTGAGCGGATTCGGCGCCTATGCGGAGGACGTGCCACCGCTGAGGCGCAAGCTCGAGCTGGCGGCGCTCATCGCTGCTGCGACCGCGGCCGAGCCGGCCGCGATCGCAGCCATCGCAGTCGTCCTCGCCGGCTGGGTGGCGGCGTCGATCATCGCGGGCGACGCGCGGCGTTGCCTGCTCGTCGTGTGGGACGTGCTCCAGGCCTGCGTGGGCGCGTTCGTGCTGCTCTTCCCGTGGTCGTGGGAGCTGCTCAGCGGTGGGGCCTCCCAGGCGATGGGCGGGATCAACACCGCGCTCAGCTTCCCCGCCGTGCTGCGCTTCGACACCGGCCGCGTCGGCGGCACAGTCCTCGCGTACGGGGTGATCCTGGCAGCGTTCCTGCCGGTCCTGGTAGCGCGCGGCGAGCGGTTCGCGTGGGTGGTGCGGTGGTGGGGAGCGACGCTCGTGTCGTTCTTCGCCGCGTGGTTGCTGGCGCGGGGGCTGCTGCCGGACTTCGCCACACCCGAGGCGCTGCTGGTGCCGGCTGCCCTCGGCCTCGCCATGCTCGTCGGGTGGGGCATCGACGCGTTCCGCTCCGACCTGCCGAGCATGCGCTTCGGACTGCGCCAGCCCGCTGCGTTCGTCCTCGTGGGACTCGGTTTCGTCGGCCTCGTGTCCCCGCTGACGGTGCTCCCCTCGGGCCGCCTCGGCCTGCCGCCCACAGACTGGGCGAAGCAGCTCACGTGGCAGCCCGGCGAGGCGGAGGCGTCGGGTGCCTTCCTGGACCTGTTCGTGGGCGAAGATGTCCCGGGTCAGCCGCGCCGGCTCCAAGGTGATCTCGGCTACCTCGTCACAGGCCCGGGCGGACCGGACCTCGAGGACCTCTGGCTGCCGAAGTCGAACCCCGGCCTCGACAACCTCGACGACGTCGTGGCCTCCATCGTGGACGCCAAGGTGCCCAACCCCGGGCGCGTGCTCGCGCCCTTCGGGGTCCGTTACGTCATCGTCC
>JAIBAC010000212.1 GCA_019695375.1 Acidimicrobiia bacterium
TGCGCCTGGATCTCCGCGATCTCGGCCGGGAGGTCGAAGCCGAACACGTCAGGCTCCGAGCAGGCCGGCGACGTGCTCGCGGTCTGCTGCCGTGAAGTCGGCGAGGACGCCGGCTGCCCACGCGAAGAAGTCCACCGTGGCCGCATCCTTCACATGGGCGGCGAGCTCGGGCACCCACAGGGAGAACTGGCGGTCGTGGAAGTCGAGCTGCGCCCGCCGGTAGGACTTGCCGAGGCGCGGCGACGGCGCCGCCGCCTCCCTGAAGGTGATGTACTGCATGAAGTCGCACTCGGTCACGAGGTGGTCGACGGGCCGCTCCGTCCCCGCAGCCTGCAACCCGAAGTACTCGTAGAAGCGCACGACCTCGTCGTGGTTGTGCGCGGCGTCCTCGACCCAAGCCGCCGCGCACAGCACCGGTGCCCCAGCCCGCTCGCCGCCGAGCACGTGCGCGAACGCGGCGGCGTACTCGTCGGGGCCCATGTCGTCGGGGATCGCCGCATCGCCCGGCTCGAACGTGAAGGTGAGCAGCTCCCCCGCCGTAGCTAGCTCCTTCGCCCACTGCCCGCTGCGGGCCATCTCGTAGTGGTCGGCGTCGGGCTCGCCGAACAGGCGGCCGAGCACCTGGTAGGTGGCGCTGCGCGCCGTCGTCTCGTTCTCCTCGATCTCGACGGGGCCCTGGTCGCCGGAGTCCTTCAGCTCGAGGCCCGACAGCGAGTAGACGAACATCGCGGGCCTCCTCAGCCGGCGGGCTTGGTCGTGAGCTGCACCGCCACCGACGCCGGTGACCGGTCGAGGCTCGCGGGGTCGGTCGTGTACTCGCCGAAGAGCTCGTTCCAGTGGTACACGATCAACGTGTCGAGGATCTCCGACGACCCACCCGAGCGCACCGTGTCGAGCTCGGTCTTGAGCTTGTCGAGGGCGGTGTGCACCTTGGGGCCGAACAGCGACTCGAGGTACTCCGGCGGGATGCGCGGCGTCTCGTAGTCGATCGACATGTCCTCGTGCAGGCGGTACGGCGCCAGCGGCGGCACGTAGAAGATGTTGGGCCCGGTCCCGTACTCGGCGTGCAGCGGCAGCGCCACGCCCCACTCGTTCACGAGCTTGTGGATGGGGCCGTCGGTGTCGTCGAGCATGCCCACGAACACGAGGCGGCCCGGGCACTGGCGCGCGCACGCCGGTGCGACGCCCTCCTCGAGGCGCGGGAAGCACATGATGCAGTGCTGCGCGACCTTGCGCGCGTAGTTGAAGTAGATCTTCTTGTACGGGCAGGCCTCCATGCAGAAGCGCGACCCGAGGCAGGCCTCCTCGTTGCGCAGCACGATGCCGTCCTCGCGCCGCTTGTACATGGCGCCCGTCGGGCACGCCTCTGCGCACACCGGCCGTGTGCAGTGGTTGCACAGGCGCGGCAGGTAGAAGTAGTAGGCGTTGGGGTACTCGCCGGCGCCCTGGTCCTCGTCCCAGTTCATGCCCCACGACGTCGTGTTGTCGCCGTTCTCGACGGGACGCAGGTGCGTCTTGTTGCCCTTGCCGCCGTAGAAGACCTCCTGGTAGTTGAAGTCCCAGCCACCACCGAAGTCCTCACGCCGCGGCTGGCGGCCGGGAGCGGGCTTGCCGCCGCTGAGCCCGCCGCCCATGTCCTCCCAGTCCTTGGGCGTGCCGCGTCCGGGCTGGGTGTTGACGCTCATCCACCACTGGTGGTCCTCGCCCTCTTCACGCGTCCAGAGGACCTTGCACGCCACCGAGCACGTCTGGCAGCCCATGCACTTGTTCAGGTCGAACACCATCGCGACCTGTCCGGTGGGTCCCGACTCGGGTTGCATCACGGACGTCATCTCGAACCCCCCTCAGTCCTCGACCTCTAGCGGGATCCACTCGGGCGTGACCGCCCCGATGCCCGCACGCTCCTCGTTCGATCCGTCCCACACCGCGACCCCCATCCGGGCGGGAGCCGTGGAGTCGAGCCCGCTCGAGAGCACGACCGCCCACCTTCCGCCTTCGAGGGACGCCGCGGCAGACACGGCCTGCTCGGCCCGCTTGGTGAAGGCACCGGGGCCGGTCGCGTCGAGGTCGCGCGCGGTCTCGAGGTCCGCCTGCCAGTACCAGAGGCGCAGCGGCGACTCGTCGTCGCCGATCGTCGCGAGCGAGCCGCTGCCGTTGCTGGGGAACAGCGCCGCGGCGGCGTCGTGGAACTCGGTGTTCGGTGTGTCGGAGTCCGCCCATTCGAGCCGTACGTAGAGGCGGTCGCCGTCACGGGCGGCGGCGACGGTCGCCGCGTCGACGTTGCCGTAGGGGCGCTCCGCCCACGCGACGCGGATGTACTCGGTCGGCTGCGCCTCGAGCGGCACCGGCACCAGCGTGACGGACTCGCTGCTCGCCGTCGCCCAGGCCGCCGCCGCCGGGTCGGCCAGATCGCCGGTGATCCTCTTGACCTGCATCTCCCCTACCCCCTCCTCAGGCCTCGGTGACCTTCTCGAAGTCGCAGGGCACGCCGCGGTCGGTCGGGATCGGCTGCCACTCGGTCTCGGTGTACTGGATGTGGCCGTAGCCGCCGGCGAACGCGATCCACTTGACCATCCCGGCCTCGAGCTCGTTGGCGCCCATCCAGTCGCGGTACTGGTGGCCGTCCCAGCCGTTGTAGGAGATGAGCTGACCCGGCGACACGCCGGGCGACACCTTGGCGCGCACGGTCATGGATGCGATGTCGTTCCAGACCCTGACGAGGTCGTCGTCGGCGACACCGCGTGCCGCCGCGTCCTCGACGGAGACCTCCACGAGCGGCTCGCCGCGGTGGGTCTGCAGGATCACCGGGTTCATCTGGTTCATCGAGTGGATGCTCCAGCGGTTGTGGCCCGACGTCATCCGCAGCGGGTGGTCGCCGCCGGCCTTGGGGTTGTCCTTGTGGACCGGCAGCTCCTCGCCCGCCTCGAGCCACCACGGGTGGTCGATGTAGAACTGCGCGCGGCGCGAGTAGGTGGGGTACGGGGCGCCGGTCTCGACGTGATCGCGGAACGGCGAGTGCGTGCGGTCCTTCTCGAACGGCGACGCCTGTGCGAGCGCCATCGGCATCATGCCCCAGCCCGTGAAGCGGACGTGGCCCTGCTCGCGCATGGTCGCGAGGCTCGTCCCCTCCGGCAGCGTCTCGGCGTAGACGCAGTCACGCACGATCTCGTCGGCGAGGCGGTCCTCGTCGGCGAAGTACCCGTCGAGGGTGTACCGCTTCCACATGTCGTCGGTGGTGACCACCTGCTGCATCGGGGTCTCGTACTCGGTGATGCCGCGCTGCGCGGCGAGCTCCTCCATCTTCTTGAGGATGACCTGGTAGATCTCCCACTCCGGCTTCGCCTCACCGGCCGGCTCGGCGGCGCGGTCCGAGAACGTCAGGTGCATGACGTGCGGTGTCGGGATGTGGAACGACACCTTCTCGTAGTGCTGCGCCGCTGGCAGCACGATGTCGGAGTGCAGGCCCGTGTAGTTGAGGCGGAAGTCGATCGAGACGATCATCTTCAGCTTCGGCCACAGCGCCTCGCTCAGGATCGTGTGACCGCCACGGGTGCGGCGCAGCATGTTGCCGCCGCACTCGACGAGGACACGCGGCGGCGTCTCGGGCCGCGGCGAGTCGCGGTTCTTCCACCAGCCCTTGTCGAGGGCCTCCTCGACGTACTCGTCGAAGGTGCGCGGCAGGCTGTCGTCACCCCAGCCCGGGGTGTTCCAGCGATCCTTGAACCCGGCCTGCCAGTACCACCAGAACGCGAGCGGCGACATGGTCGCCCCACCTGCGCCACGGGTGCCGCTGCCGATGGCCTGCTCGGCCATGACCTTGTTCAGCTCGCGGATGGCGAGCTCGTCGGTCAGGGTCGGGTCGAGCGAGCGCAACGCCGTGAACGCCATGTCGCGCACGGTGAGGAGCTGCTCGCTGCCCTCGACCCCCGGTGCCTGTTTGGCCGTCGCGAGGCCCTGACCGTCGAACATGCCCGCGGTCCAGGACCGGATCCCGGTGCCGTGCTTGCCCCAGTTGCCGGTCACGCCGAGGAGCAGGCACATCGCGCGCTCGATCAGGTCACCGTGGTAGTACTTGCACGAGTTCCAGCCGAGCATGATGTTGGTGCGCTTCGACGCCGCCTTGCGGGCGAGCTTGCGGACCAGCTCGGGGTCGACGGTCGTGATCGCCTGCTGCTTCTCGGGCGTGTACTCGGCGTCGAGCTTGCGCCGCAGGATCGCCATCGCCGGCTCGACCTCGACCTTGGTCCCGTCGTGGAGGGTCACCTTGTAGGTGCCTGCGAGGGCGACGTCGCGGTCGTACAGGAGCAGGTTGCCGCGGTCTGCCTTGAGGAGTCCGGCGTCGGGGTCCCAGTGGTAGAGCTGGTCCTCGCGCACGCCCTCGCCGGTGCCCTCGACGTCGGTCTGGCGCAGGTACTTCCTGGTGTCCTTGCGCACGAGGAGCGGGAGGTCGGTCTGCTCGCGGATGAAGGTGTAGTCGGCGATGCCCTCCTCGAGGATCACCTGCACCATCGCGAGGGCGAAGGGGACGTCGTTGCCCGAGGGCATCGGCACGAAGTAGTCGGCGTGCATGTGCGAGGCGTTGAGGTCGGGCGAGATCGACACGACCTCGGCGCCGTGGTACCGCGCTTCGAGCATGAAGTGATAGAAGGGGATGCGGGTGAAGGCGGGGTTCATGTGCCACACGAGGATGAGCTCGGAGTGGAACCAGTCGTCCGCCGACGACACGGGGTTGAACTTGCCGAACGTCTCGTGCAGGCCGATCGAGAAGTCGTTGAACGACGCGTGCAGGTCGAGCAGACGCCCGCCGATCGTGTTGAAGAAGCGGTAGGTCGGCACGACGGTGGCGATCTCGGGTGTGCCCTCGTGCACGATCGACGCCGGGCCCTGCTCCTCGATCGCGTCGAGCATCGCGTTGGCGACGTCGGTGGCGGCCTCGTCCCACGAGATCCGCTCCCACTTGCCCTCACCGCGCTCGCCGACGCGGCGCATCGGGTACTGCAGCCGGTCGCCGTCGTAGAGCTGCTGGCTCCACGCCGCGCCCTTGTTGCAGCCCATCGGGTTGAAGTCGGGCACACCCTCCTCGACCACACCGAAGGACGCCGCCGACTCCTCGCGCACGACCTGGCCGTCGCGGGTGTACACCCGGTACGGGCAGTTGCCGGGGTAGCAGTCGACGCAGTGCGTGCCCCAGCTGACCGAGTCCCACGTCCAGCGGTTGCGGTACCTGTCCTCGCCGGAGCGGTGCTGGACGGGCTGCGCGGTCGCAGCCGTCCCCCCTGCGTGCGTCATGGAAAACCCCCTCCTCCATGATGTTCCTCTAAACACTAGAGAGCATTGCTAG
>JAIBAC010000213.1 GCA_019695375.1 Acidimicrobiia bacterium
ACGGCGTCAGATGGGGATGACCTCGCGGTGGAGCTCGCCGCCGCGGTCGTCGACGAGGCGCAGGACCGCACGGTCTGCCGCAGGGTCGACGTCGACGAGGCCGACGGCGTCGGAGGTCGCCTTGGACTCGCCGTTCTCGGTCCAGAGCACACCGGCCTTGGACGGCGTCTCGTGCTTGACGGGGTTGTGCAGCGGGCAGGCGAGCAGCTCCCAGATGTTCCGGCCCGGACGCGCGAACGCCCCGGCGTGCTTGTCGCCGCAGCAGAACAGGACGGTCCCCGACACCGCTGACTGCACGAACTCGGAGATCTCCCTCTTCTCGCCTCCGGAGAAGTACCAGGTGAACGTCTGGGGGAGGAACACGACCTTGAGCCTCGCCTGCGACGCCGCGAGACCGCCGAGGAGCCAGTCGCGTTGGGCATTGCCCAGCATGGAGCGGTAGCGGCCGTTCTCGAACGGGCCCGGTTCGGGTGGGTCGGCGAAGCGGCGGTTGTCGGTGAGCCAGAAGTCGGCGTCACCGAGGCTCCACTGCCGCCAGTTCGGTCCCGACGTGACGGCGCCGGGGACGACGCCGGCGTACGCCGCCGCCGTGAAGGGCTGCACCGTGTCGCGCCACGCCCCGTTGCGGCCGTAGTCGTGGTCGTCCTGGACGCCGTAGAACCACGCGCGGTCGAGCAGTGGACGGAGGTCGTCGGAGGTGAGAAAGGCGCGGAACATCGACCTGTAGTCGTCCTCGGTCTGCGCACCGGGGTGGGAGTCCAGGTAGCCGAGGTCGCCGATCCACGCGAAGAGCACCGGATCGGCTGCCGCCGCCGCTGCGAGCACGGGCACGGCCTCGTCCTGCAGCGCACAGGCTCCGAACGCGAAGGTGAACGGCGCACCCGTGCCCGGCGGCGGCCGCGCAGGGAGCCGCCGCGCCTTCCCCGGTGTCCCGTCCACGACGGGCTGCCAGCTTGCTGCCGCGGCCGGCACAGCGGCTGCCTCGACGTGGATCATCGCCACGTTCCCGGCTCCGGCCGGCGCCGGGGGCGATTCGAACGCCGTATCGGGGGCGGAGTCGCTCCAGACCCGGACCGACACCGTGCTCGCGGCCTCGGTCCCGACGGCGAAATCGACGCCGGTGGCGTCGAACGTGGCGACACCGAAGTCGTCGACGCTGCCGGTGGAGCCGGTGCCCGTCCCCGATGCCGCGTTCAAGGGAGCGGTGCAAGCCGCAGTCGCCAGCGTCATCGCGCCGGCTGCGAGGAAGGACCGGCGGTCCAGTGTCGCCACCTCCTGCACGCTACCCGCGCCGTGGGGCTCAGCCGCCGAAGGAGAGGACCTGCTGGTAGGTGGGCCGGTTCTGCCAGCGCATCGTCGACCCGTTGAAGATGTAGGGCACGAAGCGGACCCGCTCGAACGCGGTGCTCATGCGCCACAGGTCGGGGCGGGTGCGCAGCCACGGCAACTGCGTGGCCGCCGCCCGCCGGTAGGCGACGTCGAGCCACCGCCACACCTCGGCGGGCGTCGCGGCGGCCACGGCATCGAGCTCGAGTGACATCCACCCGCTGCTGAACGCCTCGCCGTCGATCGTCGGGGGCGCATCGGGTGGGCCGAGCGGCAGGTCGGCGATCGCGCCACCAGCGCGGGGGGCGACGCCGAGCTCGGCGAGGATCGGCCAGATCTGGTCCGAGATCAGCGGTGCCGGGTCGTCGTAGGTCCAATCGTTGTCGCGGTCGCGGCGGTGCGCACCGCGCTCCACCCACCGCGCCAGGACGTCACGGGCACGCCCGAGCGCCGCGTCGGGTGCCGGTGCTGTGTCGAGCTTCGCGATCAGCGCCGGCAGCAGCAGCGCCGCTCGCGCGTCGGTGGTCGCCGCTCTCTGGGCGACCCCGACGGCGTCGGCAGCGGTGAGGCCGCCGCGGTGCGACGCGAACGCGGCCTCGACACCCCGCGCGAGCAGCTCGACGCGCTGGTACGAGCCCGTGGCCCACTGGTGGTCAGGGAGCGCCCATCCGTGAGCTGTGCGGTTGTTCCAGCTCACGAGGTAGCCGGCGGGCGGGTTCACGGCCTGAGGGTGGTCCCTCCAGTCGAGGACGCCGCGCCACTCGTACTCGCCTGTGCCCCACGTGGGCATGTCCGCGAGGGTGCCCGCTGCCCGGATCGGGAAGCGACCTGTGTGGAAGTAGGCGATGTCGTCGGCGTTGGCGTAGCCCCAGTTCATCGACATCGGCACGGCCGACATGACCGGTGCGAACTCGCCGGCAGCGGCGACCTGCCCGCTGTTGAGCCGCCACAGAGCACTGGCGGCCATCGCCTCGTAGCCGCGCGAGGCCCGCTGCTGGCTGACTGCGACCGGACGACCGTCGACGGTGCCGCGGTTCGTCACGGGCCCGTGCACCGTGCGCCACAGCGTCGACGTGTGGGTGCCCGTCTTGAACATGGGAGTGCAGACGCCGTCGAAGAGGTACGACGTGGACGCCTGCGTCGGTGCGGACCCGTCGGGTTCGCACAGCACCTCGACGCGCTCGTCGACGACGTCGTTGCGTGCCGCCGTGATCGTCCACGCGTAGGAGTCGGTGTGTCCGATGAGCACGGCGAAGCCGAGGCCCGGCACCGTGACGCCGGTCGACCTGTACCCGCCGCCCTGGAGCTCGATCTCGAGCATCATCGACGGCGACACGTATCCGACCTGGGGACCCGACACCATGATCGGGTGTCCTGAGGCCGAGTGCTCGGCGCCGACGATCAAGAAGTTGCTCATGCGCGGTGGTGACTCGCGCGACGGCTGGGCAGGGGCTCCGTCGAGGATCGGGGCCGCGGCCGGCAGCGGCCACGGCGGCGCAGTGTCACCTCCGCTGGTCGTGCCGTCGTCGAAGACGGGATAGCGCCAGTCCCCGTCAACGTGACCGCGCGCCGCAGGGTCGTCGGCGCGGCGGAACCACTGGTAGGCGGCACGGCCGGCGTCGGGGCCGAGACGATCCACGAGAGCGCGCAGGGCCGCCGCGTTCGTTGTCTCAATGCCGCCGCCCTGGCCGAACATCGCGCCGATCGCGATCGCGCACGCGACGACGTCGGTTCGCTTCCAGCGCGGCCAGCGGATACCCAGCGCGGCGAGCGCGGGCGGCAGGGGAGGGTTGGCCGTCAGCCACGCGTTGATGCCGTCGACGTACGCGTCGATGCGCCCGAGCAGCGCGGGGCCTTGCTCGGGATCGGCGGCGACAGCCCTGTCGATCTGTGCCTGCAGCTCCTCGTCGGAGTAGTCGATGGTCCCTGCGCTCGGGTCGAGGCCGCCGAGGAGCTCATCGGCGGTGGCGTCGCGCAGCTCGATGATCCCGCTGCGTCCGATGGCGCGGAACACCTCGGCGTAGAGGAAGCGCGCCTCCATCGTCGCCCACCCCGCGCCGAACGCGACGTCGTCGGCGTCGTCGGCGAACACATGCGGCTTCCCGTGGCCGTCCCAGACGATGCGGGCGCGCTCACCGGGGCGCTCCTCACGCTCGACGTCGGCGGTCGCGACACCGAGGTGGTCGTCCTCGAAGTAGTCGCCGAGGTCGGCGTCGGTGAGCGTCCCGTCGGCGACTGCGTCGTCGACGGCGTCGTATCCGCGGCGCTGGTCGTCGAGATGGCCGCGTGTCGGGCCCGCGAAGTAGCCGTTGCCAGGGTTCAGGGTCGACCATGCCGTCGTGGCGCGGTCGTCGATCGACCCGACGCGCTCGGCACCGGTACCGGCCGCGACCGGCGTGAAGGCGGCAAGTCCGACCAGCGTGCACGTGCACGCTGCGACCGCTACCCGGAACCGGCGCCTCCCACCCACCCGGCCACCGTACCTGGTGAGGAGTCCGCCGCGCACGCCGAAGTGCAGACGCGCTCGGCTCCGCACCTGACGCCGACGTGCCAGACGTCGTCGGCCCAGAACGCGTTGCGAGTGGCGGCGGCATCGAACACGACACCGACACCGAGCTCACACGTGCAGCGCATGATCGCCGCCGCGAGGACCACGACCTCGCGTGGCGTGAGCGCCTCGTCGGCACGTGGCAGCACCAGGAAACGGGCACCGGTGAGGGCTGCAGCGGCGAGGCCGACGCAACGCCGGTCGCAAATGGACAGCTCTGCGACCACGGCACCGCGCAGGTCGCCGAGCTCGGCGGCCTCGGCGGCAGCCGCGGCAGCGCGACGCCGCGCCCGGTGCGAGAAGTGAGACGCGACACGGGACAGGACCGACCACACCGACGCCCGCAGCGGGGCGACCGCCACGACCTCCGCCGCCGCAGGGCCGTGGCGGCGCCAGCGTGCCGAAGGGCGTCCGCACATCGCTGACACCAGGTCGGCGGCACCGTCGCCGTAGACACCCGCCGCGCGCCCGGCGCTCGCGTGGAAACGCCGTGACACACCGGCGCCTGCACCTGCCGCCGGTGCAACCAGCCGAAGTTCGTCCTCACCACCCCGACCGCGCAGCATCCCCACTCCTCTGCTCGGCGCGCACAGGCTACCGGAGCCGTGTCCGGGCTGCAGCGGGCGTGGCTAGCCTCGATCCCGCAGCGGAGGAGGTGCTGATGGCCCTGCGCCAGGCCGTGCTGGCCGAGCTCGGGCGAGGCCCGGGGATCGCGTACCAGGTGTTCCAGCGCGTCGGCCGGCACCTGGGTGAGCCGTGGCAGCTCATCGAGGGCGCGGTGCGCCTGCAGCTGAACAAGTGCGTCGCGGAGGGCCTCGCCGAGACGCGCACGGACGGCGACGGCAAGCGCGTCTACACGATCACCGCTCGCGGCCGCGCAGAGGTGCGGGCCTGGGCCGCCGACGTGGAGGCCCCGCTCGAGCCGTACCGCGACGACCTCCTGCTCAAGTCGGCATACCTGTGGGAAGAGCCGGAACCGGCGCTGCTCGCCGCGCTGGAGGGGCGCCGCCACGATCTCGCGCGGCTCCTCCACGTCCTCACGCGCCGGCTCGTCGGTGACCTACCCGACGGTGAGGACGAGGAGCTCTGGCGTCTCGGCATCGAGCGGATGCGGCGCGTGTCGGAGGCAGAGCTCGAATGGGTAGAGGCATGTCACGACCGCCTCGTGGCGCTCTGGGGCGACCATGTCACGGCCGGCCTGGACACCGGCACAGGCAGTCCCTAGGATCGAACCGTCTACCGAGCATTCGGTAGCCCGCCGACGGCGAGATGTGAGTGGGGTTCGCGCCGCCGGCGGGGGTGGGACCTGAGCCGGCGCCGGGTGGGGCGATGACGGCGGATCGGCACATCAGGGTCCTGTGGACCGGCGGCCTGCGGGCCGCCGGTCCCGCGTGATCAAGCGAACTCGAACGACGCCGCCGTGCTGATGCGCACCATCTTGACCGCCGTG
>JAIBAC010000025.1 GCA_019695375.1 Acidimicrobiia bacterium
AGGCGTCGCAGGAGCCGCTCGATGCGGTGCTGGCCTTCGACGCGCGGCCCACCGTGCTGCACCCTGCCCGCCGGCTGGCCCGCCGTTTCGATGCCGTCCTGCACGTCGACGTCGGTGACTACTTCTGGTACGGGGGGGCGGCGAGGCTGCGCTCTCCGGCGTGGGCGAGCCGGGCGTTCGAGCCCGTCGAGCACCTGAACACGAACTCCCTCGTGGGCAGCGCCGACTCGGTCACGACCGTGTCGCCGCGGCTCAGCGACGAGGTGCGCCGGCGGCGCCCCGACGTCAGGTGCACGCTGGTGATGAACGGTGCGGTGATCACCGCGGACGCCCCTGCGTTCACCGACCGGACCGCAGGACCCGTGACCGTCGTTGCCGGCGGCTCCACCGGTTACGACCTGCAGTACGTGACGGCTGTCGCGGATGCCGCCGCGCGCCGCGATGCCGGCGTCGAGATCCTGATGACCGGCAAGGAGTCGGACTCGGTCGCCCACCCCCTGATCCGCCAGCTCGGATTCCTCGACGACGCCGCTTACGACGAGGTGCTGCTCGGCGCGGACTACGCGCTCGCGCCGTCGAGCCCGTCGCTCGCGAACGAAGGCCGCTGCCCCGGACGCATCCCGGCGTTCTGGGGCAAGGGCCTGCCCGTGCTGATGACCGACGTCGGGCCGTGGGTCGACGAGGTGCGCGAGCACCACCTCGGCGAGCTGCTGCCGGCCGATGCAGCCGCTTTCGCCGACGCGGTGGTCGACGTCGCGAGTGCGCGGGTGAGCGCCGCCGAACGGCGCCGCATCTGGACCGCGGCGCGACGCTTCAGCTGGGAGCACCTCGCGGAGGAGTTCGCGGCGGCCATCGGGTAGCAGGCCTGAGTCAGGCAGCCGGTGCGAACACCACGAGGAGCTCGAGCTGTCCGTGATCCTCGGTCTTGGCGGGACCGAAGCTCGGGTTCGGGATCGAGTAGTCCGCGAACGTGATGGGGATCGACCCGCTCACCTCGATGTTCGCGCCGTTGCGCCGTGCCGACAGGTCGGTCTGCACCGATCGCGTGACGCCGTGGAGCGTGAGGTCTCCGGTCGCTCGGACCTGGACCGGGGTGCTGTCCGCGGGGATGGTGCCGATCTCGATCGGCTCGGTGAGCACGAACGTGGATGTCGGGTAGGTCGCGGTGTCCATGATGCGGCCGCGGAACTGGTTGTCACGGCGCGACTCGTCGCTGGTCACCGATGCCATGTCGACGCTGATGTCGACGGCGGTCACGGTCGTGGCGGCGACCGTCATCGTCCCATCGACCTGATCGGTGCGGCCCACGGCCTCTGCGCTCTGGCCGAAGAGGACCTCCTTGACGCGATAGCCCGCCTGGGAGCCCGCCACGACCTTCCAGCCGGCTGCGAGCGGACCCGACGCCGTGGCGGGATCGCCGCCGTGGCCGGCCGCGGTGGTCGTGGTCTCCGGCGTGGCTTCGAGTGACAGCGGTGGCGGGGCGTCGTCCTTGATGAAGTTGAGATAGACGAAGGTGCCGGCGGTGACCGCGACGGCGGCGGCAACCACGATCCCACCCACGATCCACACGATGCGCTTGCGCAAGGGTCCTCGCTTGTCGGGTCGCATTCTCTACCACAGCTCACCGGCGGGGTGTCGTGGCGGGTTCGCGTTCGCCTACGGTTGGCCGCGTTCCCGGAGCCCGGAGGCGAAGTGGAGAGGACCCGTGTAGCGATCGTCGGGACGGGCTTCAGCGGGCTCGGACTCGCGATCATGCTGTCTCAGGCCGGCATCGACGACTTCGTGGTGTTCGACCGTGCCGACGGGGTGGGCGGCACCTGGCGCGAGAACACGTATCCGGGCGCCGCGTGCGATGCGCCGTCGCACCTCTACTCGTTCTCGTTCGCACCGAACCCGGAGTGGTCGCGGCGCTTCGCGCCCCAGGCGGAGATCCTCGCCTATCTCGAAGACTGCGCCGACCGCTTCGGGATCCGCCCCCACCTGCGCCTCGGCACCGAGGTCACCGCTGCCCGCTTCGACGAGACCGCCGCCACGTGGACGATCGAGACCACGAGCGGCGACACCTGCGAGGCCGACGTCTTCGTCGCTGCCTGCGGCCAGCTGAGCCGTCCCGCGTACCCCGACATCGACGGCCTCGACACGTTCGAGGGGCCATGTTTCCACTCTGCGCGATGGGACCACTCCGTCGACCTCACCGGGCTGGAGGTCGCCGTGATCGGGACCGGGGCGTCGGCGATCCAGTTCGTCCCCGCGATCGCCCCCGACGTCGCACGGACATACGTCTTCCAGCGCAGCGCCCCCTACGTCGTGCCCAAGCCCGACCGGCGCTACGACGACCTCCACCGCTGGGTGTACCGCAACCTGCCGCTCAGCCAGACCATGTCGCGCCTCGGTGTCTACGCAGTGTTCGAGCTCCTGATCCCCGGCTTCGTCGGGCACCCGGCGATGCTCGCGCCGCTCCGCGAGCTGCACCGGCGCCTGCTCGAAGCCCAGGTGCACGATCCCGACCTGCGTGAGGCGCTGACACCGCACTACGAGCTCGGTTGCAAGCGCGTCCTCATCTCGAACGACTACTACAGGACGATCGCACGCGACGACGTCGAGCTCGTGACGGCGCCTATCCGCTCAGTGGGCGCCGACGCCGTCGTCACCGCCGACGGCACCGAACGCCGCGTCGACGCGATCGTGCTCGGCACCGGGTTCCGATCCAACGACTTCGTGGCGCCGATGCGCGTCGAGGGCCGCGGCGGACGCTCCCTGGCCGGCGCCTGGGCCGGCGGCGCCGAGGCATACCTGGGGCTGTCGGTGTCGGGTTTCCCGAACTTCTTCCTCATGTACGGGCCGAACACGAACCTCGGTGCCGGCTCGATCGTCCACATGATCGAGAGCCAGGCCCGCCACGTCCTCGCGGCCGTCGAGCTCCTCGAGCGCACCGGCGCCGCGTTCGTCGACGTCAAGGTCGACGCCCAGGACGAGTTCGGCCGCGAGATGCAATCGCGCCTCGACGGCAGCGTCTGGGCCGGATGTGCGAGCTGGTACGTCGACGCGCACGGGCGCAACACGAACAACTGGCCCGGGCTCATGTGGGAGTACCGGCGCCGCACCCGCGTGCTCGACACCGACCGCTACGACGTCGTCACCCGCGCAGGGGACCTCCAGCCGGCCTGAGCGGCATATGGTTCATGCCGCTGCCGATCGGAGGTGCCGCATGGAGATCAAGGAGCTCGGCCACGTCGTGCTGTACGTGCGCGACCTGCAGCGGTCGCGGCACTTCTACGGAGACGTGCTCGGATTCCGTGAGATCGGTGAGCCGATGCCGGGTGCCGCCGCGTTCGGCGCAGGCCGCACGCACCACGAGCTCCTCCTGATCGAGGTCGGCCCGGCCGCGCAGCCGATCCCGGCAGGCCGTCGCGTCGGCATGTACCACATCGGCTTGAAGGTGGGCACCACGGACGACGAGCTCAGAGCTGCGCTCGCCGACCTGCAGGCCGCCGGCGTGGAGCTCGTCGGCGCCTCCGACCACACCGTGACGCACTCGCTCTACCTCGAGGATCCCGACGGCAACGAGGTCGAGCTCTACATCGACGTCCAGCCCGAGGTGTGGCGCACCCGTCCGGAGGCCGTGATGGCGCCCGTCAAGCCGCTGCGGCTCTGAACCCGGGGCTACCGCGTTTGTTCGGGGCCGGCGTGGCGGGCGCGGCGCCGCGGCAGGGCGAGGCGCACGATGCGGCGCACGACCGACCCGAACTGCCGCCCGAGGCGTCCGGTGTTGTAGGGGAGCCCGTAGCGGCGGCAGGCGTCGCGGACCTCGGCTGCGATCTCGGCGTAGCGGTGCGCCGGCAGATCCGGGAAGAGGTGGTGCTCGATCTGGTGGCTGAGGTTCCCCGACAGCACGTGGAAGACGCGGCCGCCTTCGATGTTGGCCGAGCCGAGCACCTGGCGCACGTACCACTGGCCCCGTGTCTCGGCCTCGAGCGTGGCCTCGTCGAACATCTCGACGCCGTCGGGGAAGTGGCCGCAGAAGATGATCGTGAACGCCCACAGGTTCCGTGCCAGGTTCGCAGCACCGTTGCCGGCCAGGGTGAGCGGTGCCGCGGGGCCGGTCAGCAGCGGGAAGAGCACGTAGTCCTTGAGCGCCTGCCGGCCGGCCTTGCGTGCGGCGACGCGGCCCGGTTCGGCGAGCTCGGACAGGCTCTTCTCGCCCGCGGCGACGCGGTCGGTCTCGAGGTCGTGCAGGGCGACGCCCCACTGGAAGAACGTCGCGAGCAGGAGGGCGTACACGGGGTTGCCGAGCCACAGCGGCCGCCAAGGCTGGTCCTCCGACATCCGCAGCACGCCGTAGCCGACGTCGCGGTCTTTGCCGACGACGTTGGTGAAGGTGTGGTGGACGTAGTTGTGGGAGTGGCGCCAGCCCTCCGCCGGACACGTCGTGTCCCATTCGAAGGTCCTCGAGTCGAGAGCGGGATCGCCCATCCAGTCGTACTGGCCGTGCATCACGTTGTGGCCGATCTCCATGTTGTCGAGGATCTTCGACAGCGACAGTGCTGCGACGCCGCCCAGCCAGGCGGGAGGGATGAACCCTGCGAAGAGCAGTGAACGCCCGAGCACCTCGAGGCGGCGCTGCAGCGTGACGATCCTGCGGATGTAGTCGGCGTCGCGGGACCCGAGGTCGGCGAGGACACGATCGCGGATCGCGTCCATCTCGGCGCCGAACGCCTCGACGTCGGCGGCCGACAGACCGGCGTGGGTGGCTTCGGAGGTCTTGTCGACGGTGGCCGTCATGGTCGTCTCCCGGGGGGTCAGAGGTCGACGACGACGTCGCCGACGGGCTGGTTGACGCAGAGCTGGACGGCTTCGCACTCGCGGTCGGAGACGCTTCCCGTCACGATGTTGCGTACCGTGCCCGACGTCTTGTCGCGGGTGCAGGTGTGGCAGATGCCCATGCGGCAACCCGATGCGGGTTCGAGTCCGGCACCCTCGGCGAGCTCGAGCAGGGTCGCGCCGCCGGCGTCGACTGCGATGCCGCTCGCCGCGAACGTGACGGTGCCGGCGCTCGCGTCCGCGTCCGGCGCCACGAGGGCGCGGGTGGGAACGAAGGACTCCGCATGGAGCCGCTCGCCGATCCCGTCCTCGGCCCAGACGGCTGCGAGCGCGTCCATCAGCGGCGTGGGGCCGCACACGTAGGTCTCGGCATCAGCGTGGTCGGGGGCGACCGCGTTCAGGTGGTCGCGGCAGAAGAAGCCTTCGAGGTCGGCCTCCGGCGCGTCGGTCTCGCGGGTGAGTGCGGTGCGGACGTCGAAGGCGCCGCGTGCCGCGAGGGACGTCAGCTCGTCGCGGTACAGCACGTCCGCGGACGTGCAGGCGTACTGCAGGAACGTGACGGCGCCGTCGTATCGCTCGGCTTCCAGGGTCCGCAGCATCGACATGAGCGGTGTGATGCCGCTGCCGCCGCACACGAGGAGGAGCCGGCGCGGGCGTGGCCGGGGAAGCGTGAAGTCGCCGAGCGCCTGCGAGAGAGTGACCACGGTTCCCACGCGGGCGCTGTCATGCAGGTGCCGTGAGACGATCCCGTCGGGTTTCGCCTTGACGGTGAGCTCGAGCTCGCCGGACTGCTCCGGGCCGGCGGGGGAGAAGCAACGTGTGTGGCGCCTCCCGTCGACCTCGACGGTGACGTTCACGAACTGCCCGGAGCGGAACCCCGTCCAGTTGGCGTTGGGCGTGAGGGTGAGCGTCACCGTGTCGGCGCTCTGGTGCCGCACCCGAGTCACCCTCGCGCGGACATCGTCGGTCGCGAGCAGCGGGTCCACGAGCCCGAGGAAGCCGTCGACGCCGTGTGGTGTCGTCAGCGCTCGTGCGAGCCGGCTGCGGAGGAGGCGTCGTGGCGGGCGGCGCAGCGACGTGGTCGACGGGGAGGGCATTGCGGCGTGCTCCGGAGTCTGGAGGACAGGAAGGGTTACTGACGGTAACCCACGATCTGGTTACTGTAAGTAACACATGGCTCCGCGTCAAGCCCCCACATGCGGGACGCGGCGTGGCCGCACGGCTCCGCTGCGGCGCGTGGCACACTGGCGGCGTGGAAGACGACCTCGACTTCGAGGTCGCGTCCGAATGGGGCGACGACGACCTCGGCCATGCCAGCCGCCGGCGACGTTCGTGGGTGCGCGCGACGGCGATCGCGCTCGCGGCGCTCCTGTTCCTGAGCACTGCCGGCACCGTGACGCTGGTGCTCGTCCGGCGCGCGGCCCGCGCGTCGTGTGACACGGCGGCGTTCGCCGAGCTCGATTTCGTCGGGACGAGCGTCGCCGATGCACGCCGCACGCTCGAGCGCGCCCCTTACCGCTGCAGCGGCGACGTCACGGTCACGGTCGCCGTGACCGACGTGCGGGCGTGCGACCGTGACCGCCCTGGCACGATCGTGCGCCAGGGCCGCCTCGCGTACGACACCGAAGGCAGCCCGTACGTGCCCGTCGCGGTCTGCGGTTCGGCCATCACGGTCTGATACGTATACAGTCCGCCCAGGACACACACCCGGGGAGCTCGAGGAGACGAGCTGAGAGGGTGGCCGCCCCCACAGCGTGGGACCGCCACCGACCCGCGAACCTGAACCGGGCAATGCCGGCGGAGGGAGCGTGCACGAGCAGACCGTCTTGGTCCTCACCGGCGGCGGAGCCGCCCGAGCGCCCGTGGGGAGATTCGGCTACGTGATCGCGGCCGACTCCGGCCTCGCCCTCGCACCGCAGCTCGGCTACGACGTCGATCTCGTCGTCGGCGACCTCGACAGCGTCGACCCCGCCGACCTCGACGCAGCGGTCGCGGCAGGTGCGCTGGTGGAGCGCCACGACGCCGACAAGGACCGCACCGACCTCGAGCTCGCGCTCGAGGCCGCGAGGACACGCGGTGCGCAGAGGGTCCACGTCGTCGGCGGCGCGGGAGGACGCCTCGACCACGTGCTCGCCAACGCGCTCTGCCTCGCGTCCGCCACATGGGCGGGTATGGAGGTGAGCGCCACCTTCGGCAGCGCCGGAGTGTGGGTCGTGCACGCGGCTGCCGAGCTCAGCGGACGGCCCGGCGACTTCGTGAGCCTGATGCCCATCGGCGGGCCCGCGCACGGCGTCCGCACCGAAGGCCTGCGCTGGCAACTCGCCGGCGAGACCCTGCACCCCGCTTCGGGTCGTGGGGTGAGCAACGAGCTGACGGCGGAGACCGCGGTCGTGACCCTCGAATCCGGAGCACTGCTCGTGGTCCTGCCCGGACGTGAGCAGGCGACGGTCTCCACCGACGACGGAGGAACCCACACGTGAGACCGAGAGCGATCATCGCAGCCGCCTTCCTCGCCGCCGCCGTCACCGCTGCTGCCTGCGGCAGCGCGGCGCCGCCCGAAGGGGCGGCCGAGGAGGCCACCGTCACGCTCATGACCCACGACTCGTTCAACGTGAGCCAGCCGGTCCTCGACGCCTTTCGCGACGAGACGGGCATCACCGTCAAGATCCTCACGTCGGGCGACGCGGGCGCGATGCTGAACCAGGCGATCCTGACCAAGGACGCGCCGGTCGCCGACGTCCTCTTCGGCGTCGACAACACGTTCATGACCCGCGCTCTCGACGCAGGCATATTCGAGCCGTACACGCCGGCGGCCGCATCCGACGTCGCCGCCGGCCTCCGCCTCGACCCCTCGGGCAGGCTCACGCCGATCGACTACGCCGACGTGTGCATCAACAGCGACGACGCCGCGCTGGCGGCGAGCGGGACATCACCCCCATCGGACCTGGCCTCGCTCACCAGCGCGCGCTTCAAGGACGACCTCGTCGTCGAGAACCCCGCGACCTCGTCGCCCGGACTCGCGTTCCTGCTCGCGACGATCTCGGAGTTCGGCCCCGAGGGCTGGCAGCAGTACTGGCGCGACCTCCGCGCGAACGGCACCAAGGTCGTCGACGGCTGGGAGACCGCGTACTTCACCGAGTTCAGCGCCGGTGGCAGCGGGGGGCAGCGGCCTCTCGTGGTGAGCTACGCCACGAGTCCCGCGGCGACTGTGGTCAACGCCGACCCGCCCATCGACCACGCCACCACGTCCGCGCCCGCGGACACCTGCTTCCGCCAGGTCGAGTTCGCGGGAGTGCTCGCCGGCACCAGCCAGCCGGAAGCCGCCCGTCGCGTCGTCGACTTCCTGCTTTCAGGGCCGTTCCAGGCCGACATGCCGCTGCAGATGTTCGTCTACCCCGCCCGGGTGGGCGTGCCCCTGCCCGAGGTCTTCGTCGACAACGCAACGGTCGTGGAGCACCCCCACGAGCTGGCACCCGCGGAGATCGCGGCGCATCGCGACGAATGGATCGAGGAGTGGAAGCAGGTCATGCTCGGCTGAGCCCGCCGCGCCGGCACACCGCGGTGACGCCCACCGGTGCTGATCGTCGGCGTCGCTGGCGACCGCGAGCGGTGCGCACGGCCCTCGTCGCGGTCCCGGTCGTCTTCTGGGCGCTGCTCTTCGCCTACCCGATGGCCGCCATCGTGAGCCGCGCGCTCGCGCCTGGAGGCAGCGTCGACCTCGGCCCCGTGCTCGCGGTCCTGCGCGCGCCGAGCACCGCTGCCGTGTTCTGGTTCTCGCTGTGGCAGGCGCTCGCGTCGACGGCGCTGACGCTGGCGCTCGGCCTCCCCGCCGCGTACGTGTTCGCACGCCACGACTTCCACGGACGTGGTCTGCTCGAGGCGGTCCTGACGGCGGCGTTCGTGATGCCGACCGTGGTCGTCGCGCTCGCGTTCCGCACCGTGCTCGGCCCACTCGGCCTCGGCACCGGCATCTACGCGATCCTGGCAGCGCACTGCTTCTTCAACTACGTCGTCGTGGTGCGGACCGTCGGTGCGGTGTGGGCGAACCTCGACCCGCGCACGGCCGAGGCGGCGCGCACGCTCGGTGCCACACGGCTGCAGGCCTTCCGCACCGTCACGCTGCCGCTCCTCGCGCCCGCGATCGCGTCGGCGGCGGTGATCGTGTTCCTGTTCACGTTCACGTCGTTCGGTGTGGTCTTCCTGCTCGGTGGCCCGTCGCACGCGACGGTCGAGGTCGAGATCTGGCGCCGCTGGACCGAGGACCTCGACGCGGCCGCCGCCGTCGGCCTCGCTCTGTGCCAGATGGCCGCGATCGCCGCCGTCGTCGCGGTCTCGCTGCGACTCGGGCGCCGCCGGACGGCGCGCGGCGTCAGCATGGGCGCGCGCGAGCCGTCGGCCCGCCGTGGCCGGTCCGTCGCCGTGTGGGCGAACGTGGCGGTCTGCGTGCTCCTCGTGTGCGTGCCGCTCGCGGCGCTCGCCGTCCGCGCGTTCACTGCGGGTGGCAGGCCGAGCCTGTCGAACTGGGCCGGGCTCGGCGCCAACCCCCAACGCAGCGTGCTGGCGGTGGCGCCGGTCGAGTCCGTCGTCAACTCGATCGTGCTGGCCGTGGCCGCGACCGCCGTCGCCGTCGCCGTCGGGGGCTGCGCCGCCGTCGTCGTGAGCCGGCGCCGTCGCGGTGGCAGCGGCCGTGCTGCTCGCGCTCTCGACGTGGCCCTGCTGCTCCCGCTGGCGGCGAGCGCCGTGACGGTCGCGCTCGGATTCCTCGTCGCGTTCAGCCGGCCGCCGTTCGTGCTGCACACCTCGCCTGTGCTCATCCCGCTCGCCCATGCGCTCGTGGCGATCCCGTTCGTGGTCCGCCTCACGGCGCCCAAGCTCGAGGCGATCGACTCGCGCCTGCACGACGCGGCGTCGACCTTGGGTGCGTCGCCCGGGCGCGTCTGGCGCGAGATCGACCTGCCGATCGTGTGGCGGGCACTGCTCGTAGCGGCGGGTTTCGCGTTCTGCATCTCGTTGGGTGAGTTCGGGGCGACGCTGTTCCTGGCGCGGCCCGACATGCCGACCGTCCCCGTCGCGATCGCGAGGCTGCTGTCACGGCCGGGATCCGCGAGCGTCGGTCAGGCCGCCGCGCTCGCGGTCGTGCTCGCGGCGGTCACGGCGGCTGTCGTGCTCGTGCTCGAGCGCATACGTCCGAACAGGGTGGGGGAGCTCTGATGTTGAGCGTGCGTGGCCTCGAGCTCGTGCTCGGCTCCACGGCGGTGCTGCGCGGCGTCGACCTCGACGTCGGCGAGACGGAGACCGTCGCCGTGATCGGGCCGAGCGGCTGCGGGAAGACGTCGCTGCTACGCGCGATCGCGGGACTCGAGGCCCCCGCCGCCGGGACGATCTGCTGGGACGGCGTCGACCTCGCCGGGACGGAGGCGCACCTGCGCGGGGTCGGCTTCGTGTTCCAGGACTACGCGCTGTTCCCTCACCGCGACGTCGAGGCCAACGTCGCGTTCGGGCTGCGGATGCGGCGCACAGCGCGAGCGGAGATCGACGCGCGGGTAGCCAGGGCGCTGGCCGCGGTCGGACTCGAGGACATGGGTGCCAGGCGTGTCGACCAGCTCTCGGGCGGCGAGCAGCAGCGGGTCGCGCTGGCGCGTGCGCTCGTGGTCGAACCGCGCATGCTGCTCCTCGACGAGCCGCTCGGCGCCCTCGACCGCAACCTCAAGTCCGCAGTGCTGCACGAGCTGGGTGGGCTGCTGCACGGGCGCACGTCCCTGTTCGTGACCCACGACCGCGAGGAGGCGTTCGCGATCGCCGACCGCGTGGCGGTGATGCGTGACGGCGTCGTGGTGCAGTCGGGTGAGCCCGAGGCGGTGTGGCGTCATCCCGCCGACGAGTGGGTGGCCCGCTTCTGCGGCCTCGACACCGTCGTCGACGCGTTCGCGCGATCAGGCGCCGTCGTGCTGCCCTGGGGCACGTCGGTGCCCTGTCCCGGCGGGGACGGTCCCGTGCGTGTCGTCGTGCATCCCGGCACGTTCAAGCTCACCGGCGCCGCCGGTGCCGATGTTCGCGCCACCGTCACGACGCGGCGCTTCGCGGGGTCGGTGGTGAGCCTCACCTTGCGCGTCGGCGGCCTCGACGTGACCGTCGACGTCGACCCGCTCACGACCGTGCGCCCCGGTGAGGACGTTGGCCTCCACGTCGACGCCGCAGGGCTCACCGTCCTGGGTCGCCGGGCGGATCCTGCTCCGGCGCCGGCGCCGGCGCCGGCGTATCAGCCTGGGCCTTCAGACGCTTCGCGGCCGAGCGGCGCAGGACCGGCAGCAGCGGCAATCCCCACAGGATCGGGAGCCACTGGCTCACCAGACGCCAGCCGAGCACGGTAGACGTGGCGGCGGCGGCCGGGGCGCCGGTCGCGACGAGGGCGGTCGTCATCGCGACCTCGACCGTGCCGATGCCGCCGGGTGTGATCGGCAGCGCCATCGTGAGCTGCGCCACGATGTAGGCGAGCAGCAACGACGGCAGCGGGGTGCCGTAGCCGACGGTCATCGCCATCACGAGCACGACGGCGAAGTCGAGGAGCCAGTTGGCCGCCGCCCATCCGCCGCCGAGCGCGAGGGCGCCGCGGTCCTCGACGAGCTCGGCGAGGTTCTCGAGGATCGTCGCCACGTGCGCGCCGATCACGTCTGGCTTCACGCGTCCGCGCAGAGGGCCGATGGTGATCCTGCGCACGGCACGGGCGACCATCGCCCCGATCGCCTCAGTGCGGTGCAGTGCCGGCCGCGCGGCGACTACCGCGACCACGATAACGAGCGCGATGCCGGCAGCACCGAGGGCGATACTGCCGATCTCGCCGCCGAGGAGCGACAGCAGCGCCGCAACCGGGAACAGCAGCGCGAGCGTGAGCGACGACACGACACCCGAAGCAGCAAGCGCCGCGATCAGCGTCGGCCGGTCGATGCCCGCGTTGCCGAGGGCCTCGGCTTGCACGGCGAGCGCTGCCGACGTGCCGCCGGGCAGGATGCGGCCGAGGGCGTTGCCGGTCAGCGTCGACAGGCGCAGCAGCCCGCGCGGTGCGCTCTCACCCATGGTCCTCAGGTTGTTGCGCACCAGTTCGGCGTAGGCGAACAGGCACGCGAGCTCGAGCAGCACGACACCGACGCCGACGACCGGGAATCCGATCAGGACCGCGCGCGAGGTCTCCTCGAGCTGGCTGATCTGCGGGATGAGCAGACGGATCGCGAGCGCCACGAACGCCGCCTGCACGAAGTACCAGACCCAACCGTGGCGCTTCTTCCCGGGCAACTGACCCGGATCCACCGTCGCGTCGTCCATCGCCACAAGCTAGGGGTGCGCGCACCCACCGCGGTCAGTTCGCGGTGCCGCTGCGGCCGGGGTAGCCGCCGCCGCCGTGCGCGGCGTCGACGGCGTCACGGTCGACGACGCCGGCCTGCGTGCGCGGTAGCGACTCGACGAAGACGACCTCACGTGGCTTCTTGTACGACGCCATCTCGGAGCGGCAGTGCTCGATGATCGCGGCGGCGTCGACACCGTCGCCCGCGTCGCCGTCACGGAGCACGACGACGGCCTTGACGCGCTGGCGCCACTTCGGATCGGGCACCCCGATCACACAGCAGTCGGCGACGGCGGGATGGCGGCGCAGGCACGCCTCGACCTCGGCGGGGTAGATGTTCTCGGCCGCTGACTTGATCATCCGTGCCATGGGGCCGATGAACGTGAGCGACCCGTCCTCCTCGCGCCGGCCCAGATCGCCGGTGTGGTGCCAGCCGTCGTGCTGCTTGGCGGCGTTGACGCCGGCCCTGTCGAGGTACCCCACCATCGCCGTGAGGCCGCGCACGACCATCTCGCCCGTCTCGCCGCGAGGTACGTCGGCGCCGTCGGGATCGACGATGCGGATCCGCACGACGGGCGAGCCGCGTCCGTGCGCCCCGATCGCGTCGCCACCGAGGGCGTTGCACGACGCGAGGCCCATGAGCTCGGTCTGCCCGTAGCCGCCCGGCGACGTCGCCCACGGGCTCGTGTCGACGGTGACCATCGCGTTCCAGGCCTCGGTGTAGGGGATCGACCGCAGCGACGACAGGTCGTAGCGGCCGTCCGCGTTGGCAGCGACCATCTGGTCCATGGTGGGCGGCATCAGGAACGCGTGCGTGCAGCGTTCCGTGTCGATGAGCCGGCACAGCTCGGCGGCGTCCACGCGGGGCGTGTACACGTTGGTGCCGCCGAAGTGCAGCGTCGCGAGGGTCGTCATGAGCGCCGCGACGTGGAAGAGCGGCCCGCAGTTGAGGTACACCGACGTGTGGTCGACGTCTTGGACCTTCGCCATCACGAGGTCCTGCGCGATCACGGCGAGGTGGGGGAGCTGCGCGCCGTTGGGCGTCCCCCCGAACGCGGCGGTGTACATCTGCAGAACCGGCCACGCGGCGTCGACGGCCGTCGTGGGCTCCCGCGGGTCGCCGGCACCGAGGAAGCTCTCGTAGCCGCCCTCGCCGTCGGTGTCGTGGCGCACCCACAGGGCATCGCCTCCGCAGGCAGCACGCGCGTCGGCGACACGCTCGCCGATCTCGGCCTCCTGCCAGATCACGACACGGGGACCGGCGTCGTCGAGGACGAAGGCGAGCTCGGCTGCCGACTGGCGCCAGTTCGCGGGGCAGCAGACCGCGCCGAGCCGGGCGCACGCGAACAGGACCTCGACGAGGCGGTGCGAGTTCTGGCCCAGCCACACCACACGGTCGCCGACGCCGACCCCCGCCGCGGCGAGCGAGCCGGCGAGGCGGTTCACGCGCGTGTCGGTCTCGGCGTAGGTGAGGCGCACGTCGCCGTCGACCGCCGCGAGCCTGTGCGGAAGCCCTGCTGCGACCTCGGCGAGCACGTCACCGAGTGTCAGCTGATGCAGCAAGTCCACGCGCGTCCTCCTGTTCGGGTTCGCCGGCGACGTCGACGGTCACCTGCGCCGCATGCGGCCGCAGCTGCGGCCACAGCACCGCGACCACGGCGACCACGGGAATCCATATGAGCAGGCCCGCGGCGCCGAGCGCGTGCTCGCCGACGGCGAGCGCCACGACTGACACGTGCAGCACCTGCACTGCGAAGACGGCGAGCGCTGCGAGCTGGGGGTTGTGCCGGGGTCGGACGGCGAGCGGGCGGTCGGCGCGTGTCAGCAGCGCGAGGACGCCGCAGAGAACGACGCCGACGCCGAACCACCCGACCTGCGAACCGAACGGGAGCCCGAACCAGAAGCCCGATCCCGAGTAGTGGAAGAGGTCGCCCATGTACCACTCGGCGCCGCGCTGGCTGACCGGGTCGAGCGTCCACGTCGCCCACGTGGCGAACACGACGGCGAGCGCGTACGCGGCGATCCGCGACGGCGGGACGCGTCGCCACGGGCCCGCGGCCACGGCCCGTGCGCCGAAGAAGCAGAAGAACATCACGAACGTGTAGCTCGCGGGAACGAACAGGGGAACGTCACCGATCCAGATCTCGTCGCCGCGCAGAGCCTCGTTGAACGTGTAGTGCGTGTACGGGAATCCGTAGCGGACCGACAGGTTCTCCGACGCCACGGCGACGACGAACGCGACGAGGGTGTAGATGCCGAGGCGTCTCCATCCGAGCAGGCGCCACCCGAGGTACACGTATGCGGCGGCGAAGAGCCACACGAACCAGCGCCCGCCGAAGGTGCCCCACAGCTCGTGGACCACGATCAGGCCCGGCCCGCGGGAGCGCTGCCGGCCGGCGCGGTGGCGTCGGCGACCGCGAGCGCGACCGCCGTGGCCAGGTCGTCGGCGTCGATGCCGAGATGCTCGTCCGCCTGGACGACGTCGTCACGCGCGAGCACACGGGCGAGGGCGGCACGCACACCGTCGGTGTCCGCGGCGCTCACGCCCACGAGGGCGGCGGCGCAGTCGTCCATCGCCTCCGGGGGTGCCACGAACATGTCGCCTGCGATCATCGCGGCGACGATGACACCGTCGGCGTCGACGGCGACGCCGACGCGGATCAGCTTGCGTGCCTTGTGGAAGCTGAAGCCCAGCGTCGACTGTGGCGGGGCTTGGGCACGGAAGCGCACCGACGAGACGCGGAAGAGGTTCTCCTCCGATGCCATCTGTTCGGCGAGGGCGGCGGTGCCGGCGGACTCCTCTGCAGTGAGGGGCGCCTCGCGGCAGGCGTAGGGCGTGTGCGCCTCGAGCGCGGCGCGGAACGCGGCCTTGGCGTCGGCGAAGGGGACCGCGCTGCCACGGACGTCCTCGGGCGTGACGATGTAGTGGATGGGGTCGTCGGTGTCCTTGTCGGCGAACTTGGCCGCCGGCACCCGGGCGCAGCGTGCGTACAGGTCGAGGTCGGGGCGGTGCAGGTTGAGGTAGCCGCCGATCGAGATGCAGCCGAGCACGGCGTTGGCCATGAAGCTGCCGAGCTTGCGGCCGCGCCAGCGCACGTCCGACGACCCCTCGAAGGCCGCCTCGCCGAGGCCGAGGCGGTCGAGCACGTCGGTGACGACGGGCTGCCACGCGTCGAGTGCGGCGTCGAGGTCGGCGAAGGCGTCGCCGCGCACGAGCTGGGCCACGAACATGACGGCGTCGCCGTCGTAGAAGGCGGTGCCGCCGCCGTAGACCGGGCGGCGCACGAGCTCGACGCCCTCACGTCTGCACGCGTCGACGTCGACGACCTCGTCGACGTCGTCGAACCAACCCACGTTGAAGTGCGTCGTGCCGAACGTGCCGATCACGAGCACGCGGTCGTGGGCACCGGAGAGGATCGAGCCGCACACGACCGCCATCCGCCCCATGTTCTCGGCACATGTCGACCCCGACACGTCGAGGATCCGCCACGGCGACGCTTCCCCCATGTTCCCCCTTCGCCACGTTGGAGCATCAGGCGGCCACATGTGGCCGCCTGATGCTCCAACGCCCGATCACACGTCGCGCGAATTCTTGCACGACACGGCGTCCCGCGGCGGGGGTTGGATAACGAAGCGGCCAGCTGAGGGGTTGGATGACGAGAGCGCGCAAAAGCGCGCCTCTCGTCATCCAACGTCGCTCAGCTGGCGGGACCGTCATCCAACGGTCACGGGACGAGGGCTGCGGTGGACATCCCCTCCGCCCTCGCGGCCGCGAGGAGCGCGAGGTCGCCAGAGACCATGACCAGGTCAGCGTCCTGGATCAGAAGCGCCGATGCGAGGTGGACGGCGTCGTAGCCGCGCAGGGCGCGTACCTCGGCGATCTGACCTGCGCGCCTGGCGAGGCCGTCGTCGACCTCGACGAGGTCGATCTCCTCGAAACATGCGTCCAGAGCGTCCACGGCATCGCGCAGCCCACGGTTGGTGAGCCGATCCAGCCTGTGCGCCTGCGCGAGCGCGGCACGGCCCTCGGGGTACGACAGCCGGCTGCTCACGACATGGCCGGCCGCATCCCACAACGTGACCGCGCGTTCGGTGCCGGGTTCCGAAACCAGCAGCGGGACGAGGGCGGAGGTGTCGAAGTACGCGATCACCTGCGCTGGTCCCGGACGAGGTCCGAGACCGTCCCCCTCGCCTCGACGGCCGGTCGCACCGAGGTCCGCATCCGTCGTGCCGGCGTGACGAAGCCGTCGGCGATCATGCGATCCAGCGGCCGCTCCGAATCCACGGGGACCATCCTCGCGATGGCGCGCCCCCTGTCGGTGACCACGAGCTCGTCTCCGGCCCGCACCCGTTCGAGGTAGCGGCTCAGGTGGTCCCGCAGCTCCCGCACTCCCACATCCATGCCGGTCAACCCCGATGTAGCCACTAGATATGCCATGATTGTAGCCACATGTGACTGGCAAGGGCGGAGAGCACCATGGATGACGGGGACGTGTTCATCGAGGCCGAAGGCGGCGTGTTCACGAGCCTGTCCGAGACTCCGTATGCGAGCGAGGACGAGCTCCAGTCCCTGCTCGAGCGCAATGCCGGCCTCCTCGGCGGTCGCCAGATGGACATGGCCGACCCCGTTCGCTTCGTCCTCGTGAAGAGGGAACCCGGTGTGCCTGCAGATCAGCACGGAGGCGACCGGTGGTCGATCGACCACGTATTCCTGGACCAGCGTGCGGTGCCGACCATCGTCGAGGTGAAGCGATCGAGCGACACACGCATCCGCCGCGAGGTCGTGGGCCAGATGCTCGACTACGCCGCAAACGCTGTCGCGTACTGGCCTTCGACCAGGCTGCGGACGGACTTCGAAGAGACGTGTGCGGCCCGTGGCGAGGACCCCGTCACGCTCATCGCCGCCCTGATCGATCGAGACGGCGACACCGCGCCGGATCGCGTCGCGGCGGAGGTGGAGGACTACTGGGAGCGGGTCTCGGCCAACCTCCAGGCGGGACGGTTGCGGCTGCTCTTCGTCGCCGACGCGATACCTGCGGAACTGCGCCGGATCGTCGAGTTCCTCAACGAACGGATGACACAGACCGACGTGCTGGCGATCGAGGTCCGCAACTACACCGGTGACGGGGTGCGCGTCGTCGCACCGAGGGTGTTGGGTGCGACGTCCGCGTCGGAGCGGACGAAGGGCAGTGCACCGGGGCCGAAGAAGGACGTCGCCATCCTCCTAGAGGAGGCTCCGGCCGTGGTGCGCGAGGCGTGCGATCTCCTCGACGCGTGGGCAGCTGATGTCGGTCTCGTCGCGTGGAACCACGGCCAGGGCCGCAGATATGCCTGGGAGGAGGGGGACGCTCCACTCGTCTACCTGTACCCGGGGCGTCGATCCGTGGAGCTCGACTTCACCCGAATCACCGACGACGTGGGCGAAGGCCTTCGTCGCGTCCTGTTCGGCATGGTCGGCAAGGAGTTGACCGACAAGTTCCCCACGGTGCCGTGCGCAGACCTCGTCGCATCGTGGGACAGGCTTCGAGCGGACGTACTCGGCCCCCACCTCGAGGCCACGCGGCGCAGCTGATCCACGTCGGCGGCGCCCTGTTGGAGCGCCTCGCGGCCAGGACGTGGACTTCGGAGTCTGTGGCGGCCACATGTGGCCGCCACAGACTCCAACCGGGGTCAGGGGCCGGTGCGGACGACGCCGCCGCGGCGGGGGTCGCCGGCGCCGATCCCGGCACCGAGGTCGACGGTGTGGACGCCGCCGAAGTACAGGTTCCGCTGCGGCCAGACGTTGATGGGGAACGCCGACGCGAGCACCGCCATCGCAGCGTCGTCGTGGCCGGGCTCGACCTGGCACGTGTCCCCGTCCCAGTGCAGACGCGGAGCTCCGATCGCCTCGGCGACGTCGACCCCGGCGTCGACGACCGCCGCCACGACCTGGAAGATCGCGGTGCGGATCCGCTTGCTGCCACCGGAGCCGAGCACGAGGCGGGGACGGTCGCCGTCCATGACGAGAGTCGGCGACATCATCGAGCCGATGCGCTCACCGGGTGGCGCCGTGTGGAAGCCGTCGGGATGCAGGTCGTCCTCGCCCAGCATGTTGTTGAGCATCACCCCCGTGCCCGGCACCACGTACCCGGAGCCCTCCCCGTTCGACGTCGTCATCGCCGCGACGTTGCCGTCGGCGTCGGCGACGCTGACGTGGGTCGTACCGCGGGAGACACCTGCGGTACGGCGCCGGTCGACCTCGACGAGCACCTCGCAGCGGCGCACCAGCTCGGCACCCGAACCCCACTCGAGTGGGCTGCCCGCCTCCTCGAGGAGCCTGAGGGACTCACCCACGAGCGTCCCGCCGAAGCCCGGCGGCGGGTTCGTGAGGATGCGCATCCCGCGGAACGTGACCTCGAGCGGCTCGCGTTCGACGACCTCGAACGCGGCGAGGTCGTCGACGGTCACGAGGCCGTCGCCGGCGGCCATGTCGCCGGCGACCTGTGCCGCCAGCGGACCGGAGTGGAGCCCCGCCGTGCGGCCGGCGGCGAGATCGTCGAGGAAGGCGGCGAGGTCGGGGTTCGCGAACGTGTCGCCCTCGCCGAGGAGGCGACCGTCCGGCGCGAACAGCGCGGCGGCCGCCGCGGTCGAGGTGAAGATCGGCCGCAGGAGCTCGAACACCCACGCCTGCAGCGCCGTTAACGCGACGCCGTCACGTGCGAGCGCCACCGCCGGCGCGACCACCTCGGGCAGCGACAGGCGGCCGAGGCGTGAGTGCACGTGCAGGTAGCCGGGCAGGACACCCGGCACCGCGACCGATCCGCGGCCGATGTGGAACTCCTGGAGGGCCGCGCCGAAGTCGACGTCGACGGAGTGGAAGTGCGGCACGGGCGCGCCCGCGAGACCGCGTCCCGGTGTGTCGCAGAAGAAGTCGAAGAGGACCTCCTCGCCCGCACGTGTGTGTGCGAGCAGGAACCCGCCGCCACCGAGGCTCGTGAAACCCGGCTCGCACACCGCCGCCGCGAACCCGGCCGCCACGATCGCGTCGTAGGCGTTGCCGCCGCCGCGCAGCACCGCAGCAGCCGCGTCCGCGGTCCGGGGGTGGCCGGCGGCGACGAGCCAGCCATCGTGCATGCGTGATGCTGCGGCCACGCTCAGGTGATTCCGCCGATGTGGACCGTTTTGACCTCGGTGAAGGCGTGCACGGCCTCGATGCCGCCCTCGCGGCCCATCCCGGAGTTGCCGACACCGCCGAAGGGCGCGCCGGGGGTGACCGCCGAGTACGTGTTCACCCACATCGTGCCGGTGTGGACGGCGGCGGCGACGCGGTGGGCGCGCGACAGGTCGCGGGTCCAGAGACCCCCGGCGAGACCGAAGCTCGACGCGTTCGCCGCCGCGACGACCTCGTCCTCGGTCTCGAAGGGCTGCACCGAGACGACCGGGCCGAAGATCTCGTCCGTGCAGAGCGGGTCGCCGGCGGGAACGCCGGTGAGGATGGTGGGCGGGTACCACGAGCCCCGCGCGTAGATGCCGTCGCGCAGCGGCGCACCGCCGCAGTGGACGGTGGCTCCCGCTGCGACCGCACCGTCGACGTAGCGCTGGATGCGCTCGACTGCCGCGGCGCTGATCACGGGACCGGTCGCGGTGTCGAACGAGGTCGGGTCACCCGGTGCCCACTCGCTGCTGGCCGCCACGTAGCGCTCGACGAACTCGTCGAAGATCGGCTGCTGCACGAAGAGGCGGCTGCCTGCGATGCACTGCTGGCCGCTGAAGAGGAACACAGCGCGGCACGCCCCGTCGACGGCGGCGTCGAGGTCGGCGTCGGCGAACACGATGTTCGCCGACTTGCCGCCGAGCTCGAGCGTGATCCGCTTGAACGACTGCGCAGCCGCGGTGGCGATGCGGCGCCCGATCTCGGTGCCGCCCGTGAACGTGATCTTGTCGACCCCCGGGTGCGACACGAGGTGGCTGCCGACGTCGGGGCCGCCCGTCACGCAGTTGAGGACGCCGGCGGGCAGGCCTGCCTCGATCGCGAGCTCCGCGTACGCACGTGAGGCGAGTGGAGCCAGCTCCGCGGGCTTGAGCACGACGCTGCAACCGGCGGCGAGCGCCGGCCCCAGCTTGAACGCCGTGAGCATCGAGGGGACGTTCCACGCCGTGATCGCGGCCACGACCCCCACCGGCTGGCGCAGCGTGTAGGTGAGGTCGCCTGCCACAGGCGTCGGGACGACGGCGCCGCGCACCTTGTCGGCATGGCCGGCGAAGTGGCGTAGGTAGTCCGAGGCGGCGAGGACCTCACCGACGGAGTAGCGCATCGGCATGCCGACCTCCGACGTCGACAGCGTGCCGATGTCCATCGCGTGCTCGATGACGGCGTCGGCGAAGCGTTCGATGCGGCGGCGACGCTCGAAGGAGTCCATACGTCCCCACTCGCCGCCGAGCGCCGCGCGAGCCGCCTCGACTGCGGCGTCGACCTGCTCGAGCGACGCCGAGTCGACGGTGGCGAACTCCTCACCCGTCGCCGGGTCGATGTCGACGATCGGCTCGCCCTTTCCGGGCACGAGCTCACCGCCGATGACGAGGTGCGACCCGCCGGCGCTCACACGTCCCCCTGTGCCCGGGCGTCGGAGGAGAACTTGTCGGCGATCAGGCGGTCGTGCGCGATAGCGGCACGGACCCGATCGGCCGCGTCGGCACGCACGAGCTCCTTCGTACGTGCGAATGCCGCCGCGTCGAGACCGGCGAGGCGCTGTGCCGCCGTGACAGCGGCTTCGACGCACTCGTCGGGAGCCGCGGTCGTGCGATCGAGGAAGCCGGCATCGACGGCGGTGTCCGGCGCGTAGATCGTGGCGCCCAGGGTCGCACGCTGCAACTGGCGCACGTCGATGCGGGTCGCAGCGAGCTCGGCGGCCCAGCCGGGCAGCGCCATCCCGATCGCGACCTCGTTGAGCCCGATCTTGTAGTCGCCGGAGGTACCGATCCGCTCGTCGGCGCACAGGAGGGTGATCGCGCCCATGGCGAGCGCATGGCCGGTGCACGCCGCCACGACGGGCTTGGGGAACGTGAACAGGCGCAGTGCGAGCTCCGCCCCCGAGAGCACGAGGCGCAGCATCGCGCCCACGTCACCGCTTCTCATCACCGACAGGTCGAAACCGGCGCTGAAGCGGCCCGGGCGCCCGGCGATGACGACGGCGGCAGCCTCCTCGTCGAGCGCGTGGTCGAGCGCCGTGTCGATCGCGGTGATCACCGCGGGGGAGAGGGCGTTCGCCTTCGCGTCGTCGAGACGCACGAGGGTGACGCCGTCGGACTCTGTGGTTGTCACGGTGTCGCTCATCGTGTGCGACTCTAGGCTCGCGGCAGCGGGCGACGAGATGGACGAGAGAGGATCGAGATGGAGGAGTTCGCCGGACGGGTCGCGGTCGTGACCGGCGCGGGCAGTGGCATCGGCCTCGCGCTCGCGCGTGCCTTCGCGGCGGAGTCGATGTCGGTCGTGCTCGCCGACGTCGAGGATGCCGCGCTCGAGAAGGCCGCCGCCGAGGTGGCCGAGTCCGGTGCCGACGCCGTCGCAGTGCGCACCGACGTGAGCGACCCCGATTCGGTCGCGGCGCTCGCCGACACCGCGTACGACCGCTTCGGCGCCGTGCACGTCCTCTGCAACAACGCCGGCGTGTCAGGCGGTGGCCTCTCGTGGGAGATCCCCCTCGACGAGTGGGACTGGATCCTCGGTGTCAACCTGCGCGGTGTCATACATGGCGTGCATGCGTTCGTGCCGCGCATGGTCGCCGGTGGCGAGGACGGCCACATCGTCAACACGGCCTCGGTCGCCGGGCTCGTGACGACACCGTTCATGGCGAGCTACAACGTGTCCAAGCACGGCGTCGTGACGCTGTCGGAGACGATGGCCGTCGAGCTCGCGATGGTCGGCTCCCCGCTGGGCGTGTCGGTCGTCTGCCCCGGGTGGGTGCGGACCCGAATCCACGAGGCCGACCGCAACCGTCCTGGCAGGAGCGCAGGTGCCGGCGACGGCGGCGAGCCCGATCCGGCGTTCGCCGCGATGCGAGGGGTCGTCGAGCAGTGGATCGCGGGCGGGATGGACCCCGCCGAGGTCGCACGACAGGTGCTCGCGGCGATCCGCGAGCGCCGGTTCTACGTGAAGACCCACGCTGCGATGGAGGACCTCATCCGTCAGCGCCACGCCGCGATCGAGGCGGGAGCAGACCCGCCGGCCTCGCTGCCGACCGACTTCACCGCGAACTGAGCGATGGCTTCCTCCATCGGTGAACTGTTCCGGATCACGACGTTCGGCGAGTCGCACGGCGGCGGTGTCGGCGTCGTGGTCGACGGATGCCCGCCGCGCCTCGCCCTCGACGCCGCCGCGATCCAGCGCGACCTCGACAGGCGCCGTCCCGGCCAGTCGCGCCTGACGACCCAGCGCAGCGAGGCCGACGCGGTCGAGATCCTGTCCGGCCTGTACGACGGCAGGACCACCGGCACCCCGATCGCGATGGTCATCCGCAACACGGACGCGCGTCCGGAGGCATACGACCACCTCGCCGATGTGTACCGGCCTTCGCATGCGGACTGGACCTACGACGCCAAGTACGGGTTCCGCGACCACCGTGGCGGCGGGCGCGCGTCCGCGCGCGAGACGATCGGGCGCGTGGCGGCGGGCGCCGTCGCCAGGGCATTGCTCGAAGCGGTGGCCGGAGTCGAGGTGCTCGCGTGGGTGTCACAGGTGCACGGCATCGACGCCGGCGTCGATGCGGGCACGGTCGATCTCGCCGCCGTCGAGGCCAACGACGTGCGCTGTCCCGACGCGGCCGCGGCGGAGAAGATGGTCGCCGCGATCGAGGCGGCACGGCGCGACGGTGACAGCCTCGGCGGTGTGGTCACCTGCGTCGCGCGCCACGTCCCGGCTGGGCTCGGCGAGCCGGTCTTCGACCGTCTCGAAGCCGACCTCGCCAAGGCGATGCTGTCGCTGCCCGCGGCCAAGGGCTTCGAGTCGGGCAGCGGTTTCGCGGGGACGCGCATGACGGGGCGCGAGCACAACGACCCGTTCACGGCCGGCAGCGGTGGCCGCCCGACCACGTCGACCAACCACTCCGGTGGCGTGCAGGGCGGGATCAGCAACGGTGAGGACGTGCTCGTGCGGGTCGCGTTCAAGCCGACCGCCACGATCGCGTCGCCGCAGCAGACCGTCACCCGCGCCGGCGAGGCGGTCACGCTCGAGGCCAAGGGCCGCCACGACCCGTGCGTGCTGCCGCGCGCGGTGCCGATGGTCGAGGCGATGGCGCTGCTGGTCCTCGCGGACCACTGGCTGCGCCAGCACGCGCTGGACGTCCTGCCGCGCTGAGGGGTGATGATGGACAACATGGCACGACTCGAGGCGATCGCCGCCGACCTGCCGGAGGCTGAACGGGTCGACATCGCCGAGTGGGGGGACCATCCCTCGTTCAGGATCCGCGGGAAGAACTTCGTGTTCTGCGACGGCGAGGCACGGCACCTGTCGCTGAAGCTGTCGAAGGAGGAGGCCGCCGCCGTCGTCGCCACCGACGACTCGGCCGAGCCGAGCGGCTACGGCCTCGGCCGCCACGGCTGGATCTCGGTGACGGTGCCCGACGGTGCCGGCGACGACTACTGGCAGCAGGTCACCGAGTGGGTGCGGACCTCGTACACGCTGGTGGCGCCGAAGTCCCTGGCGCGCCGCGTGCTCGACGCGGACACAGGCGGCCTGCGATGACGGAGGGATACGTCCATCCGGACTTCGGTTCGGTCGCCGCCGTCTTCGACCGTGTGCTCGCGTCGGCGCGTCGTGGCGGTGGTGCGGTCTGCGTGTACCACCGTGGCGAGCGCGTCGCCGACATGTGGGGTGGGGACCGCAACCCCGAGGGCGACCCGTGGGACGCCGACACGATCGTGTGCTCGTTCTCGACGACCAAGGGGGTCGCGTCCACCGCGTTGCACGTCCTCGCCGACCGCGGTCTCGTCGACTACGACGCCGCGGTCGCGTGCTACTGGCCCGAGTTCGCCGCCAACGGCAAGGAACGCATCACGGTGCGCCAGGTCATGTCCCACGAGGCGGGCCTGCACGGGATCCGCGGCCTCGTCGACCACAGCTCGCGGATGCTCGACTGGGAACACATGGTCGCGGCGCTCGCCGCCGCCGAGCCCGCGTTCGAACCCGGTAGCGCCAACGCGTACCACGGCATCACGTACGGCTGGCTCGCCGGCGAGATCGTGCGGCGCGTGAGCGGCAAGTCGATCGGCGCGTTCGTGCAGGCCGAGATCGCGGATCCGCTCGGTGCCGGCGGCCTCTTCATCGGCGTGCCCGACTCGGAGCGGGGCCGCGCCGCGCGGCTGATGCGCTGGCCGCGGCTGCTCGCGTGGGGCGGCACGGCGGCGGCGGGGCTGTGGTTCCCGCCGACCCGCGATGTGATCGACGCGCTGCTCCCGGTCGACCTGCACCCTGCGATCTGGGCCGAGGAGGCGCTCGCGGCCGAGATCCCCGGTGCCGCGGGCGCGTTCGACGCACGTTCGCTCGCACGCATGTACGCGGCGCTGTCGTGCGGGGGCAGCATCGACGGCGCCTATCTCGTGTCGCCGGGCACCGTCGCCGCGATGGGCGCCGTCCAGAACCGCCGCCGCGACAGGGTCCTGCAGGTGCCGATCGTGTGGCGTCTCGGGTACCACACGATCTTCACGACTGCGGGGGTCGCGCGTCACGCCTTCGGCCACTACGGCTACCTCGGCTCCGGCGCGTGGTGCGACCCATCGCGCGAGCTTGCGGTCGCCTACGTCACGAACAGGACGACGACGCTCGACTACACGCCGCTGCTGCGCCTCGGTGGCGCCGCGGTCCGTGCAGCCGACCGGCGCCGCTGACCCCTCCCAAACGCGGGTGCCCCCAAACGCGGGTGCCCCCAAACGCGGGTGGGATGGCGTGTGAGCGGGACAGATGGCCCGCGTTTGGGGGTGGGCCCCTCGCCAAACGCGGGTGGGATGGCGTGTGAGCGGGACAGGTAGCCCGCGTTTGGGGTGGGGGGTCAGACGGCGGCGCGGTCCTTGGAGACCTCGTCGAGCATCTCGTACTCCTCACCGGTGTCGGTCCAGTCCTCGAACTGGATCGCGCCGATCTCGGTGAAGCGGTCGCGCAGCCACCCGTCGGCGGCGTCGAGGAGGCCGAGCTTCTTGCAGTTCGGCACGATCTTGGAGAACAGCATCGGCGTGAACTGGTCCTGGGCGGGGGGCCGCTTCAGGAACCAGCGCACGAGCTCCTTCTGGTCAATGCCGAAGTGCTCCCACACCTCCTGCTGCATGAAGCGGTCGCGCATGCGCACCGCGGCCTCGAACGCGAACTCCTGGCGTTCGCGGATCTCCGCTGCCGTCATCTCGTCGTAGACCTCCTTGAGCGAGAGGACGCCGAACGCGACGTGGCGCGCCTCGTCGCTCATCACGTAGCGCAGCAGCTTCTTGAGGAGCGGCTCGGTCGTCATCATGTGCAGGAACCCGAACGCGGCGAGCGCGAGGCCCTCGACCATGATCTGCATGCCGAGGTAGGTCATGTCCCAGCGCGTGTCGGCGATGATGTCGTCGAGCAGCATCTGCAGGTGCGCGTTGATGGGGTAGTGGCCGCTGAGCTTGGTGTCGAGGTAGCGGGCGAAGACCTCGACGTGGCGTGCCTCGTCCATCACCTGCGTCGAGGCGTAGTACTTGGCGTCGATCCAGGGGACCTGCTCGACGATCTTGGCCGTGCACACGAGCGCGCCCTGCTCACCGTGCATGAACTGGCTCAGGGTCCAGTTCTGCATCTGGACGCCGAGGTCGATGAACTGCTGCTCGCTCCAGCCGTGCAGCGGGCTCGACGCGTCGTTGCGGGCGCCCTCGCGCATCATCTGCGCCTGGATGTTGGCGGCCGCGTTCTCGGCGGCGACCTTCTCCTGGTCGACCTCCACCGACCAGTCGAGGTCGGTCGTGGAGTTCCACTGGGAGGTCTTGGCCTTCTCGTAGAGCTTCACGAGCGGGGCGCGCTTCTGGTCGTAGTCCCACGTGAAGATGGTGTCGCCGCCGGTGGGGGACACGTGGTCGGTGGCGTCGTAGTCGGTGTTGCAGATAGCGGCGATCCGCTCGATGTCGTTCACCTGTTCCGGTGTGAGGACGTCGATGAGTCGCTTCTGGACCTCGGGCTCAGTCATGGTTCTTCCCCTTTTCGTGTCGTTGGTTCACTGGTCGGTTCGTTTTCGGTGCTCGCCGGCGCCGTGGGCCGCAGCGAGTTGACGAGGCGCTCGAGCAGCGCCGTCCACGCGGCGGGCTCGGGGTGGGGGAACTCCAACGCCTCGAAGAGGAGGAAGCCGAACGCGAGGGCGAAGCTGAAGCGGGTCACGGTCGCGGTGTCGATGTCGTCGACGACCTCGCCGGCGGTGCGTGCCTGCTCGACGAGAGCTGCGAAGAGCGCCTCGCGCTGTTCGACGAGATCGCGCATCG
>JAIBAC010000214.1 GCA_019695375.1 Acidimicrobiia bacterium
CCGAGGTCGAACGGCTCCGCGTCGAGGTCGACGAGGGGAGGCGGTCCGCGGCGGTGAGCGAGATCGTCGACACCGACTTCTTCGCCGAGCTCACCGGCAAGGCCGACGCCCTGCGCAAGCGCATGCACGCCGACGACTGACCGGAAGTTGACCGGGACCGCGGGCAATTCGATGTTGCGGTGCCTGCATGCGTACGACGGTGACGCTCGACCCCGACACCGACGCGATGGTGCAGGCGATCATGCGGGACCAAGGCGTGTCCTTCACGGTGGCGGTCAACATGGCGATACGCCGCGGTGCCGCTCCCGCAGTGGAGGCACGTGTCGTGGTCCGGACACGCAGGATGGGCCGCCCCAAGGTCGATCTCGATCATGCTCTTTCGGTGCTGGAGTCGCTCGAGGACGAAGAGATCCTTCGCAAGTCGCGGGCCAGCACGGAGGTCGATCCGAAGCGCACGCGTGGCTCGACTCGGCCCTGAACAGGCCCGGCCGCGAGTGGGCATCGTGGCGAGGTTCCCGGAGGTGCCGCAGTGTGCACGTTCGACAACGACTTCGGCCGCTTCCCAGGGCTCAGGTGGCACCGTCCCGGATAAGGCAGGGGCGGGACCGAGCGTGGGTGGGTCTAGGCGACTTTGGCTTTGAGCTGGGGGTGCAGGGGCGGTCGGCTTGGTGGGAGGGTGGTGCCGTCGGGGCGGGTGAAGGTCAGTTGGTCGTCGGGGTCGCCGGTGATCTGCCAGCCGGGTTTGTGGCGGATGTGGTGGTGGCGGTTGCAGAGGCAGAACCCGCCTTTGGTGTCGGTGGTGCCGCCTTGGCCGTAGGGCTTTTCGTGGTGGACGTGGAGGCCGATCTCGTTGCTGCATCCGGGCCAGCGGCAGCCCATGTCGCGGTGGATGATCTTGCGATACAGCCATGGCGGCCATGACTGGGATGTGCGGCCGATGCCGATCGTGGCGCCGTCGGGGTGCTGGAGCCAGATGTCGAGGCGGCCGTCGCATGCCATCGCGCGGGCCTCGGTGGCGGCGAGGCCGGCGGCGAAGGGCAGGTCGAGGTAGGCGTCGTCGTCGCAGTGTCCGGCGAGGTTGTCCCAGTCGATGTGGACGACGGCGGTCGCGCGGTCGGCTGCGGTCGAGGGTCTGGCAGCGGTGGTGAGGTCGACGAGGGCGTCGGCGAGGCGTTGTGGGCGTGGTGCCCAGCGGTCGGTGTCGGGGTCCTTGCCGTAGCGTTCGGCCTGGCGTTCCAGCGCGGCGCGCACCATGGCCATCGCTGCAGGATCGAGGTCGGCGAGTGAGTCGTTCGTTGCCGTCACGACGGTGGCTGAAGTGCAGGTGCCGTACCGGACCCCCGTCGCCGTCGTAGTCCGAGTCACCCTCGGAGTCGCTGTCGGGGTCGGCGTCGTGTTGGTTCTCTTCTTGTTTGGTGTGGCGTGCGGCTTCGCGGTGGAGTTGGGCGACCGACATCTTCGGCGCGCGTTCGGCCCATTCGGCGTCGGTGTCGGCTGTGGCGATCTCGACGAGCTCGGCGACCTGGTCGAAGGAGAGCTCCCCGTCGGCATAGACAGCCGTGATCGCGGGTAGGTCTGTGAGGGCGGTGGCGACGCGGGCCTGTGCGTGGGCGTGGGCGTGGTTGTGGTGGCCGGTGATCGCGATCCACTGCGCCAAGGTGGCGGCACCGTCCGCGGTGAGGGCTTGGCGGCGGGCCATCTCGGCCATCGCCGCGAACTTCGAGACCTGTGCGAAGGACTCCAGCGCCTGCATGTCGGCTGCGAAGGTGCGTACGACCTCGTCGCTGCAACCCTCGAAGTCAGGCGCCACAGGGGTGGTGGACTGTGTCATGGTCTCGACTCCTTCCCCCGAGGAGACCATCCGAACACACGTTCGAGTCTACACTATGAACCTGCCCGACACCAGCAATTCCGCAAGAAATCGGGCGTTTCGCGCGTCAACCCGTGCCGCGGACGACCTCGATCGGGACGGCCAGCGCGGACGCGACGGCGTCGGGATCGGCGAGGCGCGTCGCGAGCATGCGTTCGGCGATACCGGTGGGGAGGCACTCGTTGAACCATCGCCCTGGGCTCTCTGCCCGCTCCCTGTCCGTGTGCGTGTCTGTCTCGGTGCCGGTCGTGTGTGGCCGCGAACGCCGATCCTACTGACGCCTGCGACATCGACCGTCCCGCCCTGGACGTCGGCGCTGACACCAACTGTATTACGAGTTAGATTGCGTGTATGACGATGTTCAGCTTCCGTGTCGAAGCTCGCGACGCCGAACGGGCGCAACGGTGGGCCGCAGCACTCGGCGTCGACCGTTCCGAGCTCCTGCGTGAAGCCCTGCGCTGCTACCTCGACCGGCTGGAATCGGAGGGAGACGCGGACCGTTGGGCCGAGGCACCGCTGGACGCGGGCGAGCAGGCCCTGGGGGAGATCGCCGACTGGGGTCCCGCAGAGGACTGGTCGGACTGGGCCGTCGATGCAGCGCGGTGAGATCTGGTTCGCGGCCACGCCCGGCGGCGACCGACCGGTGCTGATCCTCACCCGTGACCCCGTCGCCGGGCGCATCGGTTCGGTCGTGGTGGCCGCCCTGACCCGGACTCGGCGCGGGCTGGTCTCCGAGCTCGCGTTGACCAAGGCCGACGGCGTCCCGACCGACAGCGTGGTCAACTTCGACAACATCCACACGATCCCGCGGGACTCGCTCCGCCGTAAGGTGAGCGCCCTCTCCGCTGCGCGGATGGTCGAGGCGTGTCGGACGCTTCGAGCGGCGACAGGCTGTTGACCTCTGCCTGGCGGGACACCCACCGGAGGTAGGACCGCGCATGGCTGAATCGATCCCGACACCGGCCGACGTGGTGGGCGTGGCGGTGATGCCGCCGCCGCGGCGCAGCACGGCGGCTGCCCGCCTGCGGGCCGCCCTCACGGGTCTCGCCGACCGGATGGCGCCGCCGCCGGTCGCCATCCTGGAGGGGCTGTTCGGGGTGTTGGACCACCGGGTCCTGGTTGCCCTCTGCGACGCCGGCATCCCCGACCTCCTCGTCGCACCCATCCGTCCCGCCGACCTGGCCCAACGGGCGGCGGTGGATCCGCAACACCTGGAGCGGCTGCTACGTGCCGCGGCCGTGAAGGGCTGGGTGCGCTTCGACCGCCGCGGCCGCGTACGGCCGACCCGGGTCACGGCGTTCCTGCGCCGCGACCACCCTGGCGGATGGAGAGCATGGGTCGACTTCGCCGGAGGAGCAGAGGTCACGTCGGCGGTCGCCATGCTGTCGGCTACGACCGCGGCGACCGACCCGTTCGCTGCCGCCAACGGTGCGCCGTTCTTCGAGTGGATGGCCCGCCACCCCGGCCGCTGGGCGACCTTCGACGACGCGATGGCCGCGGGCGCCCGCATGCACGCGCTGGCCCTGCTTGTCGCGCTCGACTGGCCGGCAGACTCGGCGATCTGCGACATCGGCGGCGGCACCGGCCACCTCCTCCTCACCCTCCTCCAACACATCCCTGGGGCGACGGGAACCGTGTTCGACCTCCCCGACGTCGTCGCGAGAGCGGTCCACCACGAGCGCATCACCGCGCAGGCCGGCGACATGTTCAGCGCAGTCCCCGCCGGGTTCGACACGTACCTGCTCGTCAACGTCATCCACGACTGGGGCGACGACGACGCCGCGACGATCCTGGCGAACACCGCCGCAGCCGCCACCGCCGGCGCACGCATCCTCGTCGTCGACGCCGACCACCCGAGGAGACCGAGGGACCGCATCGCCACCGGAGCCGACGTGTTGATGGCCGCGCTCACCGGCGGCGGCCGCGAGCGCGACCACCGTGCCCTCGCGGCACTGGCGACCTCGGCCGGACTGCGTCTGGTCGCCTCGACGCGGCTCGCATCAGGCGACTGGGCGCACGAGCTCCGAGCGAGCCGACCGGGGTGACCCCGGGCAGCGCGCTGGCGCTTGGGACGCTCGATACGATCAGCATATGGCCACGCGCCAGCGGCGAGGATCGAGATCCGCAACAGGTCGAGGAGGCTGCTGTGAGCCAGGGCATCGCCGAGGTGCTCACCTTCGCCGTCGGTGTCGCGATCAGCCCGGTGCCGATCATCGCCGTGATCCTGATGCTCTTCTCCGCACGGGCGAAGGTGAACGGGCCGATGTTCCTGCTCGGCTGGAGCGCCGCGCTCGCCGTCGTGAGCTTCGCTGTCTACTTCGTCTCCGACGCCGGCGACCCGTCGGCCGGCAACGGAGCCGCCGACACCATCTCGTGGGGCAAGCTGGTCCTCGGCGTGTTGCTGCTGGTGCTCGCGCTGCGCAACTGGCAGAAGCGCCCGGCGCCAGGCGAGGAGCCGGACATGCCGAAGTGGATGAGCGGCGTCGACGACCTCGCGCCCGCCAAGGCACTCGCTCTCGGCCTGCTGCTGGCGGGCGTGAACCCCAAGAACCTGATCCTCACCGTCGGTGCGGCGGCCGGGCTCGCCCAGCTCGGCCTCGGGACCACCGACGCGGTCGTGTCGCTGATCGTGCTCGTCGTGGTCGGGAGCGTCACGATCGCGGCACCCGTCGTCTACTACCTGGTGGGCGGCAGCCGCGCCCAGGCCACCCTCGACGGGATGAAGGCGTGGCTGACGGCCCACAACAACGCCGTCATGGCCGTCCTCTTCGTCGTGTTCGGAGTGAAGCTGATCAGTGACGCCATACCGCCCCTGACCGGCTGAGGCGACGACGGCCGCTGCCATCCTCGAGCGCACCTGATTCCCAGGCAGGTCACGTGGCCCGCATCAGCGTGCGGAGGCGGTCGACGCGGTGGTCGTCGGCGCCGAGCAGGTCGACGAGCCATCCGAGGGCTTCGTGCTCGTCGGCGGAACCGACCGCGATCATCTCCTCGATGTCGGCCCAGTCCCTGGTCCTGCCGAAGGACGCCTTGAACACCAACAGGTCGGTCGCGTCGAGGATGGGGATGGTGGTGCCGGCGAAGGGGACCCTGCGAGTGCGTTCTCCGGCTCGGTCGTGGAAGGCGCTGGTGGAGAAGAACAGGTCGACTGGCGTGTCGCCCCAGAAGAGCCGCACCTGCCCGTCACGCTGCGCGGTGCGCAACTGCGAGGGGGTCCACTCCACTTCGCCCGGCAGGCACCCGAACAGGTCCGTCGCTGGAACCCCGTGCGAGGCGAACGCATGATATCATCTGTGACGTGGGTTGATATCAAGGGAGCCCGATGACACGCACACTGATCGACGTGGACGACGAGAAGCTGGCGGCAGCCGCAGCGGTGCTGGGCACCTCCACGAAGGTCGAGACG
>JAIBAC010000215.1 GCA_019695375.1 Acidimicrobiia bacterium
AGCGCCGCGGCCGCGCTCGTCCGGCCCCGGGCATCGGCGACGACGCGCAGCGGCTGCCTCCGCGGCGGTGGCTCGGTCCGCACGTCGAGGCGCGGGTCGTCGGCGACGACGGTACCGCTCCCTACGAGGACGGCATCGCTCTCGCGCCGCAGTTCGTGAGCGTCCGCGCGCGCCTCCTCCCCCGTGATCCACTGCGAGCTGCCGTCAGGAGCTGCCGTGGCGCCGTCGATGGTGATCGCGGTCTTCAACACGACGAGAGGCCGGCCCGTGGTCCGATGGTGGCGGTACGCGTCGAGCTGGGCCTCGGCCTGACTGCGGCAGACAGCCTCGACGACGGTGACACCTGCGGCGCGCAGGACCTCGACACCCGCCCCTGACACGCGCGGATCGGGGTCCTGCTGAGCGACCACGACCCTCGTGACACCGGCGCCGATCACCGCCTCAACACATGGAGGAGTGAGCCCGTGGTGGGTGCAGGGTTCGAGGGTCACGTAGAGCGTCGCTCCGCGGGCACGCTCGCGCGCCTCCTCGAGCGCCACCACCTCCGCATGAGGCTCGCCGGCGCCCTCATGCCAGCCCTCCCCCACCACCCGGCCATCCACATCGACCACCACCGCACCGACCATCGGGTTCGGTGCGGTATCGCCACGTGCCCGAGCGGCGAGCTCGAGCGCACGGCGCATGTGGTGCTCGTCGATCGATACGGGTTCGATTCGCCCACTCTAGGTTCGCCGCACACCGCGCCGTCCGGACGGAACCGCGGGTCCGGGCATCTCTACAATGCGCGCCCATGCAACCCAGCCAAGGCGACGTTCCGGTACCGGAATCGGCCGAACGGATCCGACTCGCCGTGCAGCTGCGCTCCCGCACCGACTACCGGTTCGACTTCTGGACAGCGCTCGGCTGGACCGCCGTGACCCTCGGCCTCTACGCCTTCTACATCCTGTACAGACTCGTGCGCCGCAGCCGCGACCACAACCTGCGCCGCCTCGAGTTCCTCGACGCGGCGGCGACCTTCGCGTGGGAGGAGGCGCAGCTGCGCGGCGCCGCGGAAGAGCTGCGGCCGTACTTCGAGCGGATCGGCGCCGGCCTCGAATCGATGCGCCGCGCCTGCCGCGAGTTCCGCGATCCCGTGATCTGGCTCCTCCTCTCGCTCGTGTCGTTCGGTTTGACGGGAATGGTCGCCGCCGTGCTCCTCAACCGCGACCTGATCGACCACGACAGATCCGAGGCCTCCATCGAGGCGGACCTCGCCTTCGCGTTCGCTCGCCTGGACCACCCGCTCGGAACGCCGCTCGACCCCGATCGCAGCGTCGGTCGCCACAACGCGGCAGGCCGCATCACCGCGACGTTGCTGAGCCTCGGCATCTACGCGTTCTGGTGGGGCCGCGATCTCATGGTCGAGGGAAACGACCACTTCACGATCAACCGCGTCTACGAGGACGACGTCTCCGCTGCCGTGCAGGACCTGCTCGCTTCCTGAGAGCAACCGCCCGCATTGGTTCCACCCCCGATCTGGTATCAGTTTGGCGGTGATCGTCCTCGACTACCTCGTCTTCGTGGCCGCCGGCACAGCTGTGATCGCAGCGTCGAGCATGTGGGCGCGCCGCCTGTACCCCCAGCGGCCCTGGTCACGAGTCCTCGCGCTCGGCGTACTCGCGGTCGTCGAGGTCGTCGTCGTCTCCGAGGTCCTCGGCACGTTCGGGTTGATGCGACGCGTCCCGCTGACCCTCGCCGTGGTCATCATCGCCGCTGCCACAGGCCTCCTTCTGCGTGGCAGCAAAGGCCCCGACGCCGTGGCACCGGTGCGATGGCCGCTCCCCCGATGGCCGACGCTGCTCGTGGCCGCAGTGGGAACGGGGCTGCTGGCCGTCTGCCTTGGTCGCCCGGCGACAGGTATCGACACCCTGCAGTACCACTATCCGCTGATCGCGCACTGGCTCGACGTGGGGAACCTCACGACACCGAAGGTCTTCTCCGTCGGCATCGAACCGTGGTTCTACCCGTCCAACGGCGAGCTCTTGCAGCACTGGGCGGTGGCGTGGTTCCACCAGGACTTCCTCGTCTCGCTCGTGAGCTGGGCGACGTTCGGGCTCGCAGGCGCCGCCATCGTCGGGATCTGCCGCCGCCTCGGCGTGAGCCTCGTGACGGGCGTCCTCGCCGCACTCGCCGTGCTGTCGATCCCGGTCATCTGGGGCTCACAGCTCCGCTCCGGCCAGGTCGACCTGCTGGCAGCGGCCTTCTTCCTGCTCGCCGTGTACTTCGGGCTCTGCTGGTGGCAGTCACCGAAGGTGACCGACGTCGCTCTCGCAGGCGTGTCAGCCGGGATCGCGGCGGGCACGAAGTACGTGGCTCTGCCCAGCGCGATCCTGCTGGGCGGCCTGTTCGCGGTCGTCGTTGTGATCGCTGCAGGCCGGCACCGGATCAGCGCCGTGGCCGCAGCCAAAGCCATCGCCGTCGCTGCCGCCGGGGTCTTCGTCGGCGGCGCGTACTTCTACGTGCGCAACTACTGGATCGTGGGCAACCCACTCTTCCCCGGCGCGATCGCGGGGCTGCCGGGCGCGTGGATGCCCCTCGACATCGACAAGCTCAACATCACGATCCTCGACTACGTGCTCGCACTCGACCCACACCCCTGGATCCTGGCGGCGTGGGCAGGCCTCACCTGGGTGGCCGGCATCCTCGCACTCGCTGCCATGGTCGTCGTGCCGGTCGTGCTGTGGCGGCGCCGCAACGCGCTGACCGCCCACGACGCTCAGCCGGCGAGCACTGCGAGGCCCGCAGGCGCCGGCCAGCTCCTCGTCGTATGCTGGGTGGTACCGCTCCTGCTGCTCGCCTCCTACGCGGTGTCACCGACGTCGGCGGGTGGCCCGATGGGCTATCCCGGCTGGTTCCCACCGAACATCCGCTACGGCTTCCCGTTCCTTGCGACGGCGACGCTCGGTCTGATCTGCGTATCCGCACGTCTGCGCCCACGCTGGGGCTTCTGGCTCGCCGCCGGGATCGTGGCCGCCAACGCCGCCCACGCCGGGCTCGCCGTGCTCGGAGTGCTGCCGAGCGGCGGCAGCCTCCCCACCGCGACGCTCATCGGCGGTCTCGCCATCGGCACAGTCGTGACCGCGTGCGCGTACGGCGTCACAGAGCTTCTCAGAGGAGTGCGACCCGTCTGGAAGCGGCGCTGGACCACGATCGCGGCGCTCGTCGTCGTGGCCGCGGCCTCGGGCGCCGTCGCGGCGTGGTTGGCGAGCACCGATCAGCGCTACGGGTTCTTCCCGCGAGAGCAGGACGTCGCGTTCGACGTCATCCGCGAGGCGGAGGCCACCGAGCCAGGCGGGTTCACCGTGGCGTTCTCGAACTGGCCGTGGGCGTGGCCGCTTTACGGCACGCACATCCAGAACAAGGTCCTCGCTGCCCTCGACGAGAACACGGCCGGCCCCGGCGAGGACGAGCCGTCGCCCGGTGTCGGCAAGCCGTTCCTCGACGCCGACGCGCTCGCAGCGTTCATGCGCGAGCACGACGTCGAGTACTTCATCGCCCGCGACGCCCAACCGTTCGGATCCAAGGACGAGCTGCCGGTCTCACCCCAGGACGTGGACCGCCTCGTCGACGAGCTGGACGTGCGCGACGAGGTCATCAATCCGCGCGACGTCCAGTTCGCTCTCAGCCGTCCTGACGTGTTCGAGCTCGTCGCACACGACGGCACCACCTACGTGTTCCGCGTCGTGCCGGGATGAACGCTCAGGTGCTGTGGCCCTGGCCGCAGTACACGGACAGGCACTCGGGCATCCACGAGATCTCCAGCCGCTCACGTTTGCCGCGGTACTCGGCGTCCTGGTGCACGTCGAAGGGGACGATCATCTCCGCGACCACGTGCGTGGCCGTCGCGCGATAGACGTAGGGGCACTCACGCAGGTACCGCTGGTGCCAGAACGACGAGACGCCGAGGCGGATCGTGCTCAGCCACGGCAGACGCGTGAGACCGAGGATCTCCAGAGGACGGTCGTAACCGGCCTCGGGCACCAGCACCATCGGCAGGTTGCCCAGGTACGTGTACGGCGACGAGTTGCACACGAACGCCTGCATCAGCGGCGGCGATTCGCGGCCGTCGTCGAACGCGAGGCGGAACTGCGGCTGGTGCCTGTCGAACTCGGCGAACGTCGCCACCGCCCCGAGGAGGTAGACCGACGGTCCGATGGTCCGCTTGATCGCAGACCGGGACTCGACCTCGCGCACGACGGCGGCGTCGAAGCCGAGCCCGCACACGAACGTGAACGTGCGTCCACCCGCGGAACCGAGACCGATGCGGCGCGTGCGACCCTCGTCCAGCCACCGAAGCAGGTTGCCCGCCGCCGCAAGGATGTCGAGGGGGATGCCGAGCGTCCTCGCGCACACGTTCGTGGAGCCACCAGGCAGGATGGCCAGTCCAACATCGGTGCCGGCGAGACCTGCAGCGGCCTCGTTGACCATCCCATCACCGCCCCACGCGACGACCGTGTCGAACCCCTCGGTCACCGCCCCCTGCGTGATCGGGAGGCCGTGGCCTGGGCGTGCCGTCTCGCGGACCTCGAGCTCGTGGTCCGAGCTGAGTGCCTTCTCGACGACACGGCGCTGTTGGGTGTCGTAGTTGGTGGCATAGGGATTGACGACCAGCAGGATCCGCACGGAGCGGCAGGATAGGCCCCGGTGGCGGCGACCGGCGGCGGCACACGACGTTTGGACGCGAGGTATGGTGTCCCGAGCCGTCGCCGTGGCGGCAATGCCCCGAGTTTGGAGGCGTGAGTGGGATTCGCGGACAAGGTGAAGGGGCCGATCGACGAGGGATCGGGGCCGGGTGACGAGGCTTCGTTCCGCCGCAGGATGGACAGCCACGCCGAGGAGCTCGGCTACATCGTCTACCGCGAGCGGTGCGGGACACCGGCGCCTCCCGGCGAGATCGAGCGGCTCGTATACGCGATGTACGAGGTCGACAAGTCGATCTTCGAGATCCAGCAGAAGGAGTACGAGGCGGCTCAGGCGGCCGCCGCGAAGGCAGCGGCCCCGCCACAGGCCGAAGCCGCAACTTCGGCGGTGGCCTCCGGCCCCGGCGGTGCCCCGCCGCAGTCCGCTTTCGCCCCTGAGTCCCAGGCATCGCCGGAGGGCGCAGCGCCACCCCCAGGCGGACCACCACCCGGCGCAGCGCCACCCCCAGGCGGACCACCACCCGGCGCAGCGCCACCCCCAGGCGGACCACCACCC
>JAIBAC010000216.1 GCA_019695375.1 Acidimicrobiia bacterium
CGTCAAGGTCGACGTCGCAGGCCTGGATGCCGAGGCCGACGCGTACATCGCAGCCGTCGAGGCCCGTCTTGCAGCGCGGCCCGACCTCGCCGAGCTGGTCCGCAAGCTCGAGCAGGCGATCGGCGAGGCAGCTCCCGACGAGGACGCCGGCGGGCTCGTGCGCGAGATCGAGCGGTTCCTGCGGGACGTGGACGACTCCGGTTCCTGACGTGGGCCGGAAGCGACGGACGGGGGGCTGGGAGACCCCCGTCCGTCTCGCTTCGGCACTGTCCCGTCGGCTGGGACCACACCCCACCACCCATTCGGACGGTCCGGCTGTCACCCTGCCCCACCGGACCTCCCACCGGCCGCCACTATACATGTATGCCCTCAGATTGCACGCGGCCGCGCCGCGGACGATCACGCGGCTGATCGCGATGAGGAGGTCCTGTCGCCCTTGGCACGCGTGATTATCCGGATCGGCCGGTCCCCGTGGAGGTAGTTCCAGCCCCACGCAGCGAGCACCTGGAGCCGGTTGTGGAAACCGATCAGGTAGTAGAGGTGCAGCACGAGCCATGCGACCCAGCCGAGCCAACCGGTGAGACGGATGCGCGTTCCGACCTGTGCCACCGCGGCGGCGCGCCCGATCGTGGCCATCGTGCCCTTGTCGCGGTAGCGGAACGGACCGGTCGCATCGCCCAGGATCGCAGAAGCGACGTACCTGCCCGCCTGCATGGCCGGTGGGCTCAACATGGGCAGCTCGCGGCCGTCCTCGGTGACCGACGCGGCGTCGCCGATCGCATACACGACTTCGTGGCCGGCGACGCGCAGGTCCGGTCCGACCTCGATGCGATCGCTGCGACTGCGGAGCACGGCGTCAGCGGCAACTGGATCCTCGGGACGGACGCCGGCCGACCACACGAGGGTCCGGGTGCGGACGACCTCGCCGTCGGAGAGCAAGACGTGGTCGTCGCCGGCCTCGGTGACGAGCTTGGAGAGCACGACCTCGACACCGCGCGCCTCCAGCGTCCGCGCGGCGTAGTCGCCGAGTCGGTCGTCGAAGGCGCTCAGCAGCGAGCTGGAACCTTCGATCAGCATTATCCGCACGCGGCCGGGTGCGATGTTGTGGTACTCGGACACGAGCACGAGGTGGAACAGCTCGGCGAGCGCCCCGGTGAACTCGACTCCGGTCGGCCCGCCGCCGACGACCACGAACGTGAGCCAGCCGGCGAGTGCCTCGGTGTCGCCGGTGGCGGCGGCCGCGCTAGCGCGCTCGAGGCAGGTCAGGATGTGGTTGCGGAGCTGCAGCGCCTCCTCGAGGTTCTTGAGGCCGAGGGCGGCGTCGGCGAGCGCCTCGTTGCCGAAGTAGTTCGTGGTCGAGCCCGTCGCGAGGACCAGCTCGTCGTAGGGGATGCCGGGCCCGTTCGCCACGTGGACCACATGGGCGTCGAAGTCGACGGCGGTGACCTCGGCCTGACGGAATCGGATGTTGGGCGAGTCGCGGAAGATCTTGCGGATTGGGTAGGCGATGTCGCTCGGGTTCAGCAGCGCTGTTGCCACCTGATAGAGGAGCGGGGTGAACAGGTGGTAGTTGTGGCGGTCCACGAGCGTCACCTCGACGGGTGCACCCTCGAGCTTCTTGGCGCACTCGAGGCCGCCGAAGCCGCAGCCGACGATGACGACGTGTTTGTTGGGCATCGGTGCATACTGGCACCGGCAGGCGGGGCACGTGGCGGCGTCGGTAGTGTGGGTGGCCGACCTCGAACCGCTCAGACCTTGGAGAGCTCCGATGACTTCACCGGGAGGCCCCGGTTTCCCAGGTGACGCGGGTCACCGCGGCGGTGCGGGTGGGCCTTGGAGCGGGGACGACCCCGGCTTCGGCGTCCCGCGCCAACCCCAGCCATCGCCGTACCACCAGGCTGCGCCCGATCCGCTCGACCCCCAGCAGTACCAGGTGCCCCAGCAGTACCAGCCCGAGCTACACCAGCCGCAGGAGTACCAGCAGCCCCAGCACTACCAGCCCCAGGACTACCAGCAGCCCCAGCAGCAGCGGCCCGGCGACGCCGCCGGTGGCGCCCACGGACGGCCACCAGCGCAGCCGTCGGGGCCACACTGGGGCCGCATCGCGCTCGTGGCCGGTGCCGCCGTCGTGGTCGTCGTCGGCGTCGTGTTCGCGGCCCTGTGGCTCTTCGGGGGTTCGGGCGGCGCCGTGGCCAGCACCGAGACGTTCTTCGAGGCGGTCAAGGCCAAGGACACCGATGCCGCCGTCGCCGTCACCTGCAACAAGGCCCCGACCCTCGCCGAGCAGTTCGGCCGCGCGATGAGCGGCGTCGAGGCAACCCTGGGCTCGCTGACCAAGATCGAGGTGACCGAAGCCGAGACCCCGACGACCGCACCCGGCACCCGCGCCGCCAACGACTCCGCCCAGCCACGTGAGTCGACCGAGTTCGTCCTTCGCTTCGAGAACGGCAACGTCCGCGGACGCGCGACGCTCGTCGACGAGGACTCCAAGTGGAAGGTCTGCTTCGTCGACCTCGAGCCACCGCAGCGCGACTGAGCGCCCCGGATCGAGGACCGCAGCTCAGAGGCAGAGCTCGGCCATCAGCCGAATCGTCGCGAGGTCGTGGGTGCCGATCAGCATCGTCGTCATCAACGACTCGTCCCAGCGGGCGAGCTCGTCGCGGATCTTGTCCTGCGGGCCGACGAGAGCGACCTCCTCGACCAGCTTGCGCGGCACGAGCCGGATGGCCTCGGCCTTGTCGCCGGCCAGGTAGAGCTCCTGGATCTTGACCGCCTCGGCCTCGTAGCCCATGCGCGCGAACACGTCGAGGTGGAAGTTGGCGTCCTTGGCGCCCATCCCGCCGATGTAGAGCGCCAGGAACGGTCTCATGACGTCGGCGGCGGCCTCGACGTCGTCGTTGCAGAGGACGGGCACCGTTGCCGCGACCTCGAACGTCTCCGCCGTGCGCCGGGCGCCGGCAGCCGCGAAGCCCTCGGCGAGCGCGCGCCGCGCGTAGTCGTCGTTCGTGGGCGCGTAGAAGATCGGGAACCAGCCGTCGCCGATCTCGGCTGCCAGCGCGATGTTCTTGGGGCCCTCGGCGCCGAGGTAGACGGGGATGTCGGGCCGCAGCGGGTGCACGATCGACTTGAGCGGCTTGCCGAGGCCCGTCGAGCGGGGTTCGCCGGCAGGCACCGGTAGCGTGAACTGGGCGCCGTCGAAGGTCAGCGGCTCCTCACGCGCCCAGACACGTCGCATGATCTCGACGTACTCGCGGGTGCGCTCCAGCGGCCTGCCGAACGGCTGCCCGTACCAGCCCTCGACCACCTGGGGTCCGGACACGCCGAGACCGAGCACGAAGCGGCCGCCGCAGAGGTGGTCGAGCGTCATCGCCGTCATCGCGGTCGCCGTCGGAGTGCGGGCCGAGAGCTGCGCGAGGTCGGTGCCGAGCCTCACCCGCGTCGTCCGTGCCCCCCACCAGGCGAGCGGCGTGAACGCGTCCGAGCCGTACGCCTCGGCAGTCCAGATCGAGTCGTACCCGAGACGTTCGGCCTCGGACACGAGCTCCGGCATGCCCTGGGGCGGCTGAGCGGGCCAGTAACCGAGCTGCAGGCCGAGCTTCATCGAGGCTCCCTGTGTCGTCGGATCAAGAGCGCTTGGCGTCGCGGTGCTCATCCTTGACGACCGCGGCCGTTGCGCACAAGCGCCGCTCGTTCGGCTGAACCCGGCCGTGGCGCAGGCCGATGGTTCGTGAATGCGCGTTCTCCACGTGATCCAACCGACCGACGGCGGCAGCGCCCTCGCGACCGCCACGCTCGCCACCGCCCAGGCTCGCGCCGGCCACGACGTCGTCGTGGCGTGTCCCGACGGTGAGCTCGTACGCCGTCTGGAGTCGGCCGGCGTCGCGCGCCTGCCGTGGCAAGCCGTGCGCGAGCCCACGACGTCGCTCCTGCGGGAGTGGCGGCGCCTGCGCGCCCTCGTGCGCGAGGTGCGTCCCGACGTCGCGGTCCTCCACGCGACGAAGGCCGGCCTCGTCGGCCGCGTGCTGCTGCGCGGTCGCATCCCCACCGTGTACCAGCCTCACGGGTGGGGCTTCCGCCAGTGCCGCGGGCTGAAGGCCCGCGCCGTGGTGGCATGGGAGCGATTCGCCTGCCGCTGGACCGACGCGACCGTCTGCGTGGGCGCCACCGAGCGCGACGAGGCGATCGCACTTGGCTTCCGCGCCGACTGGCACGTCGTCGCCAACGGCCTCGACCTCGCAGCCTTCCGCGATCTCGCCGGCCTCGACCGGGCGACAGCGCGCGCTCACCTCGGCCTCGGTCGCGGCCCCGTCGTGACGTGCGTGGCACGGCTGGCGGATCTCAAAGGCCACGAAACCCTCCTCGACGCATGGGATCGCGTGGTCACGAAGGTGCCAGCCGCCACCCTCGTCCTGGTGGGTGACGGACCTCTGCGGCAGGCACTCGAAGCGAGGGCGCCGGCGTCGGTGTGGTTCGCGGGCGAGGTCGACGACGTCGGGACGTGGCTGCGGGCCTGTGACGTCGCCGTGCAGCCCTCGCTCACCGAGGCCGGCGTGTCGCTCGCTGCACTAGAGGCGATGGCATGCGGGCGCAGCGTCGTCGTGACCGACGTCGGCGATCACCGCGCGCTCGTCGACATGAACGGTGCCGGGGCAGTGGTTCCCGCGGCCGAGCCCGGGCCGCTTGCAGCCGCGCTCGTCGACCGTCTCGCCGACGGCGTCCTCGCCGCCGCCGAGGGCGCGGCCGGCAGCCGCGCTGCCACGCAGTTCGGGAGTGAGGCACGTGTCGCCACGTTCGACACGATCCTGCGAGACGTCCTGGGGCGGCGCCGGCCCTGGAGCGAACGCGCCTTCGGCGACGCCCTGCACGTGACGGTCGTGTTCACCGCCGGCGTTCTCGGCGGCGCTGAACGGTGGGCGCTGACCCTCCTCGACGCGACCGACCGCCTCGACGTGTCGGCCGTCGTCCTCGGCCCCGGCGGCCCGCTGCAGGAAGAGCTCACCCGCCGCGGGATCGAGGTCGAGACCGTCGCCACTGGCACCACACCTCTCGCGCTCGCCCGCACCGCGCAGCGCCTCGTGCGGGTGCTGCGGCGTCGCCGTCCCGACGTGGTCCTCGCGAACGGCTCCAAGGCCGCGGTGTGCGCCGTCGGTGCGGGCCTCGCGGCGCGCACGCGCGTCGTCTGGGCACGGCACGACTTCGCTCG
>JAIBAC010000217.1 GCA_019695375.1 Acidimicrobiia bacterium
GCAGCGAGGCCGCGGCGCCAGGGTGCGAGCCTGCCGCGCTGCACGTCCGCTCGTGTTCGTCCTCCGGCGCGCGCGTCGGCGGGCGGCACCGGTGCGTCGGCGACCGCGACGAGTGTGCGCACCAGCGCATGACCGAACGCGGCGCCGCACTGGTCGTCGTCGGGCACGCGGGTCGCCACCACGATGCCTTCTCCCGCGTGCTCGACGCGGGCTACCGGGATGCCGGCGGTGGCAGCCCAGCGGAGCCGGCGCGCCTCCACAGCGAGCTCGGCGGCCGCGTCGCCGTCGTCGCCCACGTACACGACACGCGTGGGGGAGTGCGCCACGAGCCGCTCCTGGCCCGGGTCGCGCCCGAAGGCCGTGAGCGGCTCGCCCACCACCGCGGCCGCGTCGCTCAGCAGCTGCGCTCGAGTCGTGTTCATGCTGGGGCCTTTCCGCTCAGGCGTCGCCAGAGATGCCCACCTACGTGACCGACGACCTCGGCGACGGCGGGGTCGACCACGCGTACGAGCCCGTACCAGACCGCCGCGTAGAGCAGGCAGCCGGCGGCGGCGACGAGCACGACGGGGCCGGGCCAGAGCCAGCAGAAGAGGCCGAGGACCACGGCTCCCGCGAGCGGCGCCGCCACGGCGCGGTCGACGCGGATGACCCGGACGAGCGGGATGCAGCACACGAGCATCAGCAGCGCCTCGATCGCGTAGCTCGTCGTGTTGACCGCTGCCGCCGCCGCGATGCCGTAGGTGGGCACGAGCACGAGGTTCGCGACGACGTTGTACCCGAGCGCGACGAGACTCGCCCACACCGTGGGCATGTACCGCTCGAACGCGATCAGGACCGAACCCGACACGTACGAGAGCCCGAACATGAGCGGGGCCAGCGCGAGGAGCTGCAGCGGCCGCGTCGACGACCCCGCGTACTGGCTGCCGAAGAGGAGCGCGATCACGTCGTCGCCGCGCACGAGGAGCACGGCCGCGACCGGTGCGTACACGGCCGTGAGGAGGCCGATCGTGCGTTCGGCCATGTGGCGGACCTTCGACGGCTGCTCGCGGCTCGCGCACATCTCCGGGAAGACGGCCTTGTTGATCGACCACGACACGAAGAGCCCCGTCTCGAAGAGCTTGTAGGCCACCGCGTAGTCGGCCACGGCGGCGTCGCCGAGCTTCGCCTGCACGATCACCGTGTCCATGCGGAAGAGGGCGTTGGAGATCACCATCGAGACGGCGAGCGGGGACGAACGCCGGAACAGGCTCCACAGCGCCCGGTGGTCGACCGCGGTGAAGTCGGCGCGCACGCCGAGGCGGCGCACCGCCAACCAGCCGAATGCCAGCGCGGCCACGGAGCCGATGAAGTACGCGGCGGCGAACGCGACCACCCCGAACCCGGCGACGAGGAGTCCGATGCCGAGCACGGCGGTGACCAGCCTGTTGATCACGAGCGCGACCGACACACGGCCGAGGCGCCGGTACGCGGTCGCGACCGAGCGGATCGCGTCGAAGTAGGTGTCCGCGAAGCACGAGACGACGATGATCGCGACGGCGACGCCGATCGCCGGTGTGCTCGACCTGTCGAAGCCGATCACCACGCCGCCGGTCGCGAACACGATCGCGAGGCCCGTGCGCCAGATGAGCGTCTCGGCGAGCAGCTTCGGCAGGCGATCGGTGTCGACGCTGCCTTCTTGCTGCATCACCGTGTCGAAGCCCCACGACGCGAACACCGTGAGCAGCGTCCCCAGCGAGAGTCCGTAGGCGATCGCGCCGTAGTCGTCTTTGGTCAACAGGCGTGCCGCGACCATCGCGAGGACGAACGTGGACGCCTTGCCGACGAGCTCCGCAGCTGCGAGGGCGGCCGCGTTTCCGGCCGCGCGGCGAGTGCGCGCCCCGTCGCCGGTGGCGGCGCTCTCGGGCGGTGTCGACGTGGGGACCGTCACGCGAGGGCCTCAGTACGAGCCGTGCCCGCGGACGATCGCCGAGATCGTCTTCAACATGATGAACACGTCGAGCAGCAGGGACTGGCGGTCGATGTAGCGGTTGTCGAAGCGGACTCGTTCGTCGATGGAGGTGTCGCCACGCAGGCCGTACACCTGGGCGAAGCCGGTGAGACCCGAGCGGACCCGCTCGCGGTCCCGATAGGTGGGGATCTCGGTCGCGAACTCGCCGGCGTAGGACGGCTGCTCGGGACGCGGGCCCACGAGGCTCATGTCCCCCTTGAGCACGTTGAAGAGCTGCGGCAGCTCGTCGAGGCCCCAGCGCCGCAGCACGGCACCCACGCGGGTGCGCCGCGGGTCGTCCTCGACGGTCCATGACCTCGACGAGTCCGAGTCCACGCGCATCGACCGGAACTTGAGGATCTCGAACTCGTGGCCGTCGGCACCCACGCGCCGCTGCCGGTAGAAGACAGGGCCCGGCGACGAGACCTTGACCGCGATCGCGCATGCCACCAGCACCGGCGACGCGAGGACGACCGCGATCGCGACGAGCACGAACTCGATCGCCCGCTTCGTGGCCGCACGCACCCGTGAAGCCGGCAACGCGGTCCGGACCGGCTGCAGCGGGATGCCCCAGATGTGGTCGTCAGCAGTGGACATGTCGAAAAAGCGCGGCATCGCGGCGAGGCGGATGCGGAGCCGCTGCAAGGCCCGCAGGACGCGGACGTCGTCGGCGTCGGACTCGGGGCCGAAGGCGCAGAGGACGTCGCGCACACCGGAGTCGGCGACGGCGGGGGCCGCGCGGCGCAGGGGGATCACGGGCAGCTCGGTCGCCGGGACCCCCACGTCGGACACGAAACCGACGGGGACGAGGCCGTAGCCGCGGTGCTCGGTGAGGGTGTCGGCGAGAAGCATGCCCATCGCACCGCCGCCGAAGACGAGAACCGGGCGAGGGTGGCGGCGGCGTAGCGCCGAGACGAACACGACCCCGAGCCCGCGGGCGGCCACCAGCGCGACGAGAGCGGCGCAGAACTGCCACGCCGCGTGGATCCAGCTCCAGCCGCCCTGAACGAGCGCCGCCGTGAGCACCACGACCAGCGGAACGGCGAGGAGGCGCCGCTCGGCGTCGACCGCGGACAGGTGGTAGCGGAACGAGTAGATGCGGAAGGCGCGTGAGACGACGACGCCCACGAGGGCTGCGGGGAGCGAGAGCGTCACGAGCGCGATCGCGGCGAAGTCGAGGGCTGCGAAGGTCCAACCCGCCACCGCCCACGGGCAGCCCGAGCCGTACGGCTCCGTCGTCAACCGGCGCGAGCGGCGTTCGTCCGGCTCCGGCCCGCGCCGGTCGAACTGGGCGTCGAGCTCCTCGAGGGCGTCGACCGAGCCCTCGAGCGTCCGGGCATGCAGGGTCGCCGCAGCCTCGCGGCGGACCTCCGCGTCCGCCTCCACCTCCTCGCCGCGGTCGACCGCTCCCGCGTCTCCCGCCGCACCCGCACACCTCTGCTGCATGACACCGTCCGTCGTGGCCAACATGGGCTCGGTGTGGAGATCGGCGCGGAAGCGGGCGAAGATGAGTCCGGTCTCGGCCCAGCGTGCGCGTGGCCTCTCGCGGGGCGGGCACACTACGCTGCACACATGCCCGTCGACCGCTCGCACCCGGCGTTCCCCTATCACGTCGGCGGCAAGGTCGGCACCGAGATCACCAAGCCGGTCGAGAATCGGGCCGATCTGTCGCTCGCCTACACCCCCGGTGTGGGGCTCGTGTGCGAGGCGATCGCCGACGACCCGCCCGCCGTCTGGGAGTACACCGGGCGTGCGAACACCGTCGCCGTCGTCTCCGACGGGACGGCCGTCCTCGGCCTCGGAGACCTCGGCCCGGAGGGCGCGATCCCCGTGATGGAGGGCAAGGCGGTGCTGTTCAAGCACTTCGCCGGGATCGACGCCGTGCCGATCTGCCTCGACGCGCACGAGGTGATCGACATCGTGGCCGTCGTCAAGGCGCTCGCCCCGAGCTTCGGCGGCATCAACCTCGAGGACATCTCGGCACCGCGCTGTTTCGAGATCGAGGGCCGTCTGAGCGAGGAGCTCGACATCCCCGTCTTCCACGACGACCAGCACGGCACCGCGATCGTGACCGTCGCCGCCCTGCTGAACGCCGTGCGCGTCGTCGACAAGCCCTTCGCGGACCTGCGCGTGGCGATCATGGGCATCGGCGCCGCCGGCGTCGCGTGCGCGAAGCTGCTGATGCACATGGGCGTGCGCGACATCGTCGGCGTCGACCGCAGCGGCACCATCTACAAGGGCCGCAAGCAGCACATGAACGGCCAGAAGAAGTGGTTCGCGAACCGGACCAACCCGCGCAACATCGCCGGTGGGATCGACGACGCCCTCGTCGACGCCGACGTGTTCCTGGGGGTGTCGGGCCCGGGCCTCGTCAAGCCCGAGTTCGTGGAGCAGATGACCGACGACGCCATCGTGTGCGCGATGGCGAACCCGGTGCCCGAGATCATGCCCGAGGAGGTCCCGCCCAACGTCGCCGTGATGGCCACAGGGCGCAGCGACTACCCGAACCAGATCAACAACGTGCTCGCGTTCCCGGGTGTGTTCCGCGGCCTGCTCGACGTCCGCGCGCGCCGCGTCGACCTCGACATGAAGGTGGCGGCGGCGCGTGCCCTCGCCGGATGCGTGTCCGACGCCGACCTCGGACCCGACAAGGTCATCCCGAGCGTCTTCGACGCCGAGGTCGTGCCCGCGGTGGCAGAGGCCGTCCGCAGCCTCGCGCGTGAGAAGGGCCTCGCGCGCACCTGAGACGTATCGCTCGCGCTCGCTTATCGGACCGCCGGCGGATGCCGATGATCTGAGTGCGATGACCCAACTCCCCGCGCTGGTCAAAGCGGCCGCCGCCGCATGTGCGTTCGTGACGGTGAGCTACACCGTGTCCGTGTTCGCCGGTCCCGGCACCGGGACCGACGATCTGGGCAGCGGGGCGCCGGGGAGCTCCGCGGAGCTCTACCGGCGTGATCCCTTCCCGGCGCCCAGAAGGACTCCGCAAGCGCACGCGGGCGGCGACATCGCGATCTTCGGGACCGAGCTGGTGGCTGCGCGGGACGTGACGGCATCGTCGCCCGCGACCCCGGTTTCCGCCCGGACCGGGGTCGCGGAGGCGGCCACCGGGATCGGGGATGTGGAGGCGGCGTCCACCGCCGCGGATCCCGCGGTCACGACGCCGCCGTCCGGCGCCGCGGTCGCCGACCCGGAACCGAGCGGGCAGCCCG
>JAIBAC010000026.1 GCA_019695375.1 Acidimicrobiia bacterium
CGAGCCGGAGCCGGAGCCGGAGCAGCTCGCACTGGCGGTTCCGCGCCCACCTGACGCGGAGCGCTACGAGCTGCCCGCGCTCGACCTCCTGAACGTGAGCGGCGCCAGCGACGTCGACCACGCACGCCTCGAGGAGCGCAGCGAAGCGATCGGGCGCACCCTCGCGCAGTTCAACGTCGCCGCCCGCGTGACGGGCATCACGGCGGGACCGACGGTCGCCCGCTACGAGATCGAGCTCGCCGAGGGCGTGAAGGTCAGCAAGTTCACGAACCTCGTGCCCGACCTGCGCTACGCGCTCGGCACCCCCGACGTGCGCGTCCTCGCACCGATCCCGGGCAAGTCCGCGATCGGCCTCGAGGTCCCCAACGCCGACCGCAAGCTCGTGACCGTCGGCGACATCCTGACCTCGGGTGAGGCGGGCCGCCACGCCCACGCCCTCGACGTCGCCCTCGGACGCGACATCAGCGGAAGGCCCGTGTTCGTCAACCTCGGGAAGATGCCGCACGTGCTCATCGCCGGTGCGACCGGGGCGGGCAAGTCGTCGGTGATCAACTCGATCCTCACGTCGCTGCTGTGCCGGGCGCGTCCGTCGGAGGTGAGGATGATCCTCGTCGACCCCAAGCGCGTCGAGCTCACCCGGTACGCACGGGTGCCGCACCTGCTCACCGGCGTCGTGACCCAGCCCAAGCGCGCTGCCGACGCGCTCACGTGGGCGGTGCAGGAGATGGACCGCCGCTACGGGCTCCTCGCCGCAGTCGGCGCCCGCGACATCCAGAGCTACAACCCCGCCGTCGCCCGCGGCGAGATCACGGAGATGCCCGACGGCAGCCCCGCGGAGGCACTGCCCTACATTGTCGTCGTCATCGACGAGCTCGCCGACCTGATGCTCGTCGCCGCCAAGAGCGTCGAGGACTCGATCTGCCGCCTCGCCCAGCTCGCCCGCGCGGTGGGCGTGCACCTCGTGATCGCCACACAGCGGCCGTCAGTCGACGTGATCACCGGCCTCATCAAGGCCAACATCCCGTCGCGGATCGCGCTCAAGGTCCGCACCCAGATCGACAGCCGCACGATCCTCGACGAGGGGGGTGCAGAGACGCTCGTCGGCCTCGGCGACATGCTGTTCCTCGGCGGCAACGCCAACGAGATGGACCGCATCCAGGGCGCGTTCGTGAGCGAGGGCGAGGTCAAGGCCGTCGTCGGGCACTGGCGCGACCAGGTCAAGGCGCGTGGCGCCTCTCCCGGCCCGGTGTCGGTCGAGCTCGCCGGGGACGAGACCGCGGCGCCGGCCGTGCCCGGCGCGGTCGGCGGTGGCCTGGTACCGCTGCACCCGGAGCTCGCCTCCGGACCCGCGTCCGCTGCGGCACCGGCACAGGCGCCGGCACAGGCACCGGCACAGTCACCGGGGGGCGTTCGGTCCGCGCCGGCTGCAGCGCCTGCCGCCGGCGAGCCCGACGTCGTGTTCTCCGGCGCGACCGCCGTGCAGCCCGCCGCAGAGGACGACCCCGACTCCGACCCCCTCCTGGCGGAGGCGATGGAGCTCGTCGTCACGAGCCAGCTCGGTTCGACGTCGATGCTGCAGCGCAAGCTCAGGGTGGGATTCAGCCGCGCGGGGCGGATCATGGACCTGCTCGAACGCCGCGGTGTCGTCGGCCCGTCGGAGGGATCAAAGGCCCGTGCGGTGCTCGTCGCACCCCACGAGCTCGAGGCCGCCAAGTCGCGCCTGTAGTCGACCCTCACCGCGCGGGCTGCCCTCCCAAACGCGGGCAGTCTGTCGTGCTGGTGCGTGGTCCTGCCCGCGTTTGGCGGGGCCCCGTTTCCCAAACGCGGGCAGTCTGTCGTGCTGGTGCGTGGTCCTGCCCGCGTTTGGCGGGGGCCCGTTTCCCAAACGCGGGCGGTCTGTCGTGCTGGTGCGTGGTCCTGCCCGCGTTTGGCGGGGGCCGGGGTCACGGCATGGCGATGCGGGCGAGCGCGGAGAGCTCGTCGGGGGGGCCGAGGGCCATGATCACGTCGCCGACGCGCAGGGGCCCGGCCACGTCGGAGCGGGAGTGGACGACGTCGCCGCGGCGAACAGCGAGGAACACGAGCCGGTCGTGTTTGCCGGCGACCTCGGCGAGCTCGGCACCCTCGACCGGTGAGCCTTCGAGGACCTCGATCTCCTCGCTGCGCAACCCGAGCTCGGGCAGGTCCTGCAGGCCTACGACGTCGGGCATCAACGCCGACGCGGCGAGCGAGCGGCCGGCGCTGTCGTAGGGCGAGATCGTGCGGTCGGCGCCGGCCCTGCGGATGCGGTCGGTCCACTCGGGAAAGCCCACCCTGCTCACGATGCGCAGGTCCGGCCGCAACGCACGTGCGGTGAGGACGATCACGAGGTTCGTGGGGTCGTCCTTGGCGGTGGCGGTCAACGCCGCCGCCGCGTCGATGCTGGCCGCACGGAGGTCGTCGTCGTGGGTGCCGTCGCCGGGCACGAACGTGACGCCCGTGCCCTCCACGACATCGCGGAGGTCCTCGTCGGTGTCGAGGACCACGACCTGCCTGCCCTGTGCCACCAGCTCGCGTGTGACGGAGCGACCGACACGCCCGAAGCCGACGACGATCACGTGGTCGCTGACCTTCGTCCTCACCTTGCGCCTCCTCTGGACGACCTGGCGCAGGTCACCGGAGACGAACAGCTCCGACATGACCGAGGCAGTGTAAATGACGAGGAAGAACCCGAAGCCGATGATGACGATCGTGAGGAGCTTGCCCGCCGTCCCGAGCGGCTCGACCTCACCGAAGCCGATCGTCCCGAGCGTGATCACGGTCATGTAGAGGGCGTCGATGAACGAGTACCGCTCGAGCGCCATGTAGGAGGCGACTGCCACGACGACGAGCGCCACGAAGCCCACGATCGCCCATCGCATCCGCCTCAGGACGTACCCGAAGACGGTCTCCTCCTGCATGGCCGAAGGCTATCCGCGGCGCCGTCGCCCGCTACGTCGCCAGGCGCTGCACTCCCTAGATGTCAGTACACGACGCAGAGCAGGTCGGCGCCGTGTGCGCCGGCCTCGCGCAGGAGCTCGGTGAGGCGGGCGGACTCCACGAGAGCGAGCTCGACGAGCGCGGCAGCATGCTCGTCGCTGACACCGAGCGTGTCGCGGATGCGCCCTGGTGTGAGGAAGTCGACCCACGGCGTCTCGGCGAAGACCTCGGCGAGGTCGGCCGTGGCGGTGGCGGGCACGACGAACCAGGGCGTACCGACCGCGGCGGGCCACAGATCGGTGGGGTCGAGCTCGAAGACCCCCATCTCGCGCAGGGCGCCCTCGAGCGTCGCGACCACCACGAAGCTCGGGTCGGGCCCCTCCCACTCGAACTTCATGAAACCGCCGTCGCGGACCAGGTAGTACTCGACGGTCTGGGGGTTGGACACGGTGCTACCAGACCCCTCAGAGCCCGAGCAGCGCCTTCACCTTGTCGACGGGGTTGGTGCGGTACAGGAAGCCTGTGGCGCGGGCGGCGACGTCGAAGCCGGCCTTCGGGTACGGGAACCACAGGAGCCGGTTCACCTGCGGGAGCCGCTCGAGCACCACCGACTTCGGCCGCGCGAACTCGAGCAGCCCCTCGACGCCGTGCACACGCCCGAAGCCCGACTCCTTGATCCCGCCGAAGGGCAGCTCCGTTATCGCGTACACCGTGATGTGGTCGTTGATGAGCACGCTGCCGGCCTTGAGCTCCCGCGCGATGCGCTCACCCTTGGCCCTGTTGGCCGTCCACACCGACGCCGTGAGCCCGTAGCGGCTGTCGTTCGCGAGGCGCACGGCCTCGTCCTCGTCGCGCACCTTCACGATCGGCAGGACCGGCCCGAAGGTCTCCTCGTTCACGATGTCCATGTCGTGGGTGCAGCCGGTCAGGACCGTGGGGGCGAAGAAGTCGCCGCCGAGGTCGCTGCGCCGCACCCCGCCGGTGAGGACCTCGGCGCCCTTGTCGCGCGCGTCGGCGATGTGGGCCTCGACGATCGCGGCCTGCGTCGGTGCGATCATGGCGCCGACGTCGACGGGGTGTTCGTCGGAGTCGACACCCTGGCGCAGCGCCTCGGTGCGCTCGACGACCGCGTCGACGAAGCGGTCGTGGACCGCCTCGGGCACGTAGACGCGCTCGATCGACATGCAGATCTGGCCCGAGTTGGCGAAGCCGGCCCACACGGCGCCGGCCGCCGCGTTCTCGATGTCGGCGTCGGCGCAGACCACCATCGGGTCCTTCCCGCCGAGCTCCATCACGACAGGGGTGAGCGTCTCCGCCGCCGCGGCCATGATCTTCTTGCCCGTGCGCGTCGAACCGGTGAAGGCGATCTTGTCGACCCCGGCGTGCACGAGGGCGGCACCCGTCGAGCCGTCGCCGCTGAGCACCTGGACGACGTCGGGGTGCACCTCGGCCGCGGTGAAGGCCTCGGCCACGATGTCGCCGACGAGGGGTGTCACCTCCGACGGCTTCAGCACGACGGCGTTGCCCGCGTAGAGCGCCGTCACGGTCGGCGACATCGCGAGCGTCAACGGGAAGTTCCACGGCGAGATCACACCGATGACGCCGTGGGGCTCGTAGACCTTCCACGCCTTCTTCGTGAGCAGCAGTCCGCTCGACACGCGGGTGGGGGCGAGGACCTTGGGCGCCTCGCGTGAGAGCGTCTTGATCAGCTCACAGCTCGCCGTCACCTCGTGCAGGAGCGAGTCGAAGCGTGGCTTGCCGGTCTCGGCCGAGAGGCGTTCGGCGATCGTGCGTGCGTTCGCGGCGAGCCAGTCCTGGACCCGCAGGAGCTGACGAGCACGCTCGCGGTGGTCGAGTGCCACCCAGCCCTCCTGGGCCTTGCGGGCTCGCTGGACGCGCTCGCGGACCTCGGCTTCGTCCATCACCGGGACCGACCCGATCACCTCGCCGGTGGCCGGGTTGTGGGACTCGATGCGCGGCCCTGTCGTGCTCTGTGTGCTCACCATCTGCGGAGACCCCTCACTGGCCGACTCCTACGCGGAAGCCTATAGCTGACGCCGTCCGCCATGACAGGTACGGTCAGGGCTGCCGCGGCTCCGCGTTCGGGTTACCCGCGCCGAGGCCGTAGTGTCGGGGCCGTGACGAGACAAGCCGACGCACCGGCGCCGACCTACGGGCCCACCGCCCTGCTGACCCCTGCGAACGCGATAACGGTGGCCCGCATCCTGGGCACCGCCGTGCTCGGCATCCTGATCCTCGCCGGGAGCGCCGGCTGGGCCCTCGCCGTCTTCGTCGTCCTCGCCCTCTCCGACCAGCTCGACGGCATGCTGGCGCGCCGCCAGGGCCCTACGCGTTCGGGTGCCTTCCTCGACCCCCTCGCCGACAAGGTCTTCCTCGGCACCGTCCTCGTCGCGCTCGGCATACGCGACGAGGTGAGCTGGGTCGCGGTGGCTCTCATCCTTGGTCGCGAGGTGCTGATCTCGGCGTTCCGCTCCTATGCCGTGCGCCGCGGTGCGTCGGTGCCGGCATCGGCGCTCGGCAAGGCCAAGACCTTCGTAACCACCGTGGCGCTGGGGCTGATCCTGATCCCCGATCCCAGCGTCCAGCAGGTGGGGACGTGGGTGCTGTGGGGTGCGGTGGTGCTCACGCTCGTGTCCGGTGCCGACTACCTGGTCAACGCGGGGCGACTGATACGCGAGGGCCAGAGAGAGCGGGACTGATGCGAGCCGAGATCGTGACGGTCGGGACCGAGCTCCTCCTCGGGCAGATCGTCGACACCAACAGCGCCTGGCTCGCCGAGCGCCTCGCGTCGTTGGGTGTCGACGTGCACTGGCAGACCAAGGTCGGCGACAACCACGGACGCATGTGCGAGGCGTTCCGCCTCGCGCTCGGTCGTGCCGACGCGGTCGTCGTGACCGGTGGCCTCGGCCCGACCCAGGACGACATCACGCGCGAGGCGGTCTCGGAGGTGACCGGACGCCCCCTGGTGCGCGACCCCGAGGTCGTCGCCCTGCTCGAACGCATCTTCGGTGGTCTCGGGCGCGAGATGGCGGCGTCGAACCTGCGCCAGGCCGACGTGCCGGAGGGCGCCACACCGATCCTGATGCGAGTCGGCACCGCCCCGGGATTGATAGTCCCTGCGGGCGACGCCAAGGTCGTCTACGCCCTGCCGGGCGTGCCGCACGAGATGAAGGAGATGTGGGAGCGCTCCGTGGTGGCCGACCTGCTCGAGCGGATGGGCGAGACCGCCACGATCCGCTCCCGCGTGCTCAAGTGCTGGGGTGTGTCCGAGTCGCGCCTCGCCGACCTCCTCGCCGAGCGCTTCGATGCCCTCGACGCATCCGGCACCGCCACGATCGCGTTCCTCGCCGGCGAGGGCGTGGTGCGGGTGCGGATCACGGCCAAGGGTTCGGACGAGGCCGCCGTGGAGGATCTCCTCACGAGCGAGGAGCGCGTGATCCGCGACATCCTCGGTGAAGCCGTCTTCGGTGCCGGCTCCGACACCATGGAGTCGGTCGTCGTCGACCTCCTGCGCGAACGCGGCCAGCGTCTCGCGACGGCGGAGTCGATGACCGGCGGCACGGTCGGGGAGTGGATCACCCGTGTGCCCGGGGCGTCGGACGTGTACGCCGGAGGTGCGGTCACCTACACGCCGGCGTCGAAGACGGACGTGTTGGGTGTCCCCGCCGAGACCATCGAACACCACGGCGTCGTCAGCGAGGAGGTCGCGATCGCGATGGCTGCCGGAGCGCGGCGCGTCTTCGGCGCCGAGGTGGCGCTCTCGGTGACGGGCTCGGCCGGTCCCGGGGCGCAGGGGAGCAGCGTCGGTGAGGCGTGCCTCGGTGTCGACGTGGACGGCGACGTCACGGTCGCGCGGGTGCGCTTCCCCGGCGACCGCGAGCGGGTGCGGTCCTTCGCGACTGCGACGCTGCTCGACCTGCTCCGGCGCCGCCTGGTTGGGGAACGCCGTGGTGGGTAGGCGCCTGTTCGTCGCCGTGCGCCCGCCGGAGGAGGTCGTGGCCGGCCTCGAGGCGGTCGTCGCGCCGCGCCTGGGCGAGCTCGGACGTGGGGTGCGCCCGGTACCGGCCGCGGACTGGCACATAACGCTCGCCTTCTTCGCCAAGGTCGCGGACGACGATCTCGACCGCCTGCGGCTCTCGCTCGCGATGGCGGGAGGGCGGATCGTGCCGTTCGACTTCGAGTTCGCCGGCCTCGGGGCTTTTCCGATCGCACGCCGAGCGCGTGTCGTGTGGGTCGGTGCCGGTCATGGGGCCGACCGCCTTGCCGAGCTCGCGACGGCGATCGAAGCCGAGACCGCCAAGCGCGGCTTCCCCGGCGAGGACCGCGAGTTCAACGCCCACATGACCGTCGCCCGCCTCGGCGAACCCGCCGACGTGTCGGGCTTCGTGAGCGAGCTCGCCCCGTCGGTCTCGTCGCCGCCCGTGCCGGTGGACGAGGTCGTCCTCTACGAGTCGCGCACGCACCGCTCCGGCGCCACCTACGACGTCGTCGACACCTTTCCCCTGCGCACCTGAGCGAAGCTCCTTGCGCATCGAACGATCGTTCGATAGTGTGTCCACATCTGTGGAATTCCCTGTGGGTAATTTCAGCCCAGGGATTTCGCTTCCGGTTCCCAGGGGACCCGCGCAGGGGCCCGGTTTTCGTCACAGGCCACCGATACGGTGGGCGCCGACCGTCACCGATGAGGAGAGCAGCGATGGCACAGTCCCCGGCGAAGAGCAAGGCCAACGGTTCGGGTGCGGGCACCGAGTCCGACAAGCTCAAGGCGCTCAACATGTCGATCGGCCAGATCGAGCGCCAGTACGGCCAGGGCTCGATCATGCGCCTCGGCGACGAGTCCTACAGGGCGGGGATCACGGCGATCTCCACGGGCGCACTGTCCCTCGACATCGCGCTCGGCATCGGCGGCCTCCCCCGGGGCCGCATCGTCGAGGTCTTCGGGCCCGAGAGCAGCGGCAAGACGACGATCGCCCTGCACGTGATCGCCGAGGCGCAGCGCAACGGCGGGGTGTGCGCGTTCATCGACGCCGAGCACGCCCTCGACCCCAAGTACGCCGCCAACCTCGGCGTCGACATCGACGAGCTCTACATCTCCCAGCCTGACGCGGGCGAGCAGGCGCTCGAGATCACCGACATGCTGATCCGCTCCGGCGCGCTCGACGTCGTCGTCATCGACTCGGTCGCGGCGCTCGTACCGAGGGCAGAGCTCGATGGCGAGATGGGTGACACCCACGTCGGTCTGCAAGCGCGCCTCATGAGCCAGGCGCTGCGCAAGCTGTCGGGCACGGTCAGCAAGACGAACACGATCGTGATCTTCATCAACCAGCTCCGCGAGAAGATCGGCGTCATGTTCGGCAGCCCCGAGACCACCTCCGGCGGCAGGGCGCTGAAGTTCTACAGCTCGGTCCGCCTCGACGTGCGCCGCATCGATTCCATCAAGCAGGCGGCCGAGGTCACCGGGAACCGCGTCCGCGTCAAGGTCGTCAAGAACAAGGTCGCAGCACCGTTCCGCCAGGCGGAGTTCGACATCATGTACGGCCAGGGGATCAGCCGCGAGGGTTCCCTGCTCGACGTCTCGGTCGACCTCGGTTTCGTCAAGAAGAGCGGAGCGTGGTTCACCTACGAGGGCGAGCAGCTCGGTCAGGGCCGTGAGAACGCCAAGCAGTTCCTCGCTGACAACGTCGACATCGCGCTCGAGCTCGACCAGCGCGTCCGCGCCCACTACGACGACACCATCGACGAAGGTGCCGGAGGCGGCGAAGCCGAAGCCGAGACCGCCGCGGCCGGCGATCGGGATCTCGCCGCCCCCGAGGCGTCGGTGACGTCGATCCGGACTACCTGATCAGCCCGGTTGCCCGCCCGTGGCGGGCCGGGTAGAAAGAGCACGCACCGGTCAGGTGCGCAGGCACGAGCGCAGGGTTCGGGGCTTGTTGGGGCGGCAGGAAGCGTCGGGGCATTCCCATGGGAGGCCACTCCACGAACCTCAAGGTGTCGTCCAGGTCGGCACCTCACAGCGTGGCGGGCGCGCTCGCGGGGGTGCTGCGCGATCACACCACGTGTGAGATCCAGGTCATCGGAGCCGGGGCCCTGAACCAGGCCGTCAAGGCGATGGCGATCGCACGCACCTACCTCGACAAGGACGGCTGGGACCTCACATGCGTTCCGGTGTTCGCCGAGGTCGAGATCGACGGCAGGCCGCGCACGGCGATCCGTCTCGTGATCGAGCGCCGCCCGCTCACCTCGAGCTCGATCGCGCCCCAGGCCGTCGTCGACGACGTCGGCTTCGATCCCGAGCGCGAGGTGCCGGGCGGGATCTTCGGCGCCGAGCGCCGCACTTCCCCGACCGAACGCGACAAGGGAGCAGGACGATGAGCCGCGACCGCGGAGGACTCGCAGTCCCCGTCGAGCTCTTCGGCGGCCGCTTGAAGCTGCCGCCCATCTCGCCGCCGGGCTTCCTCGTCGGCACCGGGCTCGAGTTGCGCCGCCGCCTGCTGCGCCTCGCCGACCGGATCCTGCCGCCGGAGATCGCCGTTCTGGACCACGCAGCGGGCCTTGCCGAGGCAGCGGTTCTCGGAGCCATCGTCGAGCTCGGCGTCGCCGACCACATCGTGGACGCCCCGCGCAGCGCCGCGGACCTCGCCGAGGTCATTGAGGGACCGGTCGACGCCGAGAGCCTGCACCGCATGCTGCGCTACGCGGCGGTGTTCGATCTCGTCGCACTCGACGCCGACGGCTGCTTCCACGCCACGCCGTTCACGCGGGTGCTCGACTCGCGCGCCGCGGACTCGATCGCTCCCTGGTGCCGCTACTTCGTGTCCAAATCGAACGTGGCGGCGTGGGCAGACCTCGCCGCGACCGTGCGCACAGGCGAGAGCGCGTTCAGGCGCGTCCACGGTGCGAGCGTGTGGGACTACTTCGACGCCCACCCCGACGAGGGCCGCACGTTCGCCGCCGCGATGAGACACCTGACCGAGGGTGTCGCGCCGTCGGTCGCCGACGCATGTCCGTTCGACGGCGCCGGCACTGTGTGCGACGTCGCCGGGGGCAGCGGTGCCCTGCTGGCCGCCTTCCTCTCCCGCCATCCGTCGTCGAGGGGGGTGCTGGTCGAGGCTGCGCTCGTGCTCGAGGTGGCGGACCGCTACCTCGGCGAAGCCGGCGTGCGGGATCGTGTCACTTTCGTCGAGGGCGACATATTCGGCGGTTTCGCCGCCGAGGCTGGCCTCTACTTGATGAAGGACATCCTCCACGACTGGGACGACGCCGCGTGTGCACGCATTCTCGCGAACACCCGTGCGGCGATGCCGCCGGGCGCCCGGCTCGTGCTCGTCGAGAACGTGATCGAACCCAACGACATCGACCACTTCGTCACCTTCGCCGACATGCAGATGATGGTCGCCCTCGACGAGGGCCGGCAGCGCTCCGTCGCCGAGCTGCAGTCGCTGCTGTGCGAAGCCGGTTTCGAGCCGGGCCCGGTCCGCAAGACGGCGACCGTCGTACATCTCGTCGAAGGCATCGCCGTCTGAGGAGCAGGCACCTACGCGGCTGCGATCTGCGGATCTCGCGGCCGGATGGCGGGTGGGCAAGCCGGCACGACCCCCGGGGGGGCGGCAGTGGGCACCGGTACACTGCCGTGATGTCCCGCCGCTTCCACGTGCGCACCTTCGGGTGCCAGATGAACGAACACGACTCGGAGCGAATCGCCGGCCTGCTCGAGGCCGAGGGGATGAGCGCGACGCCGGACGCTGCGGATGCCGACGTGGTGGTGTTCAACACGTGCTGCATCCGCGAGAACGCCGACCAGCGCCTGTACGGCCAGGTCGGGGCGCTCGCCGCCGACAAGGAGCGCAACCCCGGGATGAAGATCGTGGTCGGTGGCTGCCTCGCGCAGAAGGACGGTGCCGGCCTCGCGGCGCGCGCCGGCCACGTCGACGTCGTCTTCGGCACCCACAACCTCGCCGAGCTGCCCGAGCTCCTCGCCCGCGCCGACGCGAGCGGCAACCAGGTGGTCGAGATCACCGACGAGACGGCTGTGTCGCCGTCGGCGCTTCCGTCGCGTCGCGAATCGCGGCACGCCGCGTGGGTCACGATCTCCGTCGGCTGCGACAACTCGTGCACGTTCTGCATCGTGCCCTCCGTGCGCGGCCCCGAGGTGAGCCGCCGCAGCGGCGACATCGTCCGCGAGGTCGAGATGCTCGTGGCCGACGGGGTGGTCGAGGTGACCCTGCTCGGCCAGAACGTCAACTCGTACGGACGCGACCTCGACGGGCGCAGGCCGCTCTTCGCCGAGCTCCTCCGCGCCGTCGACGCTGTCGACGGGATCCGCCGCGTGCGTTTCACGAGCCCCCACCCCAAGGACCTGCGGCCCGAGACGATCGAGGCGATGGCCGACTGCGCGTCGGTCTGCGAGCAGCTCCACCTGCCGCTCCAGGCGGGTTCCGATCGCGTGCTCGCCGCCATGCACCGCGGATACAACGCCGAGCGCTTCCTCGCGCGTCTGGAGGCAGCACGCAGCGCGATTCCCGACCTGACCGTGTCGACCGACATCATCGTGGGCTTCCCCGGTGAGACCGAGGACGACTTCGCGGCGACGCTCGAGGTCGTCGAGGCCGCCCAGTTCGACTCGGCGTTCACGTTCGTCTACTCACCGCGGCCCGGCACCGCGGCAGCAGGGATGGACGACCCGACGAGCCCCGAGGAGAAGCAGGAGCGGTACAAGCGCCTCACCGATCTGCAGGACTCGATCTCGTGGCGCAGCAACCTCGACCGGGTCGGCACCCGCGAGGAGGTCCTCGTCGAGGGGCCGTCCAAGCGCGACCCGTCGCGACTGTCCGGCCGCACGCGCGGCGGCCGCCTCGTCCACGCCGACGACGACGGGACGATCACACCCGGTTCGTTCGTCCACGTCGACGTCACGTCGGCAGCTCCGCACTACCTCCTGGCCGATGTCGCCGGGGACTGACCCGCAACCTGCCGGAGGCCGTCCGTTGGAGCATGGGGCGGCCACATGTGGCCGCCCCATGCTCCAACACCCGCCGGTGCTCGCGATATGCGGCCCGACTGCGTCGGGCAAGACCGAACTGGCGGCGCGAGCGGTCGCGGCGTTGAGCGCGCGCGGGCACAGCGTCGAGATCGTCTGCTGTGACTCGATGCAGGTCTACCGGCGCATGGACGTCGGCACGGCCAAGCCAGGCGCCGCAGACCGCGCCGCGACCACCCACCACTGCATCGACCTCGTGGAGCCGTGGACGCCCTACTCCGCTGCCGACTACCAGCGCGACAGCAGCGCGGCGCTCGACGCCATCGCGGCACGGGGCGCAGTGGCGCTCGTCGTCGGAGGCACGGGCCTGTACCTGCGTGGCCTCCTCGGCGACGTGGACCTCGGAGGTCCGCCTCCCGACCCGGAGCGGCGCGAGCGCCTCGACCGCCTCGGCCACGCCGCGGTGGTGGCGGAGCTGCAGCGCCTCGACCGCGGCCGTGCGGCGCGCACCGACCTCGCCAACCCCCGAAGGGTGCTGCGCGCCGTGGAGCTCGCACTCGACAGCGGCCCCGGCACCGCACCCGACCCGGGCTGGACGGCGCGTCGCGGCCGGCCGGTGTGCCTCGCTGTCGTGGCGCCATCTGAGCGGGCGACGCTGTACGAGCGCATCGACGCGCGCGTGGAGCAGATGCTGGCCGCGGGCTGGCTCGACGAGGTCGCGGCACTCGTCGCCGACCCCCGCGGAATGTCACGGACCGCGTCCGCGGCCATTGGATATGCTGAGCTCGCCGAGGTGGTCCGCGGCGATGCATCCCTCGACGGCGCAGTCACCGCGATCCGGCGACGCACCCGGGGGTATGCGCGCCGCCAGCTCACCTGGTTCCGCCGCGAACCACGAGCCGAACACCACCGCGGAGACCCCGAGAGCCTTGCCGGCTCGGTCATCGGCCAATTCGAGAGGGCGCTGGACGCATGCACCTCGACATCGTGAAGGCGCACGGGACCGGCAACGACTTCGTGGTGGTCGAAGACCTCGACGAAGCAGTCGAGCTCGACGAGGCCACGGTCGCGGCGCTGTGTGACCGCCGTCGCGGCGTCGGCGCCGACGGCGTCATCCGCGTAGCCCCCGGGCGCACGGCACCGGTGTTCATGGACCACCGCAACGCCGATGGATCCCACCCCGAGATGTGCGGCAACGGCATCCGCGTGCTCGCCAAGTACTGCTTCGACCGCGGCATCCTGAACGGGAGCACCGCCGTCGTCGAGACCCGCGCCGGCGCACGCACCGTCGTCGCGCACCGTGACGCGGCAGGCCACGTCTGCCAGGTCGGCGTCGACATGGGCCCGCCCGCGGTGGGCGACCTCGCAGCAGTCCTCGACGCCGGGGGCCGCACGGTCACCGCATCACTCGTCGGGATCGGAAACCCCCATGCCGTGATGTTCGTCGACGACGTCGCGGCGGCCCCCGTCCACGAGGTCGGTCCCCTTGTCGAGACCCACGACGCCTTCCCCGACGGCGTCAACGTCGAGTTCGCGACCGTCGACTCGCCCGGCGCGATCAGCATGCGCGTCTGGGAACGGGGGGTCGGGGAGACCGCGTCCTGCGGCACAGGTGCGTGTGCCGTCGCGGTCGTGGCGGCCGAGACGGGCCGCGCGTCACGGCGTGTGGACGTGTCGCTGCCGGGTGGGACGCTTCACATCGACTACGGCGACACCGTCACGCTCACAGGGCCCGCGGTCGAGGTGTTCAGCGCCCGCGTCGACCTCAACTCGCTGGGGATCGCCGAGGACGCCGTCGAGGTGGGCTGATGGCACGACGCCGCCACGAGACGACCGTCGTCGACGAGGCCACACGGCGCTCCGCCGGTGCCGGCCGGCGCGTCCAGCTCGGTCCGGATCAGATCGTCAGGACCGAGTGGGAGACCGACCGCGCGATCCTCGTCGGGCTCGCCCGCGACCACAGCCGTGTCGCCGCCGAAGAGGAGTCCCTCGACGAGCTGTCCGCGCTCGCCGAGACGGCCGGTGCCGAGACCGTGGAGCGGTTCCTGCAGGTGCGCGAGGCCCCCCACGCCGCCACCTACGTCGGCAGTGGCAAGGTCGACGAGATCCGCGCGGCCGCAGACCTGCACGACGCCACGCTCGTGATATTCGACGACGAGCTGTCGCCCGCTCAGCAGCGAAACCTCGAGGAGGCCCTCGGCGGGCGCCGCGTCCTCGATCGCACCCAGCTCATCCTCGACATCTTCGCGATGCACGCGACAACGGCAGAGGGCAAGGTGCAGACCGAACTCGCGCAACTGCGCTACCGGCTCCCGCGCCTGCGGGGGCGCGGCGCGTACCTGAGCCGCCTCGGCGCCGGCATAGGCACCCGCGGCCCCGGTGAGACCGTGCTCGAAGTCGACCGGCGCCGCATCGGCGAGAAGATCAAGCGGTTGTCGGGCCAGCTCGCCGACCTCGACCGCACACGCTCGACCAAACGCAAGGGCCGCCGCAGCTCGGGCCTCGCGCAGTGGTCGCTGGTGGGCTACACGAACGCCGGCAAGTCCACGCTGCTCAACCACCTGACCGATGCCGGAGTGCTCGTGGAGGACAAGCTCTTCTCGACGCTCGACACGACGGTGCGTCGCCTCGAACTGCCAGGCGCACGCCGGGTGCTGCTCTCCGACACCGTCGGACTCGTCGCCAAGTTGCCCCACGACCTCGTGCGTGCCTTCCACTCCACGTTGGAGGAGGTTGCCGAGGCCGACCTCGTGGTCCACGTCGTCGACGCATCCGCGGCGGACCCGACGGGACATCTGTCGGTGACGCGCGAGGTGCTGCGCGACATCGGCGCGCAGAGCGTCCCCGAGATCGTCGTCTGGAACAAGCTCGACCGCGCCGAGCCCGCAGCAGTCGCACACCTGCTCGCGCAGGTCCCCGGCAGCGTCGCCGTCTCGGCGGTGACGGGCGAGGGCGTCGACAAGTTCCTCGAGACGGCGTGGGCGCGACAGAACGCCGCCCACCCCGTCGTCGACCTCGTGGTCCCCTACGCCGAAGCCGGCGTGCTCGCACGATTGCGAGCAGTCGGCGAGGTCCTACAAGAGGAACACGACGCAAGCGGTTCGCGCGTGCGTGTGAGGCTCGAACCCGCCGAGGCAGACCGGTGGCGTGCGTATGCGGCCGCCTCAGAGGACGGCGCGTAGGACGGCGGCGGCACGCTCGCAGTCCCCGGCGGGGGCCATCGCGGCCATGCGCACGAAACCCGCACCAGCCGCCCCGAAGAAGGAACCAGGGGTCACGACGACACCGGCGTCGGCGAGCCGCGTGCACAGCGACAGCTCTGTCTCGTCGTCGGGCACCCGCATCCACACGAACGGTGACGCGTCGCCGCCGTAGGTCTCTGCGCCGGCGCCGCGGGCCGCGTCGACAAGGATGCGCGTGCGTGCCATCAGCGACACACGCAGGGAGGCAGCGCCGCCGTCGTCGTCCCAAGATCGCGCGGCGAGGTGCTGGGTGAAGACCTGCGGGGCGAGGCCGAGCATCGCACGCAACCGCTTGAGGTCCGCGAGCAGCTCGGCTGGACCGACCACGGCGCCGCATCTGAACGCAGTGAGGCCGGATCGCTTGGACAGCGACGTGAACACGACCACGTGCGAGCGGTCGGAGACCTGCAGCGCCGACGGCGGAGGAGTCGAACCGTAGACGTCTACGTACGCTTCGTCGCTGGCAACGACGAAGCCGTGCCGGCGTGCGAGCTCCGCTGCGCGCTCGTACAGGTCAAGTGGCGCGACCGCCGCCGTGGGGTTGTTCGGGTAGTTGAGCCACAGCAGCGCGACGCGGCTCCAGACCGCGGGCGGCACCGCGTCGAGGTCGGGGAGGAACCCGCCCTCGGGTCCGAGCCCGAGCGTGACCACGTCCGCGCCGAGGAGGCGCGCTGCGTGCTCGGGCGTCGGGTACCCCGGGGTGGTGACGACCACGGTCGAACGGGCGCCGTCACCCGTCGCCGCCGGTGCTGTCACGAGTTGGGTGAACGCGGCGACGGCCTCCTTCGACCCGTGCGTGGGCACCACCTCGGTGCCGGCGTCGACGGCGACCCCGAAGCGTCGCCGCACCCACGCCGCGATCGCGTCGCGCACCTCGGCTGTGCCGCTCGCGAGCGGGTACGCCGACACCGCCGGCACGCCCTCGGCGAGGGTCGCACGCGTCGTTTCGCCGACCTCGACGCGGGGGTCACCCACGCTCAGGTCGACGAGGTCGGTCCGCGACCCGTGGGGGTCGACGCGTGCCTTGAAGCCGGCGATCGTCGTTGGCGCCGGTCCCGCGAGGCCGGCGAAGGCGGGATTGCGCGGCGTGCTCACCGCGACACCGGCTCCGGGCCGGTCAGGAACCGCGTGAGGGTCTCGTACGCGCGGACGAGGGCGGCGACCTCGACGCGTTCGTCGCGCGCGTGTGCGAGGGCAGGGTCGCCGGGTCCGAAGTTGACTGCGTCGATCCCACGCGCGGCGAACTGGGCAACGTCGGTCCAGGCCTGCTTCGGTTCGGCCGCGAGCCGCCCGCCGGCCGCGCCGGCGCCTGCGGTCCTGAGCCGCTCCACGAGAGGGCTGGACTTGCACGGCATCGCTCCGGGCGAGTTGGACCGCACGACGACCTCGTCCGCGCCGCCGGCGAGGTTCACGAGGAGCGACTCGGCGTCGGCGGGTGTGCGCCGCGGCGAGTAACGCAGGTTGACCCTGACCTCGAAGTGGTCCGGGACCACGTTGGCGGCATGGCCACCCGACGCGACGGTGACACCGGCGACCTCGCGGTAGGTCAGGCCCTCGATTACGTCGTCGTGAGGCGATGCGGTGGCGATCCGCTGAAGAGCGCGGATGCCCTTGTGTACGGCGTTGTCGGCGAGCCAGGGCCGGGCGGAGTGACCCGCCCTGCCCGTGTACACGAACGTCGCGTCGATGTTGCCGAGGCATCCGAACTGGACGGTGTGACCCGTGGGTTCCATCACGATCGCGAGGTCGGCGCGGCTCAAGGCGTCGAGCTCGTCGAGGAGGGGGGTGAGGCCGCTCTCGGCGACGGCGACCTCCTCGCGGTCGTAGAAGACGAAGTCGAGCGCCAGTTCCGGTGACAGCGTCCGGTCACCTAGATCCTCGGCGATCGCCAGCATCACCGCCAGCGCGCCCTTCATGTCGGCCGCTCCGAGGCCGTGGATCATGTCGCCGTCGATACGGCCGGGCAGGTTGTCCTGGGCCGGGACCGTGTCGAGGTGGCCGACGAGGAGCACATGGGCGGCGTCGGAGCCGGGGGAGTGTGCCCCGACCGTGGCGATCGAATTGCGCCGGCGCACGGTGGTCTGGCCGAGGCCCGCGGCGTCGAGGCGAGCCTCGACGTGGTCGGCGATCGCGTGCTCGTCACGGCTCGGCGACGCGATGTCGACGAGCTCGAGGGTCGTGGCGGCGAGGCGCGGGGCGGGTGTGCGCATGGCGCGCACCGTAGTCACATGCGGCGGAACACCGCCACGACCTTGCCGAGGACCTGCACGCCCTCGGTGAAGACCATGTCCTCGAGATCGGGGTTCTCGGGGTGGAGAACGACGGCGCCCTTGCGCCGGAAGTAGCGCTTGACGGTCGCCTCCTCGCCGCCGCTGCCACTCACCATCGCCGCCACGATCTCGCCGTCGCGGGCGGTCGCTGACTGCCGGATCACCACCAGGTCACCGTCGAGGATGCCGGCGTCGATCATGGAGTCGCCCTTGACCGTGAGCATGAACAACGTGCCGTCGTCGCCGACCCAGTCGATGGGTACGGGGTAGGCCTCGTCGACGGCCTCGGCGGCGAGCACGGGCTGCCCGGCGGCGATCTCGCCGACGAGCGGCACGAAGCGCGCCGGGCGGCGTTCGGCGGCCGAGCCCGACTCGGTGTCGAAGCGGACCTCGAGCGCCCTGGGCTTGGTCGGGTCGCGTTTGAGGTAGCCGAGACGCTGCAGCGTGGCGAGCTGCGCGTGGACGCTCGACGACGACGAGAGGCCGACAGCGTCGCCGATCTCGCGCACCGAGGGCGGGTAGCCGCGCGACTCCATCTCCTCGACGATGTAGTCGAGGACCGCTCTCTGGCGTTCCGTCAGCTCGCCCATGTCGCTCGTCTCCTAACCCGGGGCAGGGAACATACGTTCGAAAATCTCATTGACTCGAACGCACGTTCGCCATACTATCAGATCAGGTCGAACGAATGTTCGCATTGCGAGGAGCTTCTCGATGGCAGCAGTGAGCGTTCAAATCCCCTCCAGGAAGCTGGGCGCGAGGACGGTGCGTGCGAGGACGTTGCGTGCATCGCGGACGCGTCTGGCCCTCGCCTTGGTCCTGCTCGGCTGGTTCGTGGTCTTCGTGTGCGCGGTGTTCGGCAGCGGCGCGTCCGATGCGAGCGGATCGGGCACGATCCTGTCCTCGGGCCGCACCCACACGGTCGCCGCCGGCGAGACGCTCTGGTCGATCGCGGCGGACAGCGCCGGCGGAGCGGGCGATCTGCGTGCCGTCATGCACGAGATCGCTTCGCTCAACCACCTTTCCGGCAGCGGCGTGCGCGCCGGTCAGGTCCTGGTGCTGCCCTGAGCGAGCGTGGGAATCCGCCATGACGGACGAACCCCTCTACCTGCGATTTCTCGTCTTCAGGCCGGGACAAACGACCCTTTTGGGCCCTATTGTTACACGACGTCAGTCAGGCCAAGGGGTGAACGAACGTGCTTCCGCGGGACGTCGACGGTGCCGGCGACTCCGGCGCGCCGTCACGTGCGGACGCGGTCCTCCCACCGCTCGAGCTGACCGAGAACGCCCTTGCCGTGCTCGAGCACCGGTACCTGCTGCGTAATCCCGACGGCACACCGGCAGAGACCGCGTCAGGGCTGTTCCACAGGGTCGCCGCCGCCGTCGCGGAGGCGGAGCGGCGTTTTGTGCTCACCGACGAGGCCGACGACGCCCACGTGCACTGGACTCGGGTGTTCGAGTCGATGATGCGCAGCTTGCGCTTCCTCCCGAACTCGCCGACGTTGATGAACGCCGGTCGCGAGGCACAGCAGCTCGGAGCGTGCTTCGTGCTGCCACTCGAAGACTCGATGGACTCGATCTTCGAGACGCTCAAGAACGCAGCTCTGGTCCACAAGAGCGGTGGTGGTACCGGCTTCTCGTTCTCACGCATACGACCACGCAACGACTTCGTCGCGTCGACGTCGGGTGTCGCGTCGGGGCCGGTCTCGTTCCTCGCCGTCTTCGACGCCGCCACCGAGCACGTCCGTCAGGGTGGCACCCGCAGGGGTGCCAACATGGCGGTGCTTCGCTACGACCACCCCGACATCGTCGAGTTCATCGAGTGCAAGCTCGCCGACGAGTCCGCGATCACGAACTTCAACATCTCCGTCGGCGTCGACGAGGACTTCATGGTCCGTGTGCGCACCGACGACCGTGTCGACCTCGTGAACCCACGCACCGGGGAGACCGTCGGGGCCATCCGCGCCCGCGAGCTGATGGAGCGCATCGTCGACGCGGCCTGGCAGTGCGGTGACCCCGGGCTCGTGTTCCTCGACCGCATCAACGAGGCGCGCACGAACCCGACCCCGAGCCTGGGAGCGATCGAGGCCACCAACCCGTGCGGAGAGCAGCCCCTGCTGCCGTACGAGGCGTGCACGCTCGGCTCGATCAACCTCGACCGATTCGTGTCCGGCGCCGGTGGTGGAGCCATGACGCTGGACTGGGACGAGCTCCGTGCCGTGGTGCACGCAGCGGTGCGCTTCCTGGACGACGTGGTCGAGGTGAGCCGCTTCCCGGTTCCCCAGATCGCCGCCATGACCCGCGACGGCAACCGCAAGATCGGCCTCGGTGTGATGGGTTGGGCCGACGTGCTCATCCGCCTCGGCATCCCGTACGACTCCGAGGACGCGCTGGCGCTCGCGGGGGAGGTCTCGCGGTTCGTGCAGTTCGAGGCCGACAGCGCGTCGGAGGCCCTCGGCGACGAACGCGGCTGCTTCCCGAACTGGGAGCACTCCCACTACGGCGAGGTCGACCGGCCGATGCGCAACGCCACGCGCACGACGATCGCCCCCACGGGAACGATCTCGATCATCGCTGGCGCTTCGTCGGGCATCGAGCCGTTGTTCGCGGGCAGCATGCACCGCAGGGTCCTCGACGGCGGTGTCCTCGACGAGGTGCACCCTCAGCTGCGCGCGCTGCTCGACAGCCACGGCATCGACGACCCCGAGGTGCTCGCCGAGATCGTGCGCACGGGACGGGTGCGCTCGGTGCCCGGTGTACCGGAGCAGCTTGCCGCCCTGTTCCCGACCGCGCACGAGATCGAGCCGCGCTGGCATGTGAGGATGCAGGCGGCGTTCCAGCGCTACGTCGACGCTGCGGTGTCCAAGACCGTCAACCTTCCCAGCGGTGCCGGCCCCGACGACGTGGACCAGGTGTTCCGTCTCGCGCACGAGCTCGGCTGCAAGGGCGTGACCGTGTTCCGCGAGGGCTCGCGGAGACGTCAGGTGCTCAACGCCGGGGTCTCCGCCCGCCGTTCCGATGCCGCAGGCGTCGACACGTCGGAGTCGGCGGCAGCGGCCGGGGCGGCCTCGATGTCGACGGCGGACGCGCGATCAGGTGAGTCGGCACGGCGGGTGCTGCCGCGGCCGGTGCCCGACGGCGTCGACGGTTTGCCGTCGCGGCGGTTCCGCGTTCCCACCCCCCTCGGCACCATGAACGTGTTCGTGACCGAACTCGGCGGCGCACCGTTCGAGGTGTTCGTCGTCTTCGGCAAGGCCGGTTCGGATCTAACCGCGATGAGCGAGGCGATCGGACGCCTCGCGTCCCTGGCGTTGCGCAGCGGCATCCCCGTCGAGTTCGTCGTCGAGCAGCTCCGCGGCATCGGCGGGCGTTCATCGATCGGTTTCGGTGACCAGCGCGTGCTCTCGGTCGTGGATGCCCTCGCGAAGCTCCTCGAGAACAACTACCTCCCCGACGACTTCGCGGCGTCGCCCACGTCGGGGGCGAGGCTCGATGACATGGTGATCGAGGCCGAAGACGAGGCTGCCAGGGAGATCTGTCCGGAGTGCCAGGAGTACGCGTTCGAGTTCGCAGAGGGCTGCGGCAAGTGCCGGAGCTGCGGATACAGCACGTGCTGACCGGCCCGAGGGGCCGCCCGGCAGAGTCCTGGTAGCCATTGGCGGATGCGAGTCCCGATCCGGCGCCTGCGAGCCGATGCCGTCCTGCCCACCTATGCGCACCCCGGTGACGCCGGCTGCGATCTGCGTGCCGTCGAGAGGTGCTGCCTCGCGCCCGGTGAGCGCGCAGCGGTGCCGACGGGTCTAGCCGTCGCGATCCCCGACGGCTGGGCGGGGCTCGTGCTGCCGCGCTCGGGCCTCGCGCGCCGCCACGGGATCGGGCTCGTGAACTCGCCCGGCCTCATCGACGCCGGCTACCGCGGCGAGATCGCGGTGCTCGTCGTCAACCACGACCGCGTCGAGACGTTCACGATCGAGCCCGGTGACCGCATCGCGCAGCTCGTGCTGGTTCAACACGCGGCAGTCGAGATCGTCGAGGTCGACGAGCTCGGCGAGACGGTTCGGGGCGAGGGCGGGTTCGGCTCGTCGGGGCGGGCGTAGGGGGTCAGATGAGCCCGACGGCGAACGCGAGCACAGCCGCTAGAACGACGACCGCAAGGATCGCGAGCAGCACGATCTGACGGGTCTTCGATCCCTTCTCGGGGATGTCGAGCTCGTCGCCGGGGGCGAACCCGGCGACGTCGGCGGCGCTCACCGGCGCGGCCGCCTGCCCCGCTGGCGGCGCGGGTACCACGGTCGGCGGTGGGAGGTGGGCCACGACGTCGTCGGAGGGCGACGTGGCGTGCGGTGGCCGGTACTCGAAGACGGCGACGTCGTCGGCGATGTGGACAGCCTGCCATCCGGGGCCGGTCGGAGCCTGTGGGGGTAGCGCCGGACCCGTCGGTGCGGGTGCCTGCGCTGTTGGGATCGGAATGCGCTGGGTGTCCGACATTGGCGGGGCAGGGTCGATCAGAGGCGCGAACGCGGCGTCGACAGGGTTCTCCGACGGCATCGGGGCCGACTGGCCTTGGATCGACGGCGCTCCGATTCCGACGGGGACGGGCGGTGCCGGCACCGGGGGCGGCACGATCGGGGCGTGGGGGGGCTGCGGGGCGGCCGGCATCGGGGGGGCAGCGGCGAAGACCGGTGGCTGCGGCGGCAGTGAGACGGGGACGGGACCTGGATCCGCCTGAAGTGGTGGTGCCGGTATCGGTGCCGGCGTCGGGTCCGGGGTGATCGCGGTGAAGTCCGGCACCGGCGCCACCGTGTCGGCCGGCAGTGGTGGTGGTGCCGCGATGTCGATCTCGGCGGCGGCGCTCGCCGACCGCGTTGCCGACGCCGACACGGGGTGGCCCAGAAAGCAAGTGCCGTCCACGCTGATCGGCACGACCTGACCGCACCAGTCGCACATCGCTTCCATGCAGTTCCCTCCGCGAAACTCTGTCGTCCCTGACATGTCGGCAGACGCGGCCGCGATAATGAGTCCCCGCTTCCGAGGACGAGGTCGTCTTGGATCCAGCCCCACCAGATGTCGGTCGCTACGGGATCTGGACGTTCCAGCTCGACCAGGTGCCGTCGGCCGAGGCGGCAGCGTCGGTGGGTGAGCTCGAGGACCTCGGCTTCGGCTGTGTCTGGGTGCCCGAGGCCGTCGGCCGCGAGGCGTTCACGAGCGCATCACTGCTGCTGCGCGGAGGTCACGAGATCGTCGTGGCCACCGGTGTCGCCCAGATCTGGGCACGTGCACCGAGCTCTGCCGCCGCGGCCCACAAGACCCTGACGGAGGCGTATCCGGACCGCTTCGTGCTCGGCCTTGGCGTCAGCCACCAGCCGATGGTCGAGGGCCTGCTCGGGATGGACTACTCCCGGCCCTACTCCGCGATGGTCGACTACCTCGACGCCATGGACGGTGCGGTGTTCGTGGCCGCGCCCCCTACTGCCGAGCCACGCCGTGTCCTCGCGGCGCTGGGGCCGCGCATGCTCGCCCTCGCCGGTGAGCGCGCGGCGGGTGCCCTCACCTACTTCGTGCCGCCCGCGCACACAGCGTCGGCGCGTGCGGCGCTCGGCGCCGACGCCCTCCTCGCCGTCGAGCAGGCGGTCGTGCTCGAGACCGACCCCGACCGCGCACGTGAGGTCGCCCGCACGCACACCCGCATCTACACCGGTCTCCCCAACTACGCGAACAACCTGCGCCGCGTCGACCCCACGCTCACGGACGCCGACTTCGCCGATGGCGGCAGTGACCGCCTCGTCGACCTCGTCGTCGCCTGGGGAGATGTGGACACTGTCTGCGCCCGCATCGCCGCCCACCACGACGCCGGCGCCGACCACGTCTGCATCCAGGTCATCGACGGCACCGCGGCCGTGCCCCAGACCGCCTGGCACGACCTCGCCGCGGCTCTCGACCTCTAACGCGGCGCCGCACCCGGGCTATGATGCCCCCCACACGCGGACGTGGCTCAGTTGGTAGAGCATCACCTTGCCAAGGTGAGGGTCGCGGGTTCGAATCCCGTCGTCCGCTCCATCCGCGGCCTGGCCACTGTGCTCGAGCGGCAGTTCCCCAAAGCTGCCGCGATCCTCGCCGCCGCCGAGGCCGATGTCACCGCGTACGCCACGTTCCCACGGGCGCATTGGATGAAGATCGCGTCGACGAATCCGCTCGAGCGGGTCCACAAGGAGATAGAGCGTCGCTCCACGTCGTCGGGATCTTCCCCGACGACGCCTCGGTGCCGCGCCTCGTCGGTGCCGTCCTGATCGAACAACACGATGACTGGGCCAGCAACGACCGCCGCTAACTCTCCGAACAATCCATGGCCCCCATCGACCAGCCCCCCGACACAGCCAGCCCGACAGCACCCGAACTTCCCGCCGCCCAACCTCGACACCGATCGCCAAGGGTCATGCCCACTTCCACCACTTGGCGGGACGCCGCCGATCTGGATTCCGCTCCTTCTAGGCTTACGGTCGTGAGCGACGTTGCGATGCGGCCGTTGCGGGCCTTGGTGGAAGCGAACCGTGCCGAGATCAAAGCCATCGTTTCGCGCCATCGAGGCCGATCGGTGGCGATCTTCGGCTCTGTGGCACGCGGTGACGAGACACCGGAGAGCGACATCGATCTCCTCGTCGAGTTCGAGCCAGGAGCGTCGCTCCTTGATCTCGCGAGGATCAAACTCGACATCGAGGACTTTATCGGGCGGACTGTCGACGTGGTCTCGCTGGGAAGCCTATTGGTCGGGGACGACGACGTTCGCCGCGACGCGGTCACGTTGTGAGCCGAAGCGATGCCAAACGGCTGGACGACATCCGACGCATTTGCGCTGTCGTCGCCGATATCGTTGCCCGCGGACGGGACCTCATCGAAACCGATGAGATCGCGCAGCTTGCACTCGAGCGTGCGGTCGAGGTCGCGGGCGAAGCAGCAAGCCGCCTCGGGGACGAGACTCGAGCGCAGTATCCAGCCGCAGGTTGGCGTGAGCTCATTGCCGTCCGGGTGGTGCTCGCACATGCATACCATCGCGTCGATCCCGACCTGTTGTGGGAGATCGCAAGCAAGGACTTCCCGCGGCTCGCGCATGTGCTGGGAACATCCACCGACAAGTCGGATGAACCCTGAGGATCCATCCGGGCGGCTTCAACCGGCCGGTGATCGTAGACCGGTCTACTACGGTGCGGGTTCGGCGGATGACGGGCTGGACGGAGGTGCAGGTCAGGGCACTCGCCGGTCTGGTGTGGACGCCCGACTTCACCTTGCCAAGGTGAGGGTCGCGGGTTCGAATCCCGTCGTCCGCTCCAATCCAATCAACCAACCGGCGTCGTCGACGAGACACTGGGCCCGATCGACCATCTTCTCGGCGTTACCGCTGGCGATGAGGTGAAGGCCGTAGTGCGCTTCGTCCTTCCGACTCAGTTCGACGGTGGTCCCTCGTGCGGCGACTGCGATCCGACGTGCCGTTTCGTGGCCGGGCCGCTCACTGCGCTGCCGCCACCCGCAGCGACGTCGTCGCATTCGCGGCCGGCGACGCGGCGTGGTTCGAGCGAGCCCTGCCATCGCCGGCGCTGTGGGGTTCAGTGGCTGGTCACGACCAGAACCAGTCTGTGTATGCGAGGCGGTGCCGCTCTGTCGCGTGGCTGCGGATGGTGGCCGGGAACCAGGCCAGCTCTCGTCCGGCGCCGTCAGGGCTCGGCGCGCACCGGCACCTGACGCCACGTAGGCCGAGCTGTCTGGCTCGGAGGCCGATCGCTTGGCACACGTCGTGGGGGACGGTGCGGCCACGGCGGTCGAGCGGGTATGTCGTTGGCAGCCCCACGGCGTCAATGCCCTGCGGTGTGTGGGCGTCGCAGACACGCTGGTTTCGTGGCAGGGTCGCGGCCACGAGCACCGGGCCCGAGTCGTCTTTGAGGTCCTCGGGTTCGTACGGCCAGCCGGCGATAAAGCGTCTCAGGTTGAGCCGAGCGGTCACGACATCTTCGTTGACGTACAGAGCCGGGAAGCTGCCCGGCGGGTTCCAGCGTCCACCGGAGCGCATCGCATAGGCAGGATTCAGCGGGTCGCGCCATGATGGATCGGCAATCCGCAACCACAAATGGCCGTCGGCGAGTAGTTCGTCGTTCACGGCTCAGACAGTGGAGAAGTCGAACATCGTGCGGCAGGCGTCGAGCACGGCTCGCGGCGATCTCTCTTTGGCGAGCGTGATCAGGGTCCGCCCGTCGAGTCGGTCTGCCGGGCGCCGCACGATGGCGGGTATGCGTTCCGCTTTGACGTAGCGCACCAGCAGGTCGGTCGCGGCGGACAGATCTGCTACTTGGGCGGCGCGGGCCGAAGGCGTGCCGTCGGTGAGCCATCTGCTCAGCGCCTGGCGGGATACGCCGAAGATCCCCGCCGCTTCGGACGCGTTCAGCCCCCACACCTGCAGCACCCGGCCCAGGTCACCGCGGCGGCCGCGCACGATGGCCTCCACGAACGAGTCGAGCCATTGCGGTGAGTCGCCATGAGCGTCGAGCAGTAGCTCGGCGAGCTCGCGCGGTTCGGTGTCGAGAATCGTCGTGTCCATCGCGCAACCGTATGTCAACCGCAACCGAATGTCAACTGCCCCCGC
>JAIBAC010000218.1 GCA_019695375.1 Acidimicrobiia bacterium
GCCCTCTCGCCGAGGCGCGCCAGTACGGAGCCATGATGAAGGACGAGCTCGACGCCGTCGTGCCCGCGTTCGTGCGTCGTGTGGACATCGCCGAGCGCGGCGGCGCCTGGAGCGACTACCTGGCGTCGACGCGGCGCGCCCTCGACGGTCTGGCCGCCGAGCTCGGCCTCGCCCCCGCCGAGGCCGACCTGACGGTGTCGACCGAGGTACCGCCCGGTAGCGCGGTGCCGGGTGCGGGTGTGACCCTCACCGACTGGGATCCCGACGCCGAGGCCAAGGTCGCGGCTGCCGCGCTGTACCCGCACTCGGATCTCGCCGACGACGCCCTGCTCGCACGGGTGCGCGCGCTGGGTGTGGAGGACCGCGCACGGATCATCGCCGCCGCGGTGGGACAGCGCACGAACCGGCGTCATCGCCCCGGGCGCGGCTTCGAGCGGGTGGGCTACCGCTTCGACGTCGTCGCGGACTACGGCGCGTTCCGCGACCTGCAGCGCCACCGCCTGCTCACCGTCGAGTGGCAGGAGCTGGGCGCATCGCCCGAACTCGGCTACGAGGTGCCCGAGGTCGTCGACGAGGCCGGCGCGGGTGGGCGCTTCCGTGAGGCTTTGAACCGTTCGGCGGAGCTGTACCAGAGCCTCGCGGCGGAGGTGCCGCACGCGGCACAGTACGCCGTCTGCCTCGCGTACCGGATGCGCTTCGTGATGCACATGAACGTGCGCGAGGCGTTCCACGTCATCGAGCTGCGCTCGTCGGCGCAGGGCCACCCCTCCTACCGGCGTATCGCTCAGGCGATGCACGACACCATCGCCGAGGTCCACCCGGCCATCGCGGCCGCCATGACCTTCGTCGACCGCTCCGAGGTCGACCTCGAACGCCTCGAGGCCGAACGCCGCAGCGAACGCAAGCGCCAAGCCGCGGCCCCCTCCTCCTGAACGCGGGCAATGTGACGCCTGAGCGAGTGTTCCTGCCCGCGTTTGGCGGGGGGCGGTGCCCAAACGCGGGTGACCTGACGTGTGGGTGCGTGTTCCTGCCCGCGTTTGGCGGGGGGCGGGTCAGCGTGACGCGAAGAACTCGGCGTCGAGACGGCCGAGGTCGGTGCTGGGCGCGGCGTCGTGGACCCACTCGCTCGCGATGCGGTGCCAGTTGGCGGTCGCGCTCAGCCGCGCGAGCACGGCGATGATTCCGATCTCCATCCGCCCGATGAGGATCGCCTCGGGGTGGACGTCGAGCTGGCGTGTCAGCGAGTACCAGTCGTTGCGGGGGTCGCCGGCGGACGCGACGGCGTCGGCGACCATCTCGGGGGTCACGGTCACGACCCCGTCGTCGCAGATGAGCTCACCGAGCTGGGCCCGCAGCCAACCGTAGAAGCGGGTCGGGTCGACGCGGTCGGGCCTCGGTATGAACCCGGTCCGCACGCACTCGTCGAAGAGGCCGTCGACGTCGCCGTCCATGAGGAGCCGCGCGAGGCCGACGAACTCGCGGAACGTCTCGTGCGCGAGCACCTTCGTCGTGCCGAAGTCGTAGAAGACCACGCGTCCGTCGTCGAGGAACGCGTAGTTACCGGGGTGGGTGTCGGCGTTGAAGAACCCGAGGCGGTACAGCGTCCCGAACGCGAAGCGGAACAGGATCTCGCCGGCACGGTCGCGTGTGGCCTGGTCCGCGGCGCAGATCTCGTCGAAACCGGCACCGCTCACCTCCTCGGCCACGAGCGTGCGCTCACCGCACAGCTCGGCGACGACGTCGGGGACGACGATGAAGGGGTGGCCGCGGTACGCCTCGGCGAAGCGGTGCTGGTGCGCCGCCTCGGCCCGGTAGTCGAGCTCCTCGAGCAGGCTTCGCTCCACCTCGGCCATCAAGGCGTCGGCGCTCAGCCCCGGCGCGAAGAGCGGCACGAGCCACGTGAACGCCTTCACGTTCTTGAGATCGGCGCGGATCGCGTCGGCGATGCCCGGGTACTGGATCTTGACCACGACTCGCGTGCCGTCGAAGAGGCGGGCGCGGTGCACCTGCCCGATCGAGGCGGCGGCCATCGGCTCGTCCTCGAACTCGGCGAACACGGCGCTGGGCGGACCACCGTGGTCGGCCTCGAACACCTCGGCGACCTGAGCCGTCGTCATCGGCGGCACGCTGTCACGCAGCTCGGCGAGCACCTCCTGGTAGATCTCGCGGTACTCGGGCGGGATCATGCCGTTGTCGACGAAGCTCGCGAGCTGGCCGAGCTTGGTCGCGGCACCCTTCATCTGGCCGAGCACGAGGCGCATCTGCTCGGCCGCCTTGCGATGCGCGTCTGCGTAGAGGTCGGCCTTGCGCTCGTCGGAGCGCCCGAGCCCACGCATGCCGGCGAGCGCGAAGCCAGTTCCGCTGCGAATCCCGAGGCCACCGGACCTGCGTGCGCGGCCGACGCGGCCGGTGCGCAGCTTCTCCTGTGGCTCGTCAGAGGTGCCTGCTCCCATCGGAGGAGTGTGCCCTCAGGGCGCTCCGGAGTGCAACGGAACCCAGCCCTGCTTGCCCGGAACCGCAGCCGCGGGCTCCGGGCCCCACGAGCCGCGCTCGTACAGCAGCGGTTCGCCGCCGAGGTCGAGGACGGCGTCGACCACGCGCCACTGCGCCTCGACGGCGTCCTGGCGTGAGAAGCGACGAGCGTCGCCTTCGCTCGCATCGAAGAGGAGCCGCGCGTAGGCGTCCATGCGGCTCCCGATCGTGGACTCGTAGTCGATCGCGAGCTCGACGGGCTCGGTCACGATGTCGTCGCCGGGGTGCTTGACCTGCATGCGGATGCCGACGCCGTCGCGACCCGCGAGCCGGAACGAGATGCGGTCGGGCTCCGACGCGTGCGAAGCCTGCGCGAACAGCAGCCGCGGCGGCTGCTTGAACTCGACGACCGCCTCGGTGACCGACTCGGCGAGGGCCTTGCCGGCACGGATGTGGAACGGAACTCCCGCCCAGCGCCACGACTCGATCTCGAGCGTCGCGGCCACGAACGTCTCGACGTGGGAGGTGGCCGACACGTTGTCCTCGCCGCGGTACCCGTCGTACTGGCCGCGGATCACTCCCCGCGGGCGTAGCGGCTTCACCGCGCGCAGCACCTTGATCACCTCGTCGCGCAGCGCCTCGGGCGTCGCGTCCGACGGTGGTTCCATGGCCAGCAGCGTCACGATCTGCAGGATGTGGTTCTGGAACACGTCGCGGATCGCACCGAGTCCCTCGTACAGCTTGCCCCGCGTCTGCACGCCGAAGGACTCCGCCATCGTGATCTGCACGTTGTCGACGTAGTTGCGGTTCCATACCGGTTCGAGCAGCGTGTTCGCGAACCGGAGGACCATCAGGTTCTCGACCTGCTCCTTGCCGAGGAAGTGGTCGATGCGGAAGATGCGGCTTTCCGGGAAGACGTCGTGGAGGATCGCGTTGAGGTCGCGGGCCGACGCGAGGTCACGTCCGAACGGCTTCTCGACCATCACGCGGGCGCCGCCGGCGAGGCCGGACGCGTCGAGCGAGGTCACGACGGTCTCGAACAGCGACGGCGGGATCGCGAGCATGAACAGCGGGTGCCTGGCGCCCTTGGACCGCACCGTCGCCGCGAGGCTCTCGAACGTCTCGGGGCTCGTGTAGTCGCCCGAGACGTAGTCGAGCTCGCGCGAGAACTCCGCGAAGTCGGCGGCGGTGTGGGAGATGGCGTTGTCGGCGAGTGATCTGGCGGCGTAGTCGCGCAGCTCTCCGGCGGACCACGGCGACGAAGCCACTCCGACCACGGGCACGCGCCACTTCCCGCTGCGGTGGAGCTGGAACAGGGCCGGCCACAGCTTCTTGTGGGCGAGGTCGCCGGTCGCGCCGAAGAGGACCAGGACGTCGGAGCGGTGCTGCATGCGGCGACACTACCGCCGTCCTCATGCGCCCATCCGCGTGCGGAACCTGGGCCCGTGCCGGGCACGAATTTCACCTCGACGCGGGAACTCGGTACCGCGGCGTTGCATCAACTGCTCCGTAACGATCCACCCGCCCCAAGGGGCATGCGAGAAGAGGATCCATCATGAGCGACCAGATCAAGCAGGTGACCGGTACACCCATCGACCTCGACGGCGACCGCGAGACCGACGCGATGCTGAACGGGCCCTTCGACGTGACCGGTGACGGGGTTGCAGACGCGGTCACGGCCGACGTCGACTTCGACGGCAACGCCGACGGCGCGATCATCGACCTCGACCAGGACGGCGAGGTCGAGACGGCCGCCGCCTTCTCCGACCTCGACGGTGACGGCAGAGAGGAGAGCGTCGAGGTCGACGTCGGCATGGACGGCAGCACGGAGGCCGTCGTCGCCGACGTCGCCGGTGACGGCACCGCCGACGTGATCGTGGCCGACACCGACGTCGACGGTGAGCTCGACACAGCGGTCGTCGACAGCGACAACGACGGTGTCTTCGACACGATCGTCGAGGCCGACGGGGTCACGACCCCGCTCGACGACACCGTCGAGACCTGCGACGACGTGTTCACGTCTCAGACCGACGTCGGTTACATCGGCGGCACCGGACACGTCCACGACGAGCCCACGTACGGCCCGGACGGCATCGACGACCTCGGATACCTCGACTCGGTGGAGCCAGACGACTCCATCGGTGCGTTCGACTCCACCGACGAGCTCAGCGTCCTCGGCTCCACCGAGGTCGACGACACGACCGACGACTACACCTTCGACGGCGGTGTCGCCGACTACAGCAGCGTCGACGGCTACGGCACGACCGACGACTACACCGTCGACAGCGGTACCACGTCCTACTCGATGATCCAGGACTACTCCGACGACACCTCGCTCGAGGACCCGGTCACGGCGACCGACGCATGGGAGAACGGCCTCGGCGAGACGTACCAGACCTACACCGACGCCAGCAACGAGGCCTACCAGGAGTCGACGGCAGCATGGCTCGCCGGCGACACAGAGAACGCCTACGACCTCAACCAGCAGTCGCTCGAGTACGGAGCCACGGCCGACGAGGCATGGGACACCTACTCCACCTGGGACTCGTCGTCGGTGGACGCCGGAACCTACTGACCGTCCAGCGGCGGTTGCGGACTCAGGACGTGAGAGGGGTCCGGCGCGGCCGGGCCCCTCTCACGCGAAGAGGCCGTTGGAGTCGAGGTAGCGGCGCAGGCGCTCCCCGGCGAGGTCGTCCTGGTCGAATCGGTCGA
>JAIBAC010000219.1 GCA_019695375.1 Acidimicrobiia bacterium
CCCGAACCGCTGGAGCGGGGCGGCGGTCAGCGTGAGAAGTACGGGAGGCGACCGCTCGGTGGTGCCGCGCCCGGTGCTCGCCAGCCGTCCTCGCCGTCGTGGCGGACGACCCGGCTGCGCGCCACGGCGGTCGCGACGACGACGGCCGGGTGGCGCAGCGCCGCCGGTCGCACGACGCCGACCCAGGCACCGCTCGGGTCGGCGAAGCCGAGGGTGCCGTAGCTGCGCAACGACCCGTTGCGCGGCGCCGGCACCAGCGACCCCAGCTCGTCGAACGGCAGCGTCGCGGCCGCAGTGCCCGACCCGAACACGATCCCTGCGGGTGTGACGACCACGCGGGTCCTGCGCGCGTAACGCAGGAGGGCCACGAGCCCGAGGACGCCGAGGCCCGCGGCCCACATCCATCCGGCCGGGATCCCGAGCGACACGATCACGCATTCCAGTGCTGCGAGCGCCACGGGATCGGCCTCGTGCACCGAGTCGTCGCCGTCCGCGACGGCCGACGCGGCGGCGACGCGGCGCATCTGGAGCCAGGTGCGGACGAGTTGAACCACGAGTACGGCGGCTCCGGCCGCGCCAAGGGTCGTCGCGACCAGCGGGGCGTTCACGCCGCAATGTTCGCGCGGGTACCGTGACGCCGTGACCAGATGGGGAGGCACGGAATCCGCGCGGGAGCGCACGGCAGTGGTCGACACGGCTGTGCTCACCGCGGTCGGTGATGCGGTGGTGGCGACCCCCGGTGTCGCCCTGTGCGCCGTCGGCAGCTACGGCCGCCTCGAGCTCGCGCCGTGCTCCGACGTCGACGTGCTGGTGCTCCACAGCCTGCGCGCCGACAAGGTCGAGGCCGTCACCCGCGACGTCCTCTACCCGCTGTGGGACCTCGGCTTCGAGCTCGGCTACGCGGTTCGCACGGTCAAGGAGTGCGTGCAGGCCGCGCGGGAGGACCCCGTCATCGCCACGACGCTGTACGACGCGCGTCTCCTCGCGGGCGAGGCGTCCCTGCCCGACGCGCTCGCGGACAAGCTCGCACGCAGACGCCCGAAGCACGCCAGCGCGCTCGAACGTGAGCTGATGGAGAGCCTCGACGCGCGGCATGCGCGCTACGGCGACTGCGGCAGCGCTCTCGAACCGCACGTGAAGGAAGGCCGCGGCGGCCTCCGTGATCTGCAGACGTTGCGGTGGCTGCAGCTCGACGCCGGCCTCGACGACGCCCTCGACCTCCTCCTCGGCGTCCGCGCGGCCATGCACGAGGTCGCGGGCAAGCGCGACGACCGTCTCTTGCGCGAGTACCTCGATCCCGTGGCGGCGGCACTGAGATGCGACGGCGACGATCCCCGTGACACCCTGATGCGCGAGCTGTTCACGGCTTGCCGCGAGATCGGTGCCCGCCTCAGCCGCCATGCGCTGACGATCCTGCACCCGCCCAGACGCGTGAACGTACCCGACGGTTTCGCGGTGCTCGACGACCGCCTCGAGCGCACGAACCGCGCGGCACCTGCCGCCGACCCCGTCGCCGCGCTCGCGGCGGCACGCCTCGCGTCGGTCGTGGCGCCGGGTCCGATAACGCTCTCATGGGCTGAGGCGAGCGGTACCGCCGGGAACGTGGCGTGGACCGCCGACGCCCGCGACGAGCTCGTCCGCTTCCTCGCCGACGGGCCGCGCGAAGGCTGGGAGCTCCTCGACGTCACCGGGCTCTGGGTCCGCTACCTGCCGGAGCTGTCGAAGACCCGCGCCAGGACCCAGCACAACCCCCTGCACGAGCTCGCCGTCGACGCCCACTGCTGGCGGACGCTGGAGCAGGCCCGCTGCCTCGCGGACGACCCCGATCCCCACCTCGCGGCGGTCCACGCCGAGCTCGAGAGACCCGAGATCCTCCACCTCGCGGCGCTCCTGCACGACATCGGCAAGGGCACACCGGGTGACCACTCACGCGTGGGTGTCGTACTCGTTCGCCGGCTGTGCGAACGCATCGGCTTCGGCGCCGACGTCGAGGAGATGCTCGCGTTCCTGGTGGCGCAGCATCTGCTGCTCAGCGAGTTCGCCACGACCCGCGACCTCAACGACGAGGCACTGGTCCTGGGGCTCGCCGCTCAGATCGGCCATCCGCAGAAGCTGAGGTTGCTCTACCTCCTGTCGGTCGCCGACGCGCGGGCGACCGGCCCGAACGCGTGGTCGCCGTGGAAGGCCGAGCTGATCTCCGAGCTCTACAGCAAGGTCTGCGGATTCGTCGACGCGGGCGATCTCGTGGGCCGCGAGGTCGACAACAGGCTGTCGCGCAAGCGCACGGCCGCCGTCGCGGCAGCCTCACGATCGGACGACGTCGGTGGGACCGCCGTCGAGGCGCTCCTGGACGCGCTCGGCCGCCGCTACCTGGTCGCGCAGCCCGCCGAGCGCATCGCGTCACACGCGCGCATGCTCGACGCGCTCGAGCGCGGTGACCGCCTCGCGGCTGTGGAGCCGGATGGGGCGACGGTCTCGGTCGTCACCCATGACCGGCCGGGACTGCTGGCCTTGCTCGCGGGAGTCCTCGCCGCCAACGGCATCAGCGTGCGGACTGCCGACATCTACACGTCCGGCACCGGTGTCGCCGTCGACGTGATGGCGGTCGCCGACAGCCACGACGACTCGGTGACCGCGGCCAAGTGGGCGCGGGTGGCAGCCGACGTCGACGCGGCCCTCGCCGGCGAGCTCGACGTCGAGCGTCGCCTCGCCGACCGCGCGGGCCGCTACGACCGTGCCACCGCAGGCTCTACGTCCATCTCCGTCGATGTCGACGATTCGTCGTCGGACTGGTACTCGGTGGTCGAGGTGCGCGCTCCCGACCGCGTCGGGTTGCTCTCGGACCTCGCGGCCGTCCTCACCGACGAAGGCCTCGACGTGCACTTCGCCAAGGTGTCGACCGAGGCCGGCAACGCCCGCGACACCTTCAGCGTGCGCCGCGACGGCGCCAAGGTGTCCGATCCCGACGCCCTCGTCGCGGCGGTCAGGCGCCGGCTGTCCGAACGCAGCTCCGGGTAGCGAGCCGGTCAGAGGACGGCGTCTGAGGATTCGTCGTCGACGAAGGCGTGGCCCTCGCCACGGAGGACCGACTTGAGGATCTTGCCCGACGGGTTGCGCGGGAGCGCGGCGGCGCGGACTTCGACCTCTGCGGGCACCTTGAAGTGGGCGAGTCGCTCGGCGCAGAACGACATGAGGTCGCCGGCGTCGACGGTGGCGCCGCTTCTGGCGACCACGACCGCCTTGACCGTCTCCCCCAGGTCGGTGTCAGGGACTCCGATCACGGCGGCCTCGGCCACCGCCGGGTGGCGAGAGATCACGTCCTCGACCTCGGCGCAGTAGACGTTCTCACCACCGCGGATGATCATGTCCTTGGCGCGGTCGAGCACGTACACGAACCCGTCGCTGTCGACCTTGCCGACGTCGCCGGTGTGCAACCAACCGTCCGTGAAGGTCTCGGCGTTGGCCTCGGGCCGCTTCCAGTAGCCGGGCGACACGATCGGCCCCTTCGCCCAGATCTCGCCCTTCTCGCCGGTCGGAACGTCGGCGCCGTCGGGTCCGACGACACGCACCTCGAGCGTCGGCATCGGCGGCCCCACCGATGCCGGCCGCTCCGCGTAGTCGGATCCGGAGTTCACGCACACGACCCCGGCGGTCTCGGTCAGCCCGTACGCCGTGAGCGGTCCACCACCGGAGAGCCACGGCATGTGCTCGGCGAGCTCGTCCCTCAGGCGTTCCGGAGACGGCGCTCCGCCATAGGAGACCTGCGCCACCGTCGTCAGGTCCCACTTGCCGAGGTTCGGGGACGCCAGGATCCGCTGCATGACGGTCGGCACCCCCGAGAGGATGGTCACCTCCTCGTCCTCGATCGCCCGCATCGCGACGTCGGGGTCGAAGCGGCCCGGCGGCATGAACACGATCTTGCCGCCGATCACGATCTGGGGGACCGCACACGTGAACAGGCCCGTCACGTGGAACAGCGGGACGATCAACAGCCATGCGGTCTGCGACGTCGGGCTCGGCGCCGGCCGCGCTCCGGCGGCCTCACGGTCACCGGCGGCGATGGTGGCGGCGAGCGTGCGCACCGACATGTTCATGAAGTTGGCGACCGTGGAGCGATGCGTCTGGATCGATCCCTTGGGCCTGCCCGTGGTTCCCGACGTGTACAGCAGCACGGCGACGTCGTCCTCGCCGATCGGCACGGCCTCGTCGACTGCCGCGGCGGGTGTCTCGCCTGCGACGATCGCGTCGAGCTCTTCGCCGATGGTCACGACACGCTCGAGCGAGGCGATCGGGGCGTCGAGGCCGGCGACTATGTCAGTACGACGCGCATCGCAGACGGCCACCTTCGCCCCGCAGTCATCGAGCGCGAACGCGAGCTCCTCGCCCTTCCACCACGCGTTCAGGGGGACGGAGATGGCTCCGAGCAGGAGCGTCGCCCAGAACGTCACGAGCCAGTCCGGGGAGTTCGCCGCCACGATCGCGACACGGTCGCCGGCGCCGACACCGAGGCCGGCCAGCCCCGCTGCGAGGCGACGAACGCGTGCATGGACGTCGTCGAAGGTCAAGCGCACGTCGCCCTGGACGAACGCGATGCGATCACCGAACCCGGCGGAGCCCAGGAAGAGGTCGCGGAGGTTGGCCTGGCGGTTGCGGTAGACCTGCATCTCGACGCCGCCGACGGTCTCGTTCACGATCTCGAACGGCGCGCCCTCGGCCGTCAGCTGCGCGATCGCGTCCCGGAACGATGGCATGGCTGGGCTCCCCCGGCTGCCGGCATCCCACCGGCTGCCTTAGACACGTTCCAAACCTAGACCACCTGCATTACCATGGCGGCGATGACCGACCTCCTCACACGACTCCGCGCTCGCGGCTGGAACCTGACCGCGCAACGCCGCGCCGTCGCGCAGGCGCTGAACGGCGACCACGTGCACCTCACGATCGAGGAGATCCACGAGCGCGCCGCCGCCGCCGTGCCCGAGATCAGCCGCGCCACCGTCTACAACACGGTCAACGAGATGTGCGCGATGGGCGAGGTCGCCGAGGTCTCCGGCGCCGGGCGCGCGAAGCGCTACGACCCCAACGCTGACCTCGACCACCAGCACCTCGTGTGCGAACGCTGCGGGACGATCTACGACGTCGATCCCGGCGGCACCGAGTCCCTCACCCTGGGCAGCGGCGAGCTC
>JAIBAC010000220.1 GCA_019695375.1 Acidimicrobiia bacterium
CGCGTGCAGATCCCGACGACCTCGCCGCCGTGCTCGACACCGCGCTCGGCGATCCGGACGCCGCCGTGCGGCGTGAAGCCGCCGAGGCCACCGGGCGCCATCCCGCCGCGGCCGCGTCGCTGCGGGAGCGCCTGCAGTCGACCCTCGACGCCGACGACGACGCCCACTGCCGCGAGGCCGCCGCGCTCGCCCTCGGCGGCTCCGGCAGCGGCGCCGCCGCCGACGCCCTCGTCGACGCGCTGGAGACCGAGCAGACGCCGCTGGTGCGCGAGGCGATCGCCGGTGCGCTGGGCGCCCTCGGCCGTCCCGACACGGTCGGCGTCGTGGTGTCGCTCACACGGGGGGAGAAGCCCGCGGTCCGGCGCCGTGCGGTCGTGGCGCTCGCGGCGTTCGACACCCCCGCAGCCGATGCAGCGATCGAGGCCGCAGCCCATGACCGCGACCGCTACGTGCGCGAGGCGGCCGAATGGCTCCTCCGCTTGGATGACGATCCGGCCACCTGAGCGGGTTTGGATGACAGATCCGCGCAAAACCGCGTCCTTCGTCATCCAACGTCGCAGCTGGCCGGATCCTTATCCAAGACGCGGCGTCAACGCACCGGCATGAAGATGTCGTGGAGGAGCTCGAAGGACTCGAGTGCCTTTCCTGCTCCGAGCACGACGGACTCGAGCGGCGCCTCGGACAGGTGCACGGGCACGTGGGTGTCCTGCGCGAGGCGCGTGTCGAGGCCTGCGAGCATCGCGCCGCCGCCCGTGAGCCAGATGCCGGACGTGAGCACGTCCTGGGCGAGCTCGGCGGGGGTCTCCCCGAGGCAGTCGACGACGGCGGCGCAGACCTGGTCGACCTGATCGGCGATCGCGGTGCGCACCTGCTCCGGCGTGATCACGACCATGCGTGGGAGTCCTGTCAGCAGGTCGCGGCCGCGCATCTCGGCCTTGCGCCCCTCGTCGACAGGCGACGCGGACCCGATCGCGAGCTTGACCTCCTCGGCGGTGCGCTCGCCGATCGCGGTGCCGAACTCCTTGCGCACGAACGCCTGGATCGCGGCGTCGAGGTCGAAGCTGCCGATCCGCACGGCCTTGAGCGTGACGATGCCGCCGAGGGAGATGACCGCGACCTCGCTGGTGCCGCCGCCGATGTCGACGACCATCGAGCCCACGGGCTCGTGGATCGGAAGGCCCGCACCGATCGCGGCCGCCATCGGCTGCTCGATCAGGAACGCCGCACGAGCACCGGCGTGCATCGCGGCCTCTTCGACCGCGCGCTTCTCGACCTCGGTGATCGCCGAGGGCACGCAGATGAGCACACGCGGCTTGCCGAGGCTGTAGCGGCCGACGCCCGCGCGGGCGAGCACGAGACGGATGAGGCGCTCGGTCACGTCGAAGTCCGTGATCGCCCCGTGGCGCAGGGGACGGACGGCGACGATGTGGCCCGGCGTCTTGCCGATCATCCGCCACGCCTCGTGGCCCATCGCGAGCACCTGGTTCGTGCGCGTGTTCAACGCGATCACGGTCGGCTCGTTCAGGATGACGCCGTGGCCGTTCTCGTAGACCAGCGTGTTGGCGGTCCCGAGGTCGATCGCGAGATCGCGCGGCAACCTCAGCCCCTCTGCTCGTCGCGGGGGGCGAGTGCGTCGAGACCGCGGCGGAACTCGGCCACCGAGTCGGCACGCACCGGACGCCGCTCCTTGACCCAGACGGCGACGCAGCCGATCGTCACGAGCAGGAGCATCAGGCCCAGGTACGCCACGTCAGACCCCGAACTCGACGTGGTCGTCGTCGTGGGTGCACTGCACCCAGCGGCCGCCGCCCGCGGTCCATTCCTTCTTCCAGATCGGCACGCGGCGCTTGAGCTCGTCGATGAGGTACCGGCACGCGGCGAAGGCCTCCGCACGGTGCGCACACCCCGCACCGACGATGACGGCCGCGTCGCCGGGTGCGAGCATGCCGACACGGTGGCTGAGGACGACACGTGCCGCGCCGAAGCGCGCGGCCGCCTCGGATGCGATCACCGCCATCTCGCGCTCGGCTGCACCTGCATACGCCTCGTACTCGAGAGCCTCGACGATGCCCGTCTCGGTCACGTCGGCGCGCACGACGCCGACGAAGAAGACCTGGCCCCCGCAGCCGGGCGCGTTGACGTGCTGCCAGGCTTCGTCGAGGCTGAGATCGTCGCCACGCAGGCCGACCCGGGCGACCTCGCTGTCGAGGAACCGATCCGGAGCCTCGTGCGTCATAGGTCGGGGGCTCACGACCGAAAGTCTATGTACAGGCCCCCTGAATCCCCTATTGGACCCGTCGGTGAAACGGCCTCCACACTCAGGACCTTCTCGCCCAACTCTCATCCCAGGCTCATGATCGACACTTAGGTTCTGCGGACATGAACGACTGGACCGCCCCGATGCCGGGGAACATCCCACCGCTGCCCCCCCGCTACGAGAAGCCGGCACCTCCGTCCGCGCCGGCGGCGGATCCCGCCCCGCAGGGACCGGTCCCCCACCGCGCCGGTGAGACGCCGAACCACGTCACCGCGCCGCAGGCACCGGTCCCGCCCCAGGCGCCCAGGCAACGGCGTGAGCGCACGGGCTCCGCCCGTGTGTTCGCGGCAGCCATCGTGGCTGCAGTCGTCGGTGCCGCGGCCGCCCTCAGCGGAGCCTGGGGCCTCGGCGCGTTCGACAAGCCCGGCACCACGACCGTCGTCAAGGAGCAGGCTCAACCAGCCGCCAGCGCGGGACCGTCGTTCAAGGGCACCGACGTCGTCGGCATCGCCGAGCGCGTGCGGCCCGCGATCGTCAACATCCAGGTCGCCGGCAGCAAGGGACAGGGCTCCGGCTCGGGTGTGATCTTCACCGACGACGGCCTGATCATGACGAACAACCACGTCGTCGAGGGCGCCCAGAAGATGCAGGTGCAGACAACCGACGGCAAGACGCTCCCGGCGACACTCGTCGGCACCGACCCCGAGACCGACATCGCGATCATCAAGGTCGAGGCAAGCGGACTGCCGAAGGCGCAGCTCGGCACCGCGACACAGCTCCAGATCGGCCAGCCGGTCGTCGCGATCGGCAATCCCCTCGGCCTCGAGGGAGGACCGTCGGTGTCGGAGGGAATCGTGTCGGCACTCGGACGTGAGGTCCGCACCGACGACTCCGTCCTCGTCGACATGATCCAGACCGACGCCGCGATCAGCCCCGGCTCCTCCGGTGGCGCCCTCCTCGACGCGGACGGCAACGTGATCGGTGTGACCACGGCGATCGGCGTCTCCGACGCCGGCGCCGAGGGAATCGGCTTCGCGACCCCGATCGACGTGGCGCACAAGGTCGCCAACGACATCGTCGACCACGGCAAGGCCGACCATCCGTTCCTCGGCATCCGCGGTGTCGACGCCGCAAACAACGGTGGCGCCCAGGTCGTCGACGTCACCTCGGGCGGTCCCGCCTCCCAAGCCGGGCTGCAGAAGGACGACGTCGTGACGGCGGTCAACGGCGATCCGGTCACGACCATGTCGGGCCTGAAGGTCAAGCTCCGCACCTTCGACCCCGGCACCGAGGTCACACTCGAGATCAACCGCGGTGGGTCGACCAAGGACGTCCTCGTCACGCTCGGCAAGGACTGAGCTCCAGTACGACGGCGGGTGCAGCGCCCGCCGCTTCCCCAAGGCGCACACGTGGGCCGGGTCCGCTCAAGGCGGCCCGGCCCACTGCCGATGCGAGGCCGTGCGCCTCCTGCGGCCCGGTACACCGGCGCCGGGCCCCACCCGGCCAGCCGCCGCGTCGAGACCTCGCATCGTCGTGGTCGGCTCCTCGACGGGTGGACCCCAGGCACTCGCGACGCTGCTCGGCGGACTCGCAGCACCGTTCCCGCTGCCGGTGCTCGTCGCCCAGCACATGCCGGGACCGTTCCTCAAGCCCCTCGCCCAGCGACTCGGTGCCGAGACCGGCCACGACGTCCGCCTCGCCACGCACGGGACGCCGATCGAGCCCGGGCACGTGCTCCTCGCACCCGGAGACCGCCACATGACCGTGCGTGGAACGCCGCGGCGCGCGTCGGTTGCGCTCCGCGCGTCGCCGCCCGAGCACTACTGCCGTCCCGCCGTCGATCCGCTGATGCGTTCGGCGGCGGCCGTCTTCGGGGCGGCGACGCTGGGTGTGGTGCTGACCGGGATGGGCACGGATGCCACCGCCGGGAGCCGCGCGATCGTCGCTGCCGGCGGCCGCGTCGTCGTGCAGGACGAGGCGACCAGCGTCGTGTGGGGCATGCCCGGCGCCGTAGCACGTGCGGGGCTCGCCGCCGCGACGGTGCCGATCGCCGATCTCGGCGCGACCGTGGCGGCCCTGTGCAGGGACCGTGTCGCCGGTCAGTGACGGCGGCGCGACATCCACAGCGCCCCGAGCAGCACCGCGGTCCCGATGGCGAGGGGGGCTCGCACCGCACGGCGCGATCGCTTGACGTTCGCCTGCCAGCGCGCTGCCGCGTCGAGGCCGACACGCAGCGCTTCGGAGTTGGTGTGCGCGGGCCGGAAGCCGCGACCGGAGATGCGCGTCGTCGAGACCACGCACGGATGGATGTCGCGGGCCACACGGGCTGCGCCGACGCTGCCCGCCCCGGGTCGCACCAGTTCGAGCCAGCGCCGGTACTCGTCGGGGCGCAGCTTCACGACGGGGCCGCGCCTGCGTGCCATCGCGTCGATCTCCTCCGCGGTCAGCCAGCCTTCGGACGCGACGTTGTAGACGCCCTCGAGGCCGAACTCGACGCAGTGCCAGGCGGCGGCGGCGACGTCGTCGACGTGGACGAACTGGCGCACGGGCCTGTCCCCGACCACACCCACACGGCCCTGCTCGAGGAGCTCTGCGCACGACTCGTCCCAGACGCCGGGGCCGAGCACTGTCGCCACGCGCAGGACGGCCACCGCCACGCCACTCGCGCCGTCGCCCCAAGCGCGCAGGCGGCGCTCGATCTCGGCGAGGCGCGCGACGTCGGGGGCGTCCTCGTTGGGGCGCAGCGGCGCCGACTCGGTGACCGGCACCGGGCTGATCGCCCACGCCCCGTACACCTGCACGCTGGACACGAGCACCAGACGTGTGGAGCGCGGGCGCTCACGGAGCGCGGCGACGATCGCGTCCACGACGACGGGCGCGTCGGGGGCGGCCCCCGCGCGCG